>JBFKLX010000079.1:0-22327 GCA_041630155.1 Acidobacteriota bacterium
AGGGGGGACAGCCTCTACGCCTCTCAGCCCGGAGGGGCTCTTTTTTCGGGAGTTACTGAAACCACCCCGTGCTTCGACTAGAATGGGAGTGGAGCTGAGGAGTAGGCCTGAAATGCAAAGATCGATTGCGCACGGCTGGCTGCACTTCGTCTTGCGGCTGTTTTTCTGGACCGCGGTGGGGACGGCGGGAGCCGGCTTCGCCCTGCAGCAGCTGAGCGAGACCGACCCGGAAAGGATGTGGGCGTTTGTGGTGGGCATCTCCAACTACACCCACGCCGCTCCTTTGAACTATGCGGCCACCGATGCCCAGGCCTTCGCCGATTTTCTGCAGAGTCCACGAGGCGGGAGCATCCCGCGGAATCACATTGCCTTGCTGCTGGAGGAGAAGGCCACACGGACCGGCATCGAACACGCGATGGAGCGGTTCTGGGACAAGATTCAGGAAGGGGATACGGTCTACGTCTACATAGCGGGCCACGGCTTCGTTCACCGGCGGAGGATCGGTTACTTCCTGCCGATCGACGGCGACCCGACCTCGCCCAACTCTACCGCGATCAGTTTACTGGCCCTTCAGCAGAGCGTATTTTTCGGTTTCGAACCGGCCAAGAGCCTGGTCATGATCAGCGACATGTGCCATTCGGGCGTGCTGGCCGACCAGCAAAACGCGATCAACCAACTGCTGCTGACGGCTTTCGGGGAGCCGGACGAAGGAAAAAACCTGCTGAACCTCGTGGCCAGCGGGCAGGACGAACCCTCTTGGGAAGACAGCGGCTTGGGTCACGGGGTCTTCACCTACGCGCTGCTGCAAGCCCTCAACGGCGAGGGAATCGAAGCGATCGATCCGCTGGTGCAGGCGCAGGAAGTGGTTGAGTACGTCCAGCAAGAAGTGCCCCGCCGGACGGCGAATCAGCAAAACCCTGAGACCAACGAGATTTACGATCCGTCCCTGCCCCTATCGTTTCTGAACCGGCCCGGGCCCTCTCCGGTGATGCCGGGAACGGGCACGGTCCTGGTCCTGGTCAATACCGGCCAGAAAAGCTACCTGCGCGCGCAGTGGATCGACCCCCAGAACGAATCGATTGCCGTCCGCCCGATTCCCGAGGGAGCCGGCGAGGTGGCCTTGGGGCCGCTCGCGCCGGGGGCGCTCGAGCTGACCCTGTTCGATGCCGAGAATCACCCCTCCAGGATTTCCTTGACTCTGCAGGAAGGCGAAAACAGATTCGACCTTCAGGCCTCCCAGGTCGGGGAGCTCCGGCTGGAGGCGCGTCCACCCCTCCGACAGGTGGCCTCTATGGCCGCGCTGTCCGCACCCGGCGCTTGGGCCAGGCCCCAGGCGCCGCAAGACCCATTGCCGGCGTCCGCGGCCCGGATTGCCGAGCCCCGGTTGATCCTGAACCTCGAAGCGGGGTCGGAGGTGTATGTCAACGGGAACCTCTATGCCAGTCTGACCGACGGCTCACGTCCGTTGCAGCTGCAGGGCCTGGGCCACGACCCGGTGCTGTTGCTGCTGGTGTATTCACCTGAGCACGAGCAGCGTTTCCGCTTGAAGCTGTTGCCCGGCCCCCAGTGGTTCGACCCGGCCACGAGGCAGCTGCAACCGATACGAGAACTGGGAAAGCCGCCTGCCTTCACTCCCCCGCCGGCCGGACTTTCGGCCAATCAGGAGGATCTGTACCGCCGCTTTCAGCAAGCCCTCTGGGAGGAGCGGCTCATCGAACCCGCCGGTGACTCCGCCTGGGACTACTACGCTCAGCTGCGGCCCGCACTGGAACCCGACCTGGGCGAGGAGCTGCGAGGCCAGCTGGCAGTAGCGATGGGAGACCAGGCCCAGCGAATCATTTTGAAGTACCTGGAAGGCGGAGACACCAAGTGGAACGCCGCCATCTTCGAGAAGGGCAGTGATTTGACGGTTCGGTTGCGCCAACTGTTCGAAGGGAGTGCGCTCTGGAATCGCTTTCCGCAGATTTGGCCGGCCTCCTACCGCTCCCAGGAATTCTTCTTCGACGGTCGAGCCTCGATCGAACGGAAACAGTTCGCCCAAGCTCGATCCCGGCTCCAGCAGTCGATCCAACTCCAGCCCGAGGCCAGCCATTCCTGGAATGCCATCGGCCTGGCCCACTGGCAAGAGAACCAGCTGGAGCAGGCGCTGCCGCCCTTGGAACGAGCCATTGAACTGACCCCCTTTTGGAATTATCCGAGAATCACCCGGGCCCTGGTGTTACTGCAGCTGCGCCGTTACGAAGAGGCCGAAGCCGCTTTTCGCGAAGCGATCGGGACTCGGGCCGAGGACAGCACCGCCTATCACGGCCTGGGACAGCTCTTCTTCGTGACGGGACGCTGGCAGCCGGCCCTGCAGGAGCTGCAGCGAGCCATCCAGTTCAACCCCGGCAACGCTTACGCCTATCACACGCTCGGGCAGCTCGAGCAGCGGCTGCAGCGCTTTGGCGAAGCGGAGGAGAGCTTTCGCCTGGCCATCCGTCTCGAGCCCGAGGAGCCCTCCTTTCGCATGACGCTGGCCCGAATGTTCCGGGAGTTGGGCCGGGTCGCGGAGGCCGCAAACCTGCTGGCCGATCTGAGCGGGCGCCATCCGGAAAACGTCGAAGTGCTTACTGCCTACGCAGAATTCCTGGGCTCCGTGAACCGGGAAGAGGAAGCCAATGCAGTCTTTCGAAGGGCGCTGCAACTGGCCCCGGACGACGCCAATCTTCGGGTCTCCCACGGCATTTTCCTGCTGGGGCGCAATCGGCGCAAGGACGCCGAAAACGAGTTCAAACGCGCCCTGAAAGCGGATTCTCAAAACGCCTTCGCCCATTACCAACTGGCCCAGCTCTATTTCGCCGACCAGCAAGTCGAGAAGGCAGAGAAGTCGGCCCAGCAGGCCAATGAATCTGACCCGCGCTATGCCCCGCCCTATCGCCTCTTGGGACAGATCGCCTTCGCGCGGCGCCGGCAAGACGAGGCTCTCCGCTTCTTCCGCAAGTCCCGCGACCTGGCAACGGAAGCCCATCAGAAACAGGAACTTCAGGAGGCAATCGTCCAGATCGAGAGCACGATCGTCGAGGAGCAGCTGCTGAAAGTGGCCGAGCTGGAGGGGGAAGAGCGTGCGACTCAGGCGTGGGAGCTGCTGGGTCAAACCCTGGCGCGCGCACCTGAGAGCCGCCAATTGCGCAATCGAATCCTGGATTTTCAGGCCAGCCATCCCGAGGTCTCTCCGGCGGCGCTTCCCACTTCGACCGCCCGCCAGGTTCTGGAGAGCCCATTCTGGAAGTCGCAGCTGCAAGCCGAGCAGTCGTGGAAGCGAGGAGAAACCGCAGCCGCCCTGGAGCTGTTCGACACCTCCTTCCGCCAACTCGATGACGCCCAACTCGAGGCGCTCGGATCCACGGCATTCAACTTCGAAAACGAAGTCGCCGGGATCCACGGGCTGCTGTACCGATGGGGCCTGAGGCAACTGGAACGGGGAGGGTACGAGACCGTCGCAGACTGGATGGAGCTGGCGCGCCGGCGCTGGATCTTTGTGGCCGTGCCCGACTATTCTCCCCTCACAGTGGACAGCCTCATGCGGCCGTCCGACGCCGTGAATCCCCAGCGCTTCGAGGAGTTCGAAGTGGCGCATCATCCGGACCACCGCGCTCACGAGCTGCTGGCGGCAGCAGCGGCTGGAGCAGGCAACCAAGCCAAGGCGCTGGATTACCTGGAAGCTCTGGAGCATCGCCGGCCCAACCTGCCCGCCCGCCGGCTGGTGGCCGAGGCTCTCCATCGGCAAGGCGGCTCGGTCCGGGCTGAGTCCCTCCTGGTTGACGCGTTGGAAGGCGCGGGCGGCGAAGACGACCAGGACCAGCGGGCCCGAGCCTGGATCCTGCTGGCGCAGATTCAGTGTGACAGCGGGCGTTGCGAAGAAGCGGCCGAGACGGTCCAGCGGGGACTGGCCGAGCTGCCGGGGAACGAACTCCTGAAGAAAGCACGAACGGACTTGCGGCGATGAAGCACACCGCGCGGTCACCCATGGAAGCCGCCAGCGAGGCCGTCAGGTGGGAGAATCCATGAAATTTTCAAGATCGCCGTGGTTGTTGCTCCTGTTCGCCCTGAGCTTGCTCCCGACTCCCTGGCTTCGAGCCGACACCTTGACGGGCGAGGTGCGCGGCGCCGTGCTGGACGTGGACGGCGCTGTGCCGCTGGCGAATGTCCGCATGATTCTCCTCAACGTCGACCGGGGCTGGAGCAGGGAGCAGCAGACAGATGCCCTGGGAAACTTCGCCTTTCTCCAGCTCGAGCCCGGCAACTATACGGTGAGTGCGGATTACCAAGGCTACTATCCGCAAGAGAAGACAGGGGTGCTGATCCGGCTCAACCAGCCCAAGATCGTGCTGCCCCCATTCCAGCTGCGCAAGGAAGTACCCACCCCCACCCAGCAGATCACGCTGCAGGGTGAACAGACCAGGACTGCCATCATCGACCTGACCGCACCCGGCCCCAACCCGGTGGTCCTGGCTTATCTGAGCGAACCCGGGGACACGTCCCTGCTGACTTTGGGAGACGCGGCGATTCGAGCCAACTATGACGCCTCGCTGTTGGCCACGCTGCCGCTGCGAGGCGGGCGCACTTTCGACCAGCTCGCGCTGCTGTCGCCCGGCGTCTTCCGCGTCCCCTTCTCCAGCGGCCAGGGACCGGCGGTAGGGATCGGAGTGGGGACAGCCGGGCAGTTCTCCGTCAACGGGCAGCGCGGCCGCAGCAACAACTTCACCGTGGACGGCTCGGACAACAACGACGAAGACATCGGGGTTCGGCGTCAGGGCTTCGTCTCGCTGGTTCCTCAGAACACCGAAAGCGTGCAGGAATTCCAGGTCGTGACCTCCGGCTTCCCCGCGGAATTCGGGCGCAACTCCGGCTCGATGGTCAACGCCGTGTCGCGCTCGGGCCAGTCGCGGGCGCACGGCCAGATCTATGGGATCTTCAACCACCACGCACTCAATGCCCGCAATTTTTTCGACGATCCGTTCGAAGACCGGGTCAATCAGGGCGATCTCGAGGGAGGTCGCTTCCGCGACGACGATTACGAGCAACTCCTGGTGGGAGGCGTGCTGGGCGCCCCGATCGTCCAGGACGAGCTGTTCTTCTTCGGTTCGCTGGAACGCCAGGAGAACAGCTCCCGTCGTCTCGGACACTTCGTGGTCCCGGCGGCCAGTGAGCGAGGTCTGAGACGGCGGGCCGGCTTCGTTCCGATCGAAGAACTGGGCGACTTCTATCGCGAGCGCGGCATTCGGGCCCTACGGTTCGGCCAGCTTCCCGTCCTTTACTCGAGCCTGGCCGGGGAGGGAGTCTTCTCCCTCTATCCGCTCCCCAACAACCCATCGGGGCCCTTCGCCGACCATACCTATTCGCAGGTCCAGGAAAGCCGACAGGAGGGCACGATCTTCTCGCTCAAGTTCGACTGGTACCCATGGAAGGCGCACAGTTTGACGGCGCGCTACAACTTCACGGACGACGATTCACGTCTGCCCTTCACCAGCGAGGCATTCGATTCGGCACTGGGCACCGACGCCCGCACTCAAAACCTCTCCATCTTTCTCAACAGCAACTCGCCCACCCATGGAAACGCGCTGCGCTTTTCCTATGGGCGCACCAATCTCAGCTTCCCTCCCGGACGAGGCAGCCCTCTGATTTTCGGCTCACCGGCTCTGCTGCCGGTCCCCCCGCAATTCGCGAACGCACCCAACTTCGGCCGAGCCATCGACACCCCCTACGGCAGATTCGGCCCATTCGGCACGACTGGGCCCATTGGGCAGCTCACGATCGCGCCTTTCAGCACCCGCGGCATCGACGTGTTCAACTTTCCACAGGGCCGCGTCAGCAACACGTTTCAGCTCAGCGACTTCGTCACCTGGTCCGGCCAGCGGCACACCTTGAAGTTCGGATTCGACTTCCGGCGTTCTCAGCTCAACAGTTTTTCCGATCGCAACGCCCGCCCGCAGGTCTTCTTCGGTTTCGGTGAAATCAACCAGAGCTGCATCGGCAATCCCACCTGCCCTCTGGACCTCGAGGGGGGATTCCTGCGGGGTACCGATCTGGCTTCCCTGGGCGCGCCGTCAGGCTTTTTGCAGGCCATCAGCGGGCGCGAGATCGCCGACTCCACCATCGGACTGAACATTTCGCAATACGACTTCTTCGTGCAGGACGATTGGAAGCTGGCGCCCAACCTGACTCTCAACCTGGGCCTGCGTTACGAACTGCAACCGCCGCCCAGCGAGAGGAATCGCCGCATCGAAGACGCTCTGCAAATCCGATTGGATCAGTTCTCACAGCTGGCCCCGGCGGCAGGCAGCCCGAGGTGTGACGCCATCTTGGCAGACACCGCCATGGACGCCACTCTCGAAGAAGCCACGATCTGCCGCGCCAATGCCGCCTTCGCCCTCGCACTGGACGGACTGCAAGGTTTCCTGCAGGGCCGCGACCGGATCTACGACGAACAGAAGACAGACCTGGCACCCCGCCTGGGCCTGGCCTGGGATCCGGGAGGCAACGGCAGGATGGTCGTCCGGGCGGGCTACGGCATCGCCTACGACTCGTTCCTGGGAGCCGTCACCAGCCAGTCCCGCAACGTGTTCCCCACCTTCGTTCCACTGAATCTGGATCCCAACTTCGCACCCACCGCCGGGCTCTTCTTGCCTCATGCCACCTTTTTCACGTTCTTGCCCACCAATGAGCCGCTGATCGTCCCCGGAAGCTTGAACGTGTTGAATCTTCGAGGCGATCGCCTGACCACGGGCATCGGCGCCTTGTTCAACCAATCCAGCACGTCCCTGCATGCCAACGGCCTGGCCTTCACCCTCCCGGAACGGAACCTGCAGCGAAGTTCCGCTCAGTACTGGCTGCTGTCGCTGCAGCGCCAGTGGGGCGCCGATTGGCTCACATCGCTTGACTACGTGGGCACCCAGGGCCGCCACCTGACCCGTTTCGCGACCCCCAACGGAGGGCTGATCACTACCCCGCTCGTCGTTTATTCGGTCGGACTTCAGGGCATCGTGCTGGCCGACCGTCCCCCCTCGATTCCGTTCGAAGCGGCGGAGCGGCCTCTGGAGGGCCTGGGGGCTTTCAGGCTCTTCGAGAATTCGGCGAATTCCAGCTTTCACTCGCTGCAGCTGGCAGTCGAGAGGCGATTCAGCCGAGGCTTCGAGTTTCGCGCCAACTGGACTTGGGCGCACGCCATCGACCAAGTCTCCGACCCCTTCGATGGGCGCGGTTTTTTCTCCCTGCCGCAGGACAGTCGAAACCTCTTTCTGGAGCGGGCCTCCGCCAGTTTCGACGCCCGCCACCGCGTCAGCTTCCATTTCATCTGGGAGCTTCCCGGGCAGAGCCTTCCGGCACCGTTTCGGAACTGGCGACTCGCCGGAATCGGAGAGTTTCAGACCGGGCAGCCCTTCACGGTCAACACGGCGCGCGACCGGAATGGGGACGGCAATCTGACTGATCGGATCGATTCAGTCGCGGGGCTCGTGCTTCAGCCCGACACGGCCCAACCAGTGCAGCTGCAGGCCGGGACCGAACCGCTGAGCCTGTTGGCCCCGCGCGGCCTGCCAGGTCGAGTGGGACGCAACAGCTTTCGGGCCGACGGCCTGTCCACCGTCGACCTGGCCCTCTTCCGCAGTTTTCGGCTCGGCGAGACCCTGGCCGTCGATTTCCGCGCCGAGCTCTTCAACCTCTTCAACACCACCAGCTTCGGGATTCCCGTTCGGATCCTCGAGTCCCCCGGCTTCGGGAACGCCTTCGACACCCAGACCGACCCCCGAAGCCTCAGGCTGGCAGTCAAGCTGAGGTTTTGAAGGCTTTGGGAGGCTTGGGACTCGGGGGCTCGGGCTTACTGTGACATCACCGGCTGGAAGCCGGTGTCGCGACCGGCTCTACACTCTGAGCCCTGCGCCCCTCACAGAATGAAGTAAGACCCTTCTTTGGCGCCCAGCGTGTTGCCGAAGTGAAGCCGTGCTTCCTGCACGACATCGAAGAACATCTGGTCCGAATGGGAGGGGTCGTGGTGGAACAGGACGAGCTGCTTGGCCCCCGCCTCGGTGGCAACTTTGCTGCCTTCTAGCCAGGTGCTGTGACCCCAGCCGACATGGTTCTGGTATTCCTCGGGCGTGTACTGAGCGTCGTAGATGAGGATGTCCGCCCCAGTGGAATAGTCGCGTACCACGCCGTCGAGCACCTCGTGCCCGTGCTCGAGATCGCTGGCGTAGACGATCACGGCTCCCGCGCGCTCGATCCGGTAGCCAATCGCGTCCTGCGGATGGTTGAGCGGAAAGGGTGAAATGGTGACATCGCCGTATTTGAGCGGCGTCTTTCCCACCTCGACGAACTCCGTCTTGGCGGGCAGGAACTCGAACTTGACCGGGAAGTAGGGCTCAGTCATCTGCCCGCGCAACATCCCTTCCAGCCCGGCAACCGTACGAAAAGAATGGAAGACGACTTTGTTTTCAGGATTGTAGAGCGGTGCAAAAAAAGGGATCCCCTGAATGTGGTCCCAGTGAAAGTGAGTCAAAAACACATTCAGATGCAGCTTCTTTTCCTTGAACTCTTCGACGAGAGAGAGCCCCAGGTTGCGAATTCCCGTTCCCGCATCGAAGATGAAGACTTCGTCATTGGGGAGCCGCACCTCCAAACAAGAGGTGTTGCCGCCGTAACTCAGATTCTCGATTTGTGGCGTAGGGGTCGATCCGCGGACACCCCAAAACTTCAGCTGGAGACGAAAATCTTTCCCCATTCGCACCCTTTCCTGGATCGGCAAGTGCCCTTCGTCCGCGAATTCCCCCGCTCCGTTCGAAGAACGTCTCGAATGAATTCCCACCTGCCGGGGCGCCCGACCGTCTCTGGCGGACCGGCCACCAGCACGGCGTCCAGCCTGGCTGAGTCGTGAGTCAGCGGCAATCTCGAGCAACCAACGACGTGAAGTATACCCCGCGAAAAAGTCAATCGCAATCAATAAGACAGCTGCTTTGAGGGGTCCAGCAGGCCCGCTTCAGACAGGCGTGTTTTCGACAGCTCCACCCTCGGCCGAAGGACGACCCGGGGCGAACGAAGGGGGCCCCGAGGGCCCTCCTTCAAGAAGCGTGCCTTTTTTCGAATTGAGGTGAAGTGTTCAGGTCGTTCTCATGAGGAGGGCTTGCCGGCGCCCGCAAGCACTGCCGTCGATCGCCGCGACACGGCGCGGAGCGCTCCGCAGGCGGACCCGCGTGCACCCTCGGGTGGCCGAGACCGAGCCACGCGGCGGCGGGGACGGCCCCGGCGCCGCACTGGATCTCTCATGAGAATCTGGGGGCTTAGGAAGAAGGCTCTTTGTATTCCTTCAACCAGGAGATGTCGACTTCCTCGGCGCCCTTGTCCGTCTTCTGATCGACCAGGTACTGCCCGCGCTCGTTCAGATCTGACGTACCTTCTTTGGGGAGGGCCTTCACGTGACAGTGCTTGCAGCCCTTGATGTCGGACCCGAACATGTCCTTGGCAGACTTGTAGAGTTCCTTGGTGGCATAGACTTCGGGTTGGAAGGAAAGGCCCGCCACCACCATCACGGCCAGCGCGAACAAGGCGGTCGCCAAGAGCAATTGAGTCAGCTTTTTCATAGTCATCCTCCTCGGTAAGAGCGATTGGTGCAAGTTCTTAAAAAACCACGCTGCAGAGTAGGAGTCAACTCCCGGGGAATAGTTGCAGGCCATTCCCCGGGATCTCGTGGCTTTTTTCTAGCTGATCCGCTCGCGGAGGACGCAATTGCGGATCGCGAGGTCGCTGCCCGGTCCGCCCAGGTCCCGGGCCCTCTTGTCAACCTTCCGAATCCGGAACGGGTAGGTGTCACAGTGCTCCACGGCACGGGCCAGATACCTTTGGAAATAATCCCGTGCCTCGGCCACCTTGTCGACCAGGATCGGGTTTCCTTCTCCGTCCAGGCGAGGTACGGCGTGGAAGGCCACCACGTCAACCTCGTACAGGTCCCCCACCTCGGGCAACAGCAGGAACTCCCCGAATTCGTAGAGGAGGATCTGGCTGGTGGGAGCGATGTCGAACTCGATGGCGAAGTGATTGTAGGCTTCCTGGAAGTATTCCTCGGCCTTGTCGTGATCGCCATCGTGCAGCGCCTCCTCGGCCAGTCCCTCGAAGGCCAACGCGATTTCGCGGTTGATCCCTTCCAGTTCGGGGTCCTCGTGCAGGAGGGTCTCGAAGTGCTCGATAGCCCGTTCGTACTCGTGCCGGTGCAGATAAATGGGACCCAGGCGAAAATGGACCTGGAGGAGGCGCTCCGGAAGGGCGATGTCGCCCGTCCGTTCGGCGATCTCCTCGAGCAGTTCGAGGGCGTGTTCATAATCGAGACGGGCGGCCTCTTCGTCTTCCAGGTCGTCCTGGTAGTAGGCTCCCCTCTGCACGAATTCCCAGGCAGTGCGGGGCTCCTCGATCCCCAGCACCGGCCAGTCCGTCTTCACGATCGCAAAGAACTCGGGGTTCTCGTGCTGCTGGCCCTCTTCGATGACCGATCCCGGACTGCCGATCCCCGCGTGGAGCGGGGGCAGCGAACGTGTACTGGCTACGGCCTTGGACTTGTCCGGGCGCACCAGAGCGAATCCCAAAGCCACTGCAACGGCCAGCACTCCAACGACTGATTTGATGATCCATGATCTCTTCATTGGGGTACCTCCTTACTGCTCCAGCGGAACGGTGACTTCTGCAGTGGCTATGTCGTAGACGATCCTCAAGAGGTCGTCGATACGCTGCTCGTTCCACATGTTGAGATTGCGATCGGCAGGACCGCGAAGTCCTTCGAATAAGGCGAGAACCGGACTGTTGTTGAGGTTTCTCTCCACGTATGCCCCACCCACCCGGGCCAGGAAACGCAAGAACAGCGGGGGGAAGTGCTGGAAGTGGACTCGTGCGGTCACCGTCAACGGGCCTTCCAGTTCGATGCCGTACTCCGCCAGCTCTTCCGCGCTGGGCAGGTGAATGTCATACCCGTAGGTGCGCGGATAGAGAGGCGGCAGAGAGCGCCAGTTGTCGACGAAGCTGGACAGTCCTGCGCTGAAGGTCTCCTCTTCGATAATATAGGTCAGCGGCATCAGTGTCCGGGGGTGATTGCGGTTCAACCTGGGAATCCCGGTCTCGTTCCGGAACGGGACACCGTGAAGCTCGCCCTCGACGTACTCGGGACCGTAGATTCGGACCAGTTCGTTGCGGAAGAACACGAGGCCTTCCTTGAGCCCTTCGAAGATTCGCGCGTGGGGTCCGTTGTCCGGCCCGAAGTTGAAGACCTCATTGTCGTGAGTGAAGGGGTTCACGATGGCCTCGAGGTGTTCCTGGTCCTCGTCATGGAAGTTGCCGTCCGGCTCGAGTTCCCCGGTTTCCGGGTGCGGCTTGTCGACCAGGTATCCGGACTCGTACAGGATGACGTCCTCTCCTGAGTCCTTCCTCTTGCCACTCACGGTCAACTGGACCCAGACGCCGCGTTCTTGCGAGAAGCCCGCGGGCAAGCGGTGGCCGGTCAGGGCAACGGCCCGAACCCGGGCCATGAAGTCCTCGCCCAGCTTGGCGGTGGCGTCGGTACGATCCAGGTCGATGCGGACGGCCGCACGGGCCAGGTCATCCCTTCGCTGCTCCAAATTCAAGGGGATTCCATATTCGTCCACGGCGTCGGCCGGATAGTTGGCAAAGATATCGTCCGGCTGAGGGTCGCTCAGCTTCGGCGTCCCCGGCGGGATCAGCCGATCGGCGGTCTGCCAGTAGCCGTTGTCGCGCCCGAAGTTGGTCGTCCCCGGAGGCAACTCGGCCAGACCCAGGAAGGCCTTCATTTCGCTGTCGTAGAGGAGCGGCACGTCGATTCCGGTGAAATAGTGAGTCACCACCTTGCGGCGAGGCAGCGGGATGTTGGCCCGCGTGCCGAAATCGCCCCGGGCGACACCCAACTCGCCCTCGGCGGCGAAGTTGATCGGGAACACGCTCGGGGTCGGACTGGTGATCTCCAGACGGTCTCCCGTCACCGGGTCGGTCACGGAGTAGGTGCTGTTTCCGGAATAGGGGTAGAGCGACATGTGGCAATCCTGACAACGCACCACGGAGCCGAACGGGTTTAATGCCGCATCGGCATAGGGGCCGATGGTCCACTCGGTGCTCAGATTCTCCAGTCGAAAATGCAGCACGTTGGGCGCGTTGGTCGTGTTGTCGGGCGTCACGATGTCAGCCGTCGGAATGCGCACGTCGTGGCATCCGTTGCAGAGCATCGGACTGCGAATGTACTCGATCCGTTCGCGCCGGTTGGTCGACATGTGAAAGTCGTCCAGAGGCGGAAAGGCGTTGACGAAGGGACCGGCCTTGAAGGATGAGAAGAGCAACCTCAAGGAGGTGTTGGCGAAGCCGTCTCCCTGCAGGCTCCGCTCCAGGTCCGGCTCGACCACGTTGTGACAGTAGTCGCAGTGGATTCCGTAGCCCATCATGGTGGTGCGGGAACCGGGTGGAGGCAATCCTCCAAACTCCGCCGGCAACACCTGCTGGCCTGCGTCGTTCACGAAGTGGAAGTCGCGCAGCGGGCGGGTGTCAGCGCCCGTGACGACCGGCTGGCCCCGCTCGTTGAAGGTGATGTGCCCGGCCAGGTCCCTGGGGTTCCAGGGGGGAATGTCCCGCCTCACCCTGGATTCGTTCACGTTGAGGCCGGCATCCCCCTGAATCCCCAGACCCAGACCGTGTCCCGCATGGCACCCCACGCAGAGGCCGGCTCGCATGTTCTCGCCGTCCACCGCTCGATTCGAGGGATTGAGCGTCACGAAGTTGGCATCTGCGTAGACAGGCCTCAGGTTGGTCCGGAAGAGCAACTCCCCCCCCTCGGTCCGTTGGAAGAGGTCAGTCGTGGCATCCAGGGCGTTGACCAGCTGAATGGCATAGTTCGAGCCTATCTCCAACGTGTTGAAGGTTGGGCTGAAATTGCGGTAGCCGGAATGGACGGCCTGAGCGTTTTCTCTGAACTGACGTGGGTGGCAACGGGCGCATTCTACCGGTGACGTGTATCTCACCGCCTCGCCCGTGTCCAGGGGAGGGACGATTCTCCGAACGGACTGTGCAAACAGGTGACTGCTCGCCAGGAGAACCGCTGCGGTAGCCAGGATACTGGAGATCCTGAGAGCACGGCTTCTTCGTAGCATTCGCTTTACCTCTGGTGTTAAGTCATGACCTACAATCCTCCATCTCAGTGTCCCCGCCGACCATATTAACTGGCCACTCCCGGCCAGGTCAACAGGGTGGGCTCAGCAAGCTCTTTTTTCACCGAGTGGAGGACCCCGAGGCTGACCCGTTCAGCCTCGGTTACTATTCTCGTTCTTGCCGAATCGCGCTGGGGAACCCTCCAACTTTGCCCTATTGACCGGGCACACGGAGTTGTGGCTCGTGGCACTCCAGGCACGCCTCCTCGAAGGTGTGACACGCAAAGCAACTGCGCAGATTCAACGCCGCCAGCAAGCGGTGTCCGCCGGAGGCGAACAACGCCAGGGGCGCATGGCTGCGGGGCGGAATGTTGTGGCAGCGTATGCAGAAATCCGACTGGTGGCAGACCGCACAGTTTTCGCGATCCATGGCCGCCAACCGGCCGTGAGTAGTCTCTGAAAAGCGAGTGGCCAGGTGATTCTTGGGGCGCAGCGCAGCGTGGCATTCGTCGCAGGCATTGCCGGCAGCGAAGTCCAGCCCATGGCAATAGGTGCAGTAGCCCTCCTCCTCACGGGCCTGAGCTCGATGATTCGCATAGAAGCTGGGGTTGTGGGCAATGCCGGGAATGTGCCCCTTGTGCCCCGGCACCGTAGCCTCGTTGATCACGGTGTGGCAGACGTCGCAGCGGTCGACGAGATTCTCGGAGCCGACCCGGCTGGTCGATTTGTGGCAGACGGCGCACTCGTTCATGTTGGGAAGCGAGGTCTGCTGGCCCAGGCCGGTCCGGGTCAGAACACCCTGGTGGCAGAGCATGCAGTTGATGGCCTCGCCGGTGCGCTCCTGGACGTGTTTGTCGTGCGGGAACTTGACGACATCCCCCCAGGAGGGGCCCCGTGGGTCCTCGTGCTCGGCCGCGGGGGCGGTGGCCAGCAAGCGCGCCTTCAGCCAGGCCGGCAACATGCCGGCGGCGTACTCTCCGTCCCGGTGCTTGATCGTGTCATCGATCTTTTTCAGGTCATGGCAGCCCTGGCAGGCCTGGTCTTCGCCCGCCGCGATCAGCGGGTCGGCGGCCGCCGACCCGGCATGGCAGTCCTTGCACTGCGGGTGGTCGGGCCAGAAGGCACCGGGGTCCTCTTCAGCCACGCGATGACAGAAGACACAGTCCTGGCGCTGGCCCGTCCGGCGGTCGACGCGCCCCTTGGGATCGACGTGTTGTTCGTGGGAGAAACTTCCAATCGACAGATTCCCGCTGGGAAAGGCTCCCAGGTCGAACAGGTCATTGGCGTGGCAGGTCAGGCAGAGGGTGATGAATTCACCTTCGTCGAACTCGTCCTCGTGGCAAATGTTGCAGTTGTCGTGTCCCGGGCGTACTGAGAAGGACAGCTCCATCCCGGGCGCCGGGTCGTCGGGGATTGCGTGGCAGTCCGAACAGCCAATCTCCACTTCGTTGACGTGTACGTCGTGAAACTCGGGCAATTGGGCGCGGCTGGGCGAGTCCTGAGCCCCGGCGGGAACGGCGAGGCTGAGGGCCAAGCCCAGAAAAGCGATCAAAGCAAAAGGTCTTTTCCAGATCATAGTCTTGTACTCTCTTCCGCTGGGGCGATCACTTGTGAAAGTCGAAGCCGATCCGCAAGCCGTGCTGGCGCTCGATGTCCGGGTTGAACACCGCGTAGTCGTTGTCAGTGTCGTAGAGCAGCCGGAAGTCGATGTTGCGGGTCAGCCTGAAGAACAGGTTGGCGAATACGCCGTTGGTCTTCGAGTCGTCGATGAGGAACAGCCGGTTCTGAAGGTCGAAGAGCCGGTAATAGGTCCCAATCTGGGCCCGCAGGCGATTCGACCAGCGATAGCCGACCGCTCCCGTGAACTCCTGGTAATTGGTCTCGCCGGCGAATTGGATGTCGGCGAACTCAGTCGCGCCGAAGGGACTGCCGCGGTCCACATCGCGCCAGTGATACTCTCCCAGGATCTCCCAACGCTCTCCAGGAGTCACAGTGACGTTGCCCGACCAGTCCTGGAAGGAGGTTTCGAAGCCCTCCTGGTCCTCATCTTCGTGCAGTTGGTAGGCCCAGAGGCGGCCGCCTACCGAGAGCCAGGACGACAGCTGGCGATACCCGTCCAGGGAGAAACGATAGGACGGCTGTGGCACGCTCAGGTAGAGTCGCCTCACCCGGTTGAACTCATTGGTCGCTCCCGAGTTGATCCAGACGTCGTACAGGAAATCGTCGTCGGTGAGCCGGTCCGTCAGATTGGCATTGATTCCCCAGCGGGCAGCCGCGTAGTTGAGGCGAACCCCCAAGTCGACGGGGCGGTCCTCCACCATTCGGAAGAAGCCTTGCACGCGCAGCGGGATCTCGAATGTCGGCTCGATCGTGAAGCTCTGGATCAGCGCGCTGGAGTAATACAGCACGTCGTAGTTGAAGTAGGCAGCCTCGCCCAGCGCTGCGCCGAAGTTGGCGCCCGTCACCAGGCGGTTCTCCGGGGATGAGAAGATGCCCGCCCGAGAACCCACATAGGCGCCGAAGTTGTAGTTGTCGTTGCGATACTCGAACGTGGCGCCGTCCATGACCGCCGCACCCAGGACGTACAGCTGATTGGTGTAGCTGTGGGTGTACTGGCGTCCGATGCGGAGGTGCAGATCCGAGAGAAAGCCGTCCGCCGCCAGCCCGTTGATGTCGAAGTAGGCGTTGACGACGCTGAACCGGCTCCGCCCACCGTAGGAATCCGTGAAGCCGATGAAGGGCGAACCGTCCGAGGTGTTGTCCAGGTCGTGGTAGGACAGCAGCGACACATAGGTGTCCAACCGGTCCGAACCGTAGCCACGGGTCCCGAAGGTCAGGCGCGCGTAGATCCGGTCGTCCTGGTCCTCGAAAGCCGGCGGGTAGGAAATGGTCTCGCCGTCAGGGCCCAGGATGAACGGCTCTCCCAGATCCTCGAGGAAGGTCACCGTGGGCAGGCCCGTGAACTTGACCCAATTGTGGGTGTAGTCGACCGAGAGCCGGAAGAAGGTCTGTTCCACCAGCTCCCTCAGACCGACTTCGGGCTGGCGGTCCCGCACGGCCGAGACCGGCCCCGTCGTCGGGGGCATGATGGCATCGGCTCCCAGGATATTCGCCCAGCGGTCTTCGATTCCGGCATAGGCCTGGACTCCCGCTTCGGGTGACTCAGCAGCAACCGACTCGGCCGCCGGAGGCGCAGCCGGCTCACCTGGCGAACTGGCTGCAAGTGCAGGGGGCGCCAGGCACCCCAAAACCAAGAGCGACCCCGCCAGCCGCAGCCAAGCGGCCACCCCGGCAGGAGTCTGCGAGCGTGTGCAAAACCTCAGTTCCATAGCTCTCCTCACCAGAATTCTCAATGCTCACTGGAAAAAGTGTCGGATTCATCGGGCTCGAGCACCAAAATTGAACCCGCTCGAACACGGTCACTCTCGTTTCTTCTACTGTTCTGTCGTTGCCCCTGATTGAGGAGGGCTCGCACCTTCCCCCCGCTGTTTCATCAGACTCTCGAAAATGCTGCGCATTCCCGGCACGTGGTTCATCAGAGCCTCGAAATCTCCCCGGTTGATGCTGAGCAGATCGACCGATTGGCAGGCCTTGACGGTGGCGTTGCGGGGAGCATCGCTCAACAGGGCGGTTTCTCCGAAGCAATCTCCGGCACCCAGCGTCGCCAGCAACTTGCCGTTGCGAAGCACTTCGACTTCGCCCTCGATCACCGCGTAGACGCGGTCTCCCACGTCTCCTTCGTTGAAAATGGTCTCTCCCTGCTCGTAATGCTCTTGAGAGATGCTCTGAGAGCGGCCCGTCTTGATCTGGACGATGTCCTTGGGCAGGATCACATCCATCGCCCAGTCGACTCCCACTCGAAATTTCCGCTCCAGGCCCGGCAGCTTCGACCAGTAGATCCCGCGCCAGATCAGCCACCCCAGGAAGCCGGAGACCTGAACCCAGCCCATGATGTCGGCGACGGCGGCCCGGTGGCCCAGGGCGCCAGCCATGCCCAGCGCCTTGAAACGGAAGTTTTTGGACGAGCCACCCTTGACGGAGGCCAGAATATTGTGTGCGCAGGTCTTGGCCTGGCGGATGGCGTACTGGGCCGTGGGCGGGCAGAATTTTCCTTCGTTCACCAGGTCGGGCACGAAGGCGCAGTCTCCCAGTGCCCAGAGGCCCGGCGTGTCCTTGACTTGGGTGGTCGCGTCCACCAGCACCCGGCCCTTCTCCTGAGGCACTTTCAGCGAAGTGATCAGCGGATTGGGGCCGGAGGGTACGGTGGCCACCAGGGTCTTGGTGGGAATCTTGTCGCCCCCTTGTAGCAGAGCAGCATTGGCAGAGGCCCCTTGCAGGCGGACTCCATAGCGAATATCCACCTTGCGTTTGCGCAGCAGCCGGTCGGCGAACTGCCCGAGCTTGGTGGGCATCTCAGGAAGAATGAGATCGCCGGCGTGGAGCAGCACCACATGGACTTCGTCTTTGTCCAGATTCCGGTAGCTGTGGGCCGCCTCCCGCACGAAATCGTTCAACTCGGCGGCACATTCGACGCCCGAAAAGCCGCCTCCCGCCACCACGAAGGTCAGGAGCGCACGCCGGAGTTCGGGATCCTGCTCCACGTCGGCCTCTTCCAACACATGAATCACGTGGTTGCGGAGGTGCAGGGCGTCCCCCAGGTTTTTGAACGGGAAGCCATGCTCCTGCAAGCCCGCCATGCGCGAGAAATTCATCACCGTCCCCAGACCGATCACGAGGTGATCGAAGGGCAGCCTGAAAGGAGTCGGCCGAAACCCGGGACTGGTAGTCACCACGCGGTTCTCCAAATCGATCTGCTCCACGTCGCGGACGACCAGGTTGGTGCGCTTGCAGAGCCGCCGGATGGGGTTGATGATGTGCTGGATTTCGATACTGCCCGAGATCACCTCGGGCAGCATGGGCTGGAACACGAAATAGTTCTCGCGATTGACCAGCGTGATGTTGAAGTCGGAGTTTCGTCCCGCCAGCTTCTCCAGGTACATGGCAGTGTACACACCGGCGAAGCCTCCTCCCAAGATCACGACGTTGGTGCTCATTGACCCTCCTCTGTTTTCCGAAGCAAACCCTTGCTTCAGCTCCTCTGCTTCACTACGGCTTCGATGCTGGAACGGAAGGCTGGAATGCCTGAAAACAGAGCCTGAAAATCTTCCCGGTCAATCGAGAGGACTTCCGTCTTGGTTCCGGCGCGTGCTGTTGCGTTGCGGGGCGCAGCCGTCAGCAGCGCCATCTCGCCGAAATACTCTCCGTCACGGAGGCGAGCCAGGACCTGTTCACCTTTCTCCTTGTCTTCCCGGACGATTTCGATTTCCCCTTTCTTGACGATGTAGATCTTGTCGCCCGGATCCCCCTGCCGGAAGATCGCCTCGCCTGCCGTGAAGGTCTTGCTGGAGATGCTCTCGGCGCGCGCCTTGGCGTCCCGGTAGACCACCCATGCGAAGACCAGGATGCCCAGGAGGATCAATCCCATGCCCCCCCCAATGAAGATGATCGTCGTGTAGGGGGTGGCTTCCAGCATGAAAATCACCGCCGACAGTTGTCCCAGCAGACCGAGGGCGCCGGCCAGTACCAGCCATTTGGTGCGCGGATAGTGCGTCATCGCAACGTGGGTCATGGCTTGGTGCTCCTTTCCTCGCGCGGCGGATGAGAAGTCTCATGACAGTCGGTGCAGGCGTATTCACCCGACATCACGCCTTCCAGGACGCCGTCGTGCGCCTCGGGGTCGTTGCGCGGACTTTCGAAGTAGCCGGAACCGGCGTGGCATTCCAGGCAGATCGTCCATTTGTAGTCGCTGTAGAGCTGGATGGGAGCGTTCCAGGTGTTGGTCGTGTACTTGTAGATGTGGATCAGCCCGGTCATCTTCGCCTCGGCGGTGCCGCTGATCCCGTAGTCCGAGTGGCAGTTCCAGCAGTGCTCGGTCTGAATCAGCTTGTTGCGGTAGTGAACGGCCGCCAAAAGATCGCTTTCGCGGTCCATCATGTCGTCGACGAAGGGATCCATCGGCTCGTGGCAGGATTGGCAGAACTCCGTCGCCTTGGATCCCTCCATGCCCACACCCGCGCTCAGGAATGCAGCCGGCAAAGGCAAGACCACCAAGCCGAAAAACAACAGCCACTTCGTGCCGCCCGTCATCAGCCGGTCCCGCCGGAACGCGAGCACATACGTGATCAGCAAGATGGATGCGATGAAGATCAAGATGCAGGCACGTTCCGCCCAGTGCATGATCACGTCCTCGGGCTGCTCGAAAACAAACCCTTCCTGTTCAGCCACCCTTGCCAGCAGCGGCAGCCAGCTGAGCAGCACCGACGTGAGGAACGCGAATATCCAAACCAGTCGACTCCTCGTCTTACTCATAAGCCCCTCATGTGTTGGATGGGTGAAAGATGAGCCGGATCGTCTCCGTTTCTGTCAAGCCACTTAGCGCGAACCGTGACCACCTCTCTCCCATGGCCCTTCGTCCAGTCATGAACCCTCTCGATTCGCCAATGCCGGCGCCAAAGACTTGTACACCGACACCCAGTCTTCCCCAAGAGGGTCAGTACAGACTGTCCAGAAACCGGGATTTCTCCTCAAATATTACGGAGTCACCGGATAAAGTAAAGGGGAAAAATGGACTTTCTCGACCCGAGTCGGAGATTGGGCAAAACCCCCATCTCCAGGGCGGCAGTTGGGTGCCGAGCGAGCGAGTGCTGACCTTGCCGGGCCGGCTCGCGTTCCGCCGGTCCTCGGTGTCCCGCGCCAGGGGGCGGGGGGTGCATCGGCTAGCGGGGGTCTGCCGTTGGTTCGTGCGCCAGCCGGGTGGCGGGGTCGATCTCGTAGATCTCCAGCGCTTCTTTCTTGCCCTTCACCAAGGTTGCGGACAAGCTTCGCGCTGGTGTGATGCGCCCGTTGAGCGCCCGCAGCGTGTCGCCGCTGATGAGAATCCGGGTGCCGAATTGTTTGTTGAGGCCTTCGATCCGGGAGGCCGTGTTGACGGCATCTCCAATGGCGGTGTACTCCAGGCGCTCCGGAGATCCGATGTTGCCCACCACCGCCTCGCCCGAGTGAATGCCCACCCCGATGAGAATTGGAGCCTTGCCCTCGGCTTCCAATTGGGCGTTGAGGTCGACGAGCGAGAGCTGCATCGCCAGTGCCGCCTGGACGGCATGGTAAGCGCTGTCCGGGTCGTCCAGAGGCGCCCCAAAAACAGCCATCATCCCGTCCCCGATGAACTTGTCCACCGTCCCCCGGTGGGATTGAATCGCCTCGACCATGCGCTCGAAGTAGCGATTGAGCAGCTCCACCATGTCCTCCGGTGCAAGCGACTCGGAGCGCTCGGTGAAGTCGCGGATGTCGGAAAAGAGTATGCTGATTTGTTTGCGTTGACCCCGCAGCGCAAGCTCCGGCATTTCCAGGATCTGCTCGATCACCTGGTCGTCGACGTAGCGCTTGAAGAGGTTTCGCAGCTTCTTCTTTTCCCGCCCTTCGAGGAGGTAGTGGGCGACCTGGGCGGTCGAAGCGGCCAACAGGAGTCCTGCCAGGGGGCCCGCCACGGGAATCCACGTACCCTGGTGAAACCAGCCCAGGGCGATCAGAAAATAAACCGGAAAGAGGACCAGGCTGAGGCTGATTCCCAAAACGGGAGAGAGCAGGAAGCAGAGCAAGGTGCCGGCGGCCACCAGCAGAACGGTGCAGACCGCTCTGCCAGCGAAGCCCAGCCGGCGAATGAAGTCGCCTTCCAGCAGCGTAGCGATGGTGTTGGCGTGGATCTCCACCCCGGGGTTGCGCTTCATCGGCCGGGATTCGCTTCGTTCCACCCAGTCGTACAGAGGGGTCGGGTGCCGGTCTTCCTCCGGGACCCCGATCAGGATGATCTTGTTCTCGAACTGCTGGAGAAAAGCCTCGTCGCCGGTCCGGGCCGCCTCCAGGGCCTTCCAGAACGATATGAACGGAAAGTGCCCCACGCCACGGAAATTGATCAACATGAAGCGCGGCTTGTCGGGTAATCCGACGAACGGCAGATCCTGGTATTGGCGGTAGGCCCGGGCCACTGCCATGGCGAAGCTGTAAGCGGGTTGGCCTTCCGCGTCGTACTGGAACAATTCCTGGCGACGGACGAAGTCGTCCGGATCGGTCGTCAGGTTGAAGTAGGCAGCGTTGTCTTCTCCGCTGGCCACGGCCGCCGAGAGCCGAAGCTCCAGCGGTATCTCCTGAGCCCCCTGGCCACCCACTCTGTAGCCGATGACGACCGGGGTACCCAGTTGTCCGGATTCCAGGATGGCGGCTGCCAAGGCCTGCTTGTGGGAGCTCGTTCGATCGGCGGTTCCGCCCAGTCCCTGGATGACCAGATCGACGTCGCTGAAGATCAGATCCAGTCCGATCACGGCAGCCCGGGCTTCGGCCATGGCCCGGATCACCTCGGCAAAGTGCGGCTGCCAGAAGACCAGGGGGTCACGAATCCGCTCGAAACTCTCGGCGTCCACGGCCAGGAGGAGAATGGGGGCGTTTTGGAGGGGAGGAAGCGGGCCGCGCAGTTCCATGCGCCAGTCATAGGTCCACAGCTCCAGCAAGTCGCCCTGCCCCGAGTCGTCCAGCCAGACGCCGGCGCCACTCGCCAGCAAGACGATGCCCAGCCCCAGGCTCCAGCGACGCAATCGGGTCATGAAATCATCCGGTCAGGATCCTTCCTCTCCCAGCTCCTCGAGTCGCTTCTTCTCTTGATTGGCCGCCGGGAAGAGGCCCGCGTTGTAATAGAGCACCACGAGGCGGCGTGTCCAGCGGGGGTCGTCGGGATTGCGTTCGCGCAGCTCGCGCACCAGCCCGGCCGCCTCGGCGAGATAGCCCGAAGCTTCCAGTTCTATCGCCAGCACGAGCTGCTCGGCCGGATCTTCGGGATGCCGCTCGGCCAGCTGGGGATCGGGTTTGATCTGCAGCCGAGCCGCCTGCTGTGCGACCGCCTCCCCGTCGATCCGCGCCACGACTTCCCATTGATATTTTCCGGCTTCCAGCGCCGGCTGGTCGGAGGGATACGCGAGTACCGTCGACTCGGTCCGCACCTCCCACAACTCCTTCCCCCAGCTGTCGCGCAGCGCCACCTCGTAGGTCGGACCGCCTTCGACTGGGGCCCACGCGAAGGTGGGACGAACCGACACCACCGCGCCTCCGAGATAGAT
>JBFKLX010000080.1:0-22199 GCA_041630155.1 Acidobacteriota bacterium
CACGTCGAGGTCGGCCAGCATCTCGGGGGTGGGGGAGCGGTGCTCGCCATAGAGACTGAAGACGCGGCGGGTGGATTCGACTCTTTCTCCAGCCTGAGCCTGACCATGGAGTCCGTGCTCCGGCGCGAAGAGGGCTGCCACTTGGACATCGGGAAGGTCTTCGAGCACCTCGACCACCGACGCGAACTGGCGCGTCAGACCGGTGTGATTGGTGATCAGCCCCAACCGTTTGCCGCGGATCCAGCTTCGGTAGGGTTCTTCGAGCAGGCGGTCGGCGCCCGTCCGGGTGTGGCCGGAGGGAAGCGGCTGGGCTCCCGTCCAAAGCAAGGCACCGCAGCCCAGGAGGCAGAAAATGAAGAACCCTTTGTGGAAAGTCTCGAGTCTCAAAGCTCAAAGCCCAGATCAATTTCAGAGCGCCAAATGCAAAATCACAGATGTTTGTGCACCCTCACGCGCTGCCCCCTACGCCCCCGTCACTCCAGCCGGTACAACTCACTGTACTTCCGGTTCAGATACTCCAGGAAGCAGGCGGCGTCCGGGGCACGTCCGGTGACTTGGCGCAGCAGTTCATCGGCGGAGTAGCGCTTGCCATGACGATGCACCTTCTGCCTCAGCCACTCCAGTAGCTGCAGCATCTCGCCTCGAGCGATCTGCGTTTCGAGGTCCGGGATGTCTTCGCGGGCTTGCTGGAAGAGCTGGCTGGCGTACAGGGTTCCCAGCAAATAGGTGGGAAAGTAGCCGAACAAGCCATGGGACCAGTGCACGTCCTGGAGGACTCCCCGAGCCGCATCGGGTGGAGTCAGACCCAGGTACTCCTCCATTTTCTGGTTCCACACTCCCTCGACGTCCCGGATTTCCAGGCTGTCCTCGAACAGGGCCTTTTCGATTTCATAGCGGAGAATGACGTGCAGGCCGTAGGTCACCTCGTCCGCGTCGACCCGGATCAGGCTGGGCTCGACCTGGTTGACGGCGTGGAGAAAGTCTTCCAGTGCCACGCTGGCGAAGGATTCGGGGAAGGCGTCGATGAGCCGGGGAAACCAGTATTCCCAGAAGGGCCGGCTCCGCCCCACGAAGATTTCCCAGAGCCGGGACTGCGATTCGTGAACTCCCAGCGAAATCGTCTCGCAGGCCGGCTCTCCGAAGCGTTCCGCCTGCAGGCCCTGCTCGTAAAGTGCGTGTCCCGCCTCGTGAACGATGCCGAAGAAGCCGACCGAGAAATCTTCCTCCGAGTAGCGGGTAGTGATGCGGACGTCTCCAGGGTTCAGGCCACAACAAAAAGGGTGGGGCGACACGTCCAGCCGCCCGGCTTTCCAGTCGAAGCCCATGGCTGTGATCACTGTCGTGCCCAGCTCGAGCTGACGCTCCTGGGTGAAACGACCGCGCAGCAACCCCTTGTCGGGCTGGTGTGGGGACAGCCGAATCCGCTCGACCAGCTCGGTCAAAAGGGGCCGGAGCGTGTCGAGGAGCGGGTCCAGCCTGGCCACGGTCATTTTCGGTTCGTACTCGTCCAGCATCGCGTCGTAAGGGACATCGCCCTCCACCAGACAGTGAGCTTGCTGCCGTTTCAGGTGGATGATTTTCTCCAGCCAAGGCGAGAAATGTGCCAAGTCGGACTTCTGTCGAGCTTCGACCCAGGCCTCGTAGGCCATGCTGCACGTCTCGGCCAGTTCGCCCACCAGCGCTTCGGGCACGCGGGTAGCTTTGTCGTAGGCGCGGCGTGCTTCCCGCAGGCTGACTCGATTCCATTCGTCCAGCTCCTCCTCTTCGAGTTGCTCGAGGATGGCGCCGTATTGAGGCGAGGTGAGCTTCTGGTGGTAGAGGGTCGCGAGGGTCGCGTCCTGGTTTGCCCGGAAGGGCGTGCCGGCCGGAGGCATCGTGGTCTCCTGGTCCCAATTGAGGGTGCTGGCAATGCTGCGCAAGTCGGCCAGTTCTCGGTTCAAATCGCGGAAAGTGCGGAGGGCTTCGTCGATCTGTTGGTTCCTGATGGCCTCCATGACGGTGTGCGCCTTCTATCCGGTTGATTGATGATGCTGCTGGTCTCTTGGGTTGAGTGCCGCCAAAGAGACGCTCCCAAATTCGCACCGAGTATATAGGAAAGCCCTGACCGCGGGGTCGCCTAGCTGCCGTCGGGGCCCGAGCGGGTTGGTCTGCCGCAGCCGGCGCTTCGCCGAGCTGCGGGTCGCGCCTGGCTGGGCCGGAGGTGCCCCGATCTCGAGGTGCGAGAACGGCTGCTTTCAGTTATCCTTCGCCCATGATGCGGAGAGGAGGGCTGGCCATCTGGATGGCTGTTTCCGTCTCGAGTTCTTGTGGCTCCCCCGGGCCCCGGGTCGAGGCCGACCGAATCTTTTACAACGCGGTGGTTTGGACCGGCGCGGCTGAGCCGGCCGGCTCACCTCCGTCGGCGCTGGCGCTGTGGAGGGATCGGATCATGGCGGTGGGCAGCGACCAGCAGGTCCTGGACCATCGCGGAGGGACCACTGAGCTGTTGGATCTCCAGGGCCGCTTTCTGATGCCCGGTTTCATCGACAATCACACACACTTCGTGGATGGCGGGTTTCAGCTGTTGGGTCTGGATCTTCGTTCGGCTCGCGACGAACGGGAGTTTGCTGAGAGAATTGGCCAAAGAGCTTCCCAGCTGGAGCCGGGAGTTTGGATTCTGGGGGGAGACTGGGACCATGAAGCGTGGCCCTCCCGGCAAATCCCGCAGCGCGCTCTGATCGACTCGGCCACGCCTCGAACCCCGGTCTTCGTGACCCGACTGGACGGCCACATGGGTCTGGCCAATTCCCTGGCCCTCCAGTTGGCGGGAATCACATCGGCGACGCCCGACCCCCCGGGTGGCCAGATCGTTCGTGAGTCCGACGGAAGCCCCACGGGCATGCTCAAGGATGCCGCCATGGACCTGGTGTTCCGGGTGATCCCGGAGCGCAGCGACTCTGAGATCCGCCGGGCCATCGAGGCGGCTCTACGGGAAGCCGGTCGGTTGGGAGTCACGACCGTCAACGCCATGACCAATTTTCGCGAGGTCCGCATCTTCCAGCAGCTGGACCGAGAGAAGGAATTGACGGTTCGCATCTATGCCATCACGCCTCTGCCGGACTACCAGCGGCTGGAGCGGGCCGGGCTGGAGCGGGCATTCGGGGGCGACACTCTCTGGGTGGGTGCCGTCAAAGCCTTCGTGGACGGCTCGCTGGGCAGCACGACCGCCTGGTTTCACGAGCCTTACCTGGATGCCCCGTCCACGAGCGGACTGCCCAGCGGGAATTGGTTCCCGGAGGGCAATCTGCGCCGCCTGATCTTGAGTGCCGACGCCGCGGGGCTGCAGCTGGCGATTCACGCCATCGGAGATCGCGCCAACGACGAGCTGCTGGACATTTTTCAGGAGGTTGGACGCCGGGAACCAACCCGCCCGCGGCGCTTTCGAATCGAACACGCACAGCACCTGACTCGAGCGGCCATCGAGCGTTTGGCAGGCCTCGGGGTGATCGCCTCGATGCAGCCCTATCACGCCATCGACGACGGGCGCTGGGCCGAGAAGCGCATCGGGCCGGAGCGCATTCAGACCACCTACGCCTTTCGCAGCTTGCTGGACGCCGGGGTCCTCGTCACCTTCGGAAGTGACTGGACGGTGGCTCCCCTGAATCCGCTGCTGGGGGTCTACGCGGCCGTCACCCGCCGCACCTTGGACGGCCGCAATCCGAACGGATGGGTGCCCCAGGAAAAGATCGAGGTTGAAGAAGCGCTCGCCTGCTACACGCGCAACAGCGCTTACGCGATCTTCCAGGAACATCGCCTGGGAACGCTGGAGGCGGGCAAACTGGCCGATCTCGTCGTCCTCTCGGCCAATCCGTTTCAGGTGGCGCCTGCGGAGCTGGAAAACATCCGAGTAGTGCAGACCTGGGTGGGTGGGCTCAGGGTTCACTGAAGGAGATTCCTCATTCCCCAACACCCGAGCACTTCGGCAAGAGGCGAAGTGTGCGGATTCTCGTCGAGAGGTTGTGCGAGTCCAGCTCTCCGGTTCACCTCATTGCTCGAGTTCGATGAGGTCTTCGAACCGCTCACGACGCCGGACGATTCGGTGGTTCCCACCGTCCACCATCACCTCGGCTGGGCGCGGCCGGGAGTTGTAGTTGGAGGCCAGCGCAAAGCCGTATGCGCCGGCGTTCATGACGGCCAGGAGATCCCCCTGCGCGACCTCCGGCAGGTGCCGTTCTTTGGCGAAGAAGTCGCCGCTCTCGCAGACCGGACCCACCAGGTCGACGGTTTGGCTGGGCTCTCTCTGCTGTACGGGCAGCACCTCGTGGTAGGCCTGGTAGAGTGCAGGTCGCATGAAGTCGTTCATGGCCGCATCGACGATCACGAAAGATTTCTCCCGATTGGTCTTGCGGTAGAGCACCCGGCTCAGCAAGATTCCCGCGTTTCCGACAATGAAGCGGCCCGGTTCCAGGACCAGGCGGTAGCCATTTCGGTGCTCTGTCAGGAAGCGGGCGTATTCCTCGATCGGAGCCGGCGCTTCTCCACGATAAGGGATCCCGATGCCGCCTCCCAGATCGAGGATCTGCACCGGCAGGCCGCGCCGGCCGAATTCACCGGCCAGTGCCTGGAGTTTGACGAAGGAGTCCTGGAAGGGCTTGACGTCCAGGATCTGCGAACCGATGTGGCAGCCGAGCGCAACCAGGTCGAGATGGCGCGATTTTTTGATGACCGCCACCAGTGACTCGATTTTCTCGGGGTCGATGCCGAATTTGTGCTGGCGCATCCCGGTGGAGATATAGGGGTGCGTTTCGACCTGGACGTCCGGGTTCAAGCGCAGCGAGATGCGGGCCTGGCAACCCATGTCGGCGGCCAGCCGCGCCACGGTCTCCAGCTCCTCGATCGATTCGACGTTGAGGGCGAGCAGGTCCTGCTCCAGGGCCAGCCGGATCTCGGCCGTGGTCTTTCCCACCCCACTGAACATCACTCTGGTCAGATCGGCGCCAATCGTTTGCAGCCTTCTCAATTCTCCACCCGAGACCACGTCGAAACCGGACTCCAGCTGGGCGAGTAGCCGAAGAACGGCGAGGTTGGAGTTGGCTTTGACTGCGTAGCAGGTCAGAGCCTCGGCGGCCCGGAAGGCCCCGCTGAAGTGGCGGTAATTGTTCAGGATGGCGCTGCGGCTGTAAACGTAGCAGGGTGTGCCCACCTGCTCGGCGATGAGCGGTAGCGGAACCGCCTCACAATAGAGTTCACCACGTTGATAGCGGAAGGGGCTCGAGTCGGGCACGGGCTGGGAGCTTACCAAGCGTGACCCCATGTGTCCACTTCTGTTAAACTCTAAGTTTTTCGACTCAGGGAGTAGTGACGTGCAGGGGGAACACGCGGTCGTCACCGGAGGAGCCGGCTTCATCGGCTCGCACCTCTGCGAGGCTCTTCTGGAAGCGGGCCACCGGGTGACGGTGCTGGACGACTTTTCCAGCGGCCAGCTCGCCAACCTGGAGGCCCTTCGAGCGCGTTTTTCCCAACGGCTGTTCGTCCGCCGCGGAGATGTCCGCGATTCGGCGGCAGTGGCCGAAGCTCTCGAGGGCGCCGACTGGGTGTTTCACCTGGCGGCTCTGACATCGGTCGAAGAATCCATACGGCAACCCAGGCAAGTGCAGGCGGTCAACCTGGACGGCACGCTGAACGTTCTGGAAGCTGCCCGCCAGGCGGGCGTCGGAAGGCTGATCTTCGCGTCCAGCACCTCGGTCTATGGCGTGCAGCCATGCGAGCAGCAGGAGGAGGCAGGGCCTGTGCTGCCGGCTTCTCCCTATGCGCTGACCAAGCTGGCCTGTGAGCATTTTTGCCGCCTTCACAGCGACTTGTACGGCCTGTCCACGGCCAGTTTGCGCTATTTCAACGTGTACGGGCCGCGTCAGTCGCCGGACTCTCCCTACGCTGCGGTCATCCCGCGATTCATTCAGGCGTTCACGCGCGGCCGGGCACCCACCATATTTGGAGACGGCCGGCAGACGCGGGATTTCATCTACGTCGAAGACGTGATCCGGGCCAATCTCTTGGCGGCCCGGGCAGCCGTGCGCGGCGGTTGTTTCAACGTTGCCACGGGGCATTCCCGGAGCGTTCTCGAGGTGGCGCAGGTGATCGCAAGGCTGGGAGGTTTTCCTCCGCAGGTCGAGTATGCGCCAGCCCGCAAGGGCGAGGTCCGCCACTCGCGGGGAGCCACGCAGCAGGCCTTCCAGGACCTGGGCTTCCGGGCGGAAGTTTCTTTGGAAGAGGGTTTGAGCCGAACCCTGAAGTGGTTCTCTGAGCAGAGTTCCGTCTCGGAATGAAAGGTTTGCAAAGGGTGATGAGCCTGGAAAAGAAGAGCCCGACACCGCCCGGCAGTTCCCCTCTAAGGCTCCTGGATCTGTCCAGCCAGACTCAGGCAGTCGCCGCTGACTTCCTGCTCGAACTGACGAGTCTGCTGCGGGACAACCGATTCATCGGAGGAGAGCCCGTCGCGGCGTTCGAGGAGGCGTTTGCGGACTTTTGCGGCGTGCGCCATTGCGTGGGCCTCAACAGTGGGACCGATGCTCTTCGGCTGGCCCTGATTGCAGCCGGGGTGAAGCCCGACTCGGAAGTGATCACCTCGCCGTTCAGCTTCATTGCCACCTCGGAAAGCGTCTCCCAGACCGGCCGGCTGGTCCTGGCCGACATCGATCCGGAGACCTACACCCTCTGCCCGAAGCAGGTGCGCGAACGGATCACCCCGCAGACCCGGGCGGTGCTCCCAGTGCACATTTTCGGGTTGCCAGCCGACATGCCTGCGCTGCTTCGTGACGCGCAGGAGCATCATCTGGTGGTGATCGAGGATGCCTGCCAGGCCCACGGGGCGGCGATCGGATCCCGCCGGGTGGGTGGGTTCGGACAGTCCGCCGCTTTCAGCTTCTATCCCACCAAGAACCTGGGTGCGTTCGGAGACGCCGGAGCCCTCACCACCCAGGACGAGACGCTGGCAGAGCGGGTGCGGAGTTTGCGCAACCACGGTCAGTTCGCACCGTACCTGCATCGAGAAGAGGGGTACAACTCGCGCCTGGACAGCCTGCAGGCCGCGGTCTTGCTGTTGAAGTTGCGCCATCTGGAGGGTTGGAACCAGCAGCGGCGGGCTCTGGCGTCGGCTTACCGGGCCATGCTCGCAGAGGTGGAAGAAGTGCGTCTCCAGAAACAGCCCGAGCGATACCGGCACTGTTATCACCTGCTGGCCGCCCGGGTGGAGCGCCGAGACGAGTTGCTGGAGTTTCTCAGAAGTCGCGACATCGAGGCCAGAGCCATCTACCCCAGGCCCACGCATCTGCAAGAGGCCTACCGTCACCTGGGCCATCGAGAGGGGGACTTTCCCGTGGCCGAGGCAGTTTGCCGGGAAGTCCTGTGCTTTCCCCTGCACCCGGGCATGGGCGAACCCGATGCCCGGCGCGTCTCGAGGCTGGTGAAGGAATTCTATGCGAGCTGAGTGGATTGGCTGGGCCCTGGCGGCGGCCGTGGTATCGACCACCTTTTCGATCGCTGTCTCGGGAATCTTTCAAGGTGTCGCCCTGATCCTCTGGGGAGTCGACTGCTGGCGGCAGCGGCGGCTGGTCCTGAAGGCCCCCCGCTTCGCCTGGTTTCTGGCGGCTTTCGTCGTGGCCGTCCTCATTTCCCTGGCGTTTTCCAGCGATCCTGTCATCAGCCTTCGCTATTTGCCCAAACCGGTGAAGTTCATTCTGGTGCCCCTGATGTACACCTACATGTCTCGGCGCCAGGCGATCGGGACTCTGTACGCACTGCTGGCCGCGATCTCGCTGAGTTCGGTCTACGGGCTGCTCCAGTATCACTGGCTGCTGGACGTGAATCTGCTCAACCGGATCCGGGGTTTCATGTCCCACTGGATGACGTTTTCCGGCCAGGTCATGTTGGGCACAGTGGTATTGCTGGGCTGGGTGCTGCTGGGGCCCAAGCCGCCTTGGGAGTGGCCCCGTCCCCATCTGGTGCGGGTGGCCGGCTGGATTGCTCTGGGGATCTGCGGCTGGGCCCTGCTGTTGTCCTACACGCGGAATGCCTGGTTGGGCGTCGTTGCCGGAGCGACTCTGGTGTTGACCTTTTTCGATCGGCGCTGGTTGTTGCCGGCGGTGGTCGTCCTGTCGATTCTGCTGATCGCGTTTCCCACCCAGTTTCGAGATCGGCTGCTCTCGAGTTTCGATCTGACCGACGCGACCGTGAGTGGGAGAATCGAGCTTCTGGAAACCGGTGGACGCATGATCGCCGACCATCCTCTGACCGGTGTGGGCCCCATGATGGTGCCCTACCGGGCCGAAGAATATCGTGGCAGCACTGTCCATCCTCTCAGTTTGTACCAGCACCTGCACAATTCGGCTCTCCAGATTGCGGCCGAGCTGGGCCTGCCTGCCTTACTCGTTTGGGTATCGTTGTGGGCTTACCTGCTAATGGATCTGGCGAAACGGGTCGGTCGTTTCCCCCCCGGCGGATGGGAGCGTTGGTTCGCAGTCAACGCCATCTGCGTCCTGGGCGGCTTTCTCATCTCCGGGCTGTTGGAGTACAACTATGGCGACGCGGAGTTGGCGATCCTGCTGCTCTTTTTTGTGACCGCCCCGTACGTGGTGGAGCGCGATGGCCCAACGGCCCCTTGACATCGGCATCATCGGCACGCGCGGGATTCCCGCCAACTATGGGGGATTTGAGACCTTTGCCGAGCAACTGGCGACACGGCTCTGCGAGGGGGGGCACCGGGTCACGGTGTACGGGCGTTCGCGCTTCGTGAATCGGCAACTGGCGCTGTACCGCGGCGTGCGGATCCGCGTCTTGCCGGCCGTCCCCCACAAGTACCTCGAAACCGTGAGCCACACGGCCCTCTCCGTCCTGGCGGCCCTGTTCGCAGGTCATGACATCGCGCTGATCTGCAATGCCGCCAACGCCTTTCTGGCCGGAATTCCTCAACTGGCAGGGCAGAGAGTGGTTCTCAACCTCGACGGCATCGAGCGGCAGCGCCGCAAGTGGGGCCTGGCGGGGCGCGCCTACTACCGGCTGGGTGAATTCCTGGCGACCCAGCTTCCCGATGCGGCGGTCGCCGACGCCCGCTGCATTCAGGAGTACTACTGGCAGGAGTTCGGGGCCCCCACCCGCTTCATCGCCTACGGAACCGTCGAGGGGCCGCTCAACGGCAGGGCCGCTTTGGATCGATTGAAGCTGAATCCGCGGGAGTACTTGCTCTACGTGAGTCGATTGGAACCGGAGAACAACGCCCACCTGGTGATCGAGGCTTACCTCGCCTCGGGAGTCGCACTGCCCCTGGTGGTGGTCGGGGATGCCCCTTACGGCCGGCGCTACATCCGCCGGCTGCAGCGGCTGGCTGCCCGGGGAAACGTCTTGCTGCCGGGCGCGATCTACGGGCGGGCTTATCGGGAGCTGCTGAGTCACTGTCTGTGTTTCGTCCAGGCGACCGAGGTGGGAGGGACCCACCCCGCTCTGGTGGAAGCCATGGGCTCTGCTTGCCTCGTCCTGGTCAACGACACGCCGGAAAACCGGGAAGTGGTCGGAGAGACCGCTTTGGTCTATCCTTTCAATGACTCGGTCGCTCTGGCGCGGCTGATGGAGGCGGTCAGCAGCAGCCCCGAGAGCTATCGGGATTTGAGAGACGCGGCGGCCGCGCGTGCCCACGAGGCGTACGATTGGAACCGAGTCGTTTCACAATACGAAGCCCTGTTCTATGAGCTTGCCGACACGTTGGGCGAGTGATTCGATCGCCATCACCAGCAACTTCTTCAGCAAACTGCTGCTGCAGCGGCATCTGATCTGGAATTTCGTGCGCCGCGACCTGAAGAACCGCTACGTCGGTTCGATGATGGGCTTCTTCTGGTCGGTGATCCATCCCCTGGTGCTGCTGCTCTGCTACAGCTTCGTGTTCTCCGTGATTTTCGAAGTCAGACTGCAAGGACCCGTGCCCGACAACTTCCCGATCTTCTTGTTCTGCGGAATCCTCCCCTGGCTGTACTTTCAGGAGACCGTCCAGAGGTCGGCCACCTGCATCATCGAGAACAGCAACTTGATTCGGAGGACCCTTTTTCCCAGCGAAATCCTTCCCATCACGGTGACACTCTCCAACTTGGCGACGCACCTGGTGGGATTGGTCATCCTCTTCATCGCGATCTCCTGGGTGGGACACCTCCCCTGGACGGCCGTGCTGTTGCCGTTCTACCTCTTGCTGGTGAGTTGCCTGGCTCTGGGCCTGGGCTGGCTGGCCGCTGCCCTGCAGGTGTTTCTGCGCGACGCCGCGCAGATCCTGGCGGTGGCGCTTCTCCTCTGGTTCTGGTTCACGCCGATCTTCTACCAGCGCGAACTGGTGCCTGCCGAGTTCCTCCCGCTGATGCGCCTCAACCCCCTGGCCTACGTGGTGGAAGGCTATCGGGACCTGATCTGGCTCGGCCGCCTGCCCGATCCGCTGGACATTCTGGTGCTGGCCGGATTCAGTCTGGCCTCACTGGGAGTGGGAGGGGTGGTGTTCCGAGGGACCAAGCGGGAGTTCGTCGATGTCCTCTAATCCGGGCACGCAACCGGCGATCCTGCTGCAACACGTCTCCAAGAAGTATCCCATCTACCGGACTCCCGCCCACAAGTTTCTGGAATTGCTGAGTCTTCGCCGGCTGCAGCTGCACGAAGAGTTCTGGGCGCTGCGCGACTTGTCGCTTCAGGTCTCCCGAGGGACCACGCTGGGGGTGATCGGCCAGAATGGCTCGGGGAAGAGCACTTTGCTGCAGATCCTGGCGGGGATACTCCGCCAGACCCGAGGCGACTGCTTCGTGCGCGGCAAGGTAGCCGCCCTGTTGGAACTGGGTGCGGGATTCAATCCTGAGTTCAGCGGTCGCGAAAACGTGTTCATGAACGGCGCCGTGATGGGGATGACCCGCGCCCAGGTGGATCGACGCATGGATCAGATCCTGGACTTCGCCGAAATCGGACACTTCATCGACCAGCCCGTCAAGACATACTCTTCCGGCATGTTCATGCGCCTGGCCTTTTCCGTGGCGATCCACGTGGAGCCCGAGATCCTGCTGGTGGACGAGGCATTGGCGGTGGGCGACATCGTCTTCCAGCACCGCTGTACCAACCGTATGCGCCGGCTGCGCGACGAAGGCCGGACGATTGTGTTCGTGACTCACGACCTGCAGGCGGTGACCAGGTTCTGCGATCGGGCGGTCCTGCTCGATTACGGGCGCAAGTTGAAGGAAGGTGCCCCGGCCGAGGTGGTGGAGGCCTATCAGGCCCTGATCTTTCAGCGGGAAAGGGAGCGAGCCGGACAGGGGGATCGGCTGCCCCAGGCCGACCAGCAGGACGACCTCCCCGTAATCGACACCATTCCGTACGTGCATCATCGGTACGGCGAAGGAGGGGCCGAAATCATCGGCGTGATCCTGCTGGCGTCCGCTAGTGGGTCGGTGCTCAACGAGGTGCGGGCCGGCCAGTCGGTGCGGCTGCTGATCTCGGTCCGGTTCCTCCAGGCCACGGCCAGCCCCATCATCGGATTCACCGTCCGAGACCGGCTGGGCGTGGAAATCACTTCGTCGAACACCTCGTACGAAAACCAGCGGCTCCCCGACGCCCGGGCAGGCGAGATCTTTTCCGCCTGCTTCCGGTTCGAGATTCCCAACCTGCGGCCCGGCAGCTACTCCATTTCGCCTGCGGTGGCGCGGGGCAACATCTGGGAACATCGGATCGAGGACTGGATCGACAACGCCTACATCGTCAACCTGACCGACAGAGGACTCATCTACGGGCAGATGCGCTGGCCCGTGCAGGTCCGGTATCGTCGCGTCCCCGCCCAGGAGGCGGCAGAGACGGACCCGTCCGGCGCCGGGAACGAGAACCCCCATGGATGAGCTCCTCCAGAGGCAACGCTTCCCCAGGGAGACGGCCTGGTGGGCAGGAGGCTTCCTGCTGATCCTGGCCTGCCATCTGCTCTGGGCCACTCTCAACCAGGCTCCTCCGCTTTGGGACATGGCCTATCATGAGAGTCAAGGCTGGCTCTTGCTGGAGGCCGGACGCAGCGGGACTCTCTGGAGCGATCTGGCCCAGCTCTCGCCCCACTATCCCCCGCTGTTCTATCTGCAGGAGGCCGCCTGGATCCGGGTCCTGGGCGCCTCCCCTTTGCTGGGAGTTTTGGCCAACCTGGGCGCGCTGCTGATGTTGAGCTGGAGCACCTGGCGGGTGGCCAGGCGAGCGCTCGGCGACACAGAAGCGGTGGCAGCCGGACTGCTCGTACTCTTGTTCCCCATGGTCGCCTGGGTCAGCCGCGAAACCTTGCTGGACCCGTGGCTGGCAGCCTGGGTCTCCCTGGCCGCCTTCTTCCTTCTGAAGAGTCGAGGGCTCCAAAGCTTGGGCTGGACGGCCGCCTTTGGCTGGGCCGTCGCGGGCGGTGTCCTGACAAAGTGGACCTGCCCCCTCTACCTGGCCTTTCCCACGCTCTGGTGCTGGTGGCGCAGCCGGAACCGCTGGAGGGCTATGGGCAGCCTCTGCCTGGCCGCGGCCCTGTCGATTCCGCTGATCCTCCCTTACTACTTGCCCAATCTCGCCGATCTCTGGGCTCGCTATCCCACCACCGAGCAAAGCGGCTTGATCCCGTGGAAGCCCTACCCCCGGCATGGAGAACCGGGCCTGAACAACCCCTGGGGTTGGATCTACTATCCCCGGGTGCTGGCCGGATACTACCTGCAGTTGCCGTTGTTGCTCCTTCTGGCCGGAGGATTCCTGCGCCGACGAAGGCACGCGCAGATTCGGGACACGGCTCGGCAGACGCTGATCTTTCTGGGAGTCTGGTTGGGGGGAGGCCTGCTGGCCGTGACTCTCCTGAGCCCCAAAGACCCCCGCTTCGCTCTGCCTTTGGCCCCCCCGCTGGCCATCCTGCTGCTCATTCTCTGGAGAGGATGCCGCCGAGCCCTCTGGGTCATCCTGGGCGTAGCCTTGCTCGCCTTTTTGATGGCGTCCTTCCCGACCCCGCTGGGGCCGTTCCGCGCGGCGCTGGGGAAGACTGTGCCCGATCCGGATTTTCAAGGGCTGCAGCGTGAGTGGGCGCTGTTGCAGACCCACTATTTCGGAGTGGCCGGTCCTCCCCTCCAGCAGGATTGGAGGCAAGCCGACCTGCTCGCGGCGATTCCCGATGATGCGGCGGTCGGATTCTTGCCCGACGCGCCCCGCTTTCACGTGCAGGGGTTGCGTCTCGAGGCCGTTCGGCAAGGTCGAACACTGGACCTCCGCCGCCTGGGCTCGATCCCCGAGTGGCGCCGCCAGCTGGCCAGCCTCAGCTACGTCGTCGGAAAGACCGGATTGCAGGGCATCTCGTTCACGACGCCCTACAATTCTGCAGTGATGGCAGCTCTCGCAGAGCACCCTTGGGTAAGGGTCGCCGCCTGGCCTCTGCCGGACGGCAGCCAGGCCCTGCTGTGGCGGCGCTCCTCATCGGGAAGGAACGATTGAGTGGAAGGTCCGCCTCGAGCGCCTCGTCAGGCGGGTCGGCTACTTCTTCAGACCCTCCTGCAGCTCCCAGTTGAAGCGGTCGGCATAAGGCGCGACGCCAGCAGTGAGAAAGGCTTCGAAGCTGTCGCGCTCTTTCCCGAGCGAACGGCCGAATTCTCGGATCAGCCGGCGGCGTGCCTCGTACCAGCGTTTCATGTGGATGCCGTACCGATAGAGTGCGATGTATTGAGCAGCAGAAGGCCCCCAGGAGGCATCGACGCGCATCGCACGCTGCAGCATTTGCCGGTGCTGCTTGGGCCGGGTGCGGTAGGTGTCGATGGCCTCTCGGACCTTGGCCAGAAGGGCCCACGCCTCCCCCCACCAGTCCTCGATGTCCAACCAGTCGTAGAGGTAGGCGCAATCGGCCACTTTGAGCAGGCCGCCGATGCGGTGCCCGATCACGACGTTGCCCAGCAGCGAGGCTTCGTAGTCGACCAGGCCACAAGGCTCGAAGCGTGAGGGGATCAGGCAGAAGTCTCCTCCGGCCAGGATCAGCCGCGACAAGGGGTGGTTGTATGCGGAGCTGTAGAAGAAGCGGTTCGGATGCCGCGCCGCCAGAGCCTCGAAGCTCCGTTGCGTGGAGAGTCCCTCCCGGTCCTGGGGAGAGGCCAGCACGATGAACTTGGCGTCGGAGTCGTGGGCGAAGACCTGTTCGGCCACGCCGACGATCAGCCCCAAATTCTTCTGCTCTACCAGGCGCCCCAGTGCGGTCAGGAGAATCGGGTCCCCCAGCGGCTCGCTGCCAAAGGCTTCCAGGTGCAGCAGGCGCTTGAGGCGGGCTTTGACTTCAAGGCGCTCGGCGTCGAAGCGGTGATTGCGGCGCAGCATCTCCTTTTGCACCTCGGGGTGGCGGAAGAGCCGGCGCCGCGGGTTCTTGCGCTGCCGGGCACGCAGCGAGCCGCCATACAGCTCGAGAAGTTTCTCGGGCCGGTTCTTTTCTGCCAGCCCGTTGGTGATGCCGGCGACCGGGATTCTTTCGAAAACGTCCAAGTATCCGTTGGGTACGAAGACCTTGCCCACTGCCCCCCAGGGCTTCTGCCGCTGGGCGCGATGCCAGAGCTCGGCCTCATTGCGGCCCAGTTCATGGGCATACCCCCAGCTGCAGGCGAGATCCCCGCTGACCGTGGTGACCCGACCCCCCAGCTGGTGAGTCCGGATCAACACGCCTTTCATCAGGTTGAGGTGACCGAAAAAGTCGAAGTACTCGTGGAAATGTTCCTCGGGCAAGTGGATCGAGCGGAGCGCTTCGTAGCCCCGGCCGCCTACCCAGCAATTCCCCTGGTAACTGGCGTTGTGCACGGTGAAGTGGAAGGGCAGACGCTGCAGCAACTCGTCGTCCAGGTAAAAGGGAATCAGACCGACGTGATAATCGTGAGCATGGATGGTGTCGAAGTTTTCGGCCGCGATGTAGCCCGCCATGGCTTGGCTCACGCAGGCGTACAGTCGATAAGCCATCCAGGGGTCTTCGGGATAGATGCTCGAGCGGTTGGTCCAATGGAGTTGGCCCCGGTCCCAAAAGTAGACGAGGCGGGACTTGCGGTCGGGAGCGGGAGCGTGGAACACTTCGAATGAGAACTCCTGGCCGTCCAGCCTGACCGGAACCTTCCTGCCGGCAGCCTTCAAGCCAAACCGCCCTCTTCGGTAGTGCGCGAAACAGGGGGAGAGCACTTCCACCTGCAGATCGATCCCCTGCCGGGCGGCGGCCTCGACCAACTCCCCAGGCAGCTCTTCGATGACGGTACCGAGGCCTCCGACTTTGGCGCCGATGCCCGAATCGGCCCAGCCGATCTCCCAGGCCGCCAAGGCCAGCCGAAGTTTTCGATTTTTCTTCTTCCGGGGCATCCTGATCCTCCCCTTCTCACTTTCCCCTCGAGCGGGAGTTTTTCGCGCACGGCGGCGCCGGAATCACCCGGAGGCACGCGTTGTCGGCGAACCCCAGAAAGATTCGGGCCCAACCTCCAGATCGTTTGGCCTGGAGCCGCCAGTTTATGTGTCTTTTCTCGAGGAATCCAGGTGGATTTCAGCCAGGGCAGCCCGCGGCCCCGGCTACTTCACCGTTCTCGAGACGGCCGGGCAGCCACCGATTCATAGGGGTCTCCCGCAACCCAGCGAGGCCGCTCCGGATGGTCGGCCAGGGCCCGGGCGCTGGCTGCGAACGCCCGCGAAAACCGCAGCAGGTAGGAGTAGTCGAATCCCTCTTCGACTTCGTCCGATGGGCGGTGATAATGTTGGAAGGCAGGTCCCTCCAATCTCCGGAAACCGGGGCTGAACGTCACGGTGGGGACGCCCGCCCTGGCGAAGTTCAGATTGTCCGAGCGGTCGAAGAAATCTTGGGCTTCGGGAGGCCCGAGGTAGGCCTCCAGTCCAGCTTGCAGGCAGCCGGATGCGAGCTGTTGGGCGGCAGTGGTTCGCTCGAGTCCCAGCACGGTGACCAGGTCGGTGTCGCTGAAACCGGCGCCATCGGAGTTCAGAGCGAATACGGTCTGGCCCAGGGGGACGATCGGATTCTCTACGTAGTAACGGCTCCCCAGAAGGCCGCTCTCTTCGGCGGTGATGGCCAGCAGCAGCAGCGAGCGCGCGGGGGGCCGAAGAGCCAAGGAGCGGGCCGCCGCCAACAAGGCCGTCACTCCCATGGCGTTGTCTCGGGCCCCGTTGAAAATGAAGTCCTCCGGGCTGGCTCCAAAAGCCTGCGGGTCGGTGCCCAGGTGGTCGTAGTGAGCCATCAGGACGACGAATTCCTCGCGCAAGGCGGGATCCGCGCCCCGGATGATACCGGCCAGGTTGGACGCCTGCACCGCTTCGCGGCGCACACCCGAAGACTCCAATTCGACGGCCGCTTCGGGAAGGGCCCGGAGGTTGCCGATCAAGTCCGGGTCGGGCAGGCGCATGGCGATCAGTGGGATCTGGCCCCTCGCTGACGCCGGGTCTGGTCGCAGCCGTGTCCGCGGCCGGCCCAAAAAGCGGATCGCCAACTGCCAGGCATTGTCCTCGTAGATCTCGACCAGGGCCAGTGCCCCGGCTTCCTGCGCCAGCCTCAGTTTCAGCCTGGTGGCGGAAGGGTTGGGGCGGCCCTCTCCCGGTCTGCCTGCCTGGACCAGGATCACGGCCCCCTGTGTGTCCTCGTACAGCTCCGGTTCGAGGCCGTCCCGAGGGAGCCCGTGGCCCAGGAATCGGAAGGGCGCTGTCAGCTTCAGTTCCTCCCCCGAGAGAATCAGCAGATCCCGGCCCAGAGCCGGCCTCCGGCCCAGGATTTGGAAGCTCCCGTCTTCGGCCGGGAATACCCTCTCCAGCGGGACCGGCTGAAAATAATCCGCCGAATTCCCGGCTGGTTCCACGCCTGCCGCATGCCACTGCTCGGCGATATAGCGGGCCGCCACCTCGTGGCCCGCCGTCCCAATCAGCCGGCCCGCCAGCTCGTCTGATGCCAGGAATCGAAGATGCACGCTCACCTCAGCCAGCGAGATCTGGGCTTCCGGCAGCGCGGTGGCGTGCAGGACCTGTACCGAGGCGATCAGGAGAGCGAGGATTGGGCCTCGAAGCCGGCTCGAGTGCAGGTCCATGATGGAAATCATGTCAAAGCCCTTTTCGAAGTTCCAGCTCCCCGAGCCGGAGCCGTGCAGCCGGTAGGTCACCAGCGTGGGCTCAGCCGCTGCCGCCACCAGCGGAGCTGCCCCGGGGTATTCAGGTTGGCCAGGATTCCTTCGTCCGCAGTCGACAGCAGGCGCACCCGGGCCTCATGGCGGTGAACCACCCAGCGCGCGCCCTCCTCGAGGGGGGCCTTCCGGAACTCCCCGAAGAAGCGGCTGGGAAAGAGCACGGGGTGCCCCTTTCTTCCGAATGCTCGAGGGATCAGGATACAGTCGGGCCTTCTTCGATGCGCCTCCAGAAGTCTCTCCACCGTTGCGGCCCAGACGAGGGGGTGGTCGACGGGGTGCACGATCAGAGCCGAGGCTCGGCTCAGCTCCCGGCAGGCCAGGCGGAGGCTGTTCAAGGGACCCAGCTGGGGCTCGGGATTCTGCACCACTCGGACACGTCTCGGTGCGATCGCCCTCCGGATCGTAGCGGCATTCGCTCCCAGGACCACACAGGCGGGAACACCCAGTCGGGAGTATGGCTCGAGGACCCGCTCGAGAAACGTCTTCCGACCCAGCGGAAGCATCGCCTTGCTGCGGCCCATTCGCTCCGATTCACCAGCCGCCAGCACCACCCCCCAGACCTGGTGCCTGCGGGCGGGCACCTGAGCTTCCCGCCTCGATGTGAAGCCCTTTCCAGCCATGCTGCATCAAGTATAATGGGCGAAGGGAAGGCGTTGGACAGATGACGCTCCCGGCCTTCAGGAGTCTCGCTCCGCTTCGCCGGAGATCGGAAAACGCCTTTCACGGAAGGTGGAGGTCGATGTCGATAGAGGTCACTTCAGCAGCAGCGGAACGTATTCTTGCAGGAATGCGGCGGGAAGAGGTTCCCCAGGGAGGCTTGCGCCTGGGCGTCAAAGGCGGAGGTTGTTCCGGGCTCAGCTACGTCATGCGCTTCGAACCCGACCATCGACCGAGCGACAAAGTCTTCGAAAAAGACGGCGCCCGAGTCTTCGTGGACCTCAAGAGCTACCTCTACTTGAAGGGCATGACTCTGGACTGGCAGGGTGACCTGATGCAGCAGGGCTTCGCCTTCATCAATCCCAATGCTACGAAGACCTGCAGCTGCGGCCAGTCCTTCCTGGCCTGATCGGGCTGGCCGGCGGCGAAGACCACCTCTCTCCCGACCCACGGTGACACTTCTGCGCAACGGATGAAATGTCTGATCTCGATTCTGGCGTTCCAGTCGCCCGGCCACCGGGTCGCACCGGAATCGAATCACTGGCGGGAAATTTTCTCGCCGACCGGGTCTCCTTCCTGGAGCAACTCCTCGACCAGCATTCTCATTTTGATCGAGGGCAACTGATCGTCCACGGGGGGCCGCTCGGCCTCCGCCAGCTTCTCGAGTTGGTGCCGAAGTTTGCCGGCCTGCTTGAGCCCCTCCGCGGGGAGCGAGGGATGGCGGGTCGCCAGATCCACGATCTCCCAGGCCGTTGTGAACTGCCCCTGGTGAATCATGAGTTGGGCCAGACCCAATAGAGAGCCCAGCGCCAGGGGCGTCTGTTGGATTTCGACCGCTTGTTGAAGCGCGCTCATGAAATAGTGGCGAGCTTCCTCGTACTGTCCCATCCCGAGGCAGGCGCGGCCGCAGTTCTCCAGAGGGATGGCCGGCCCCCGGGTGCGCGAATCCGACTCTTGATAGCCGATTTGCTTGAAGATCGCCAGGGATTTCAGGGACAGCTCCTTGGCCTCGGCGTGATTTCCCAGGTCCTCCTGGACGATCGCCTGGTTGCTGAGCGAGTAGGCCATGCCGCGCCGGTCTCCCAGCCGGGTGAAGATCTCCACGCAGCGCGTGTACATCCGGATCGCTTCCGACTGGTGTCCCTCCAGGTAGTAGAGGTTTCCCAGATTGTTGAGAGACCTTCCCATCCCATTGTCGTCGTGGAACCTCTCGAACAGCTCGTAGGCTTCCCCCAGGATCTCCTTGGCCAGCTCGATCTCCCCCGAATAGCCCACGGTACGACCGAGTTGGACCAGGGCGTTGGCCAGGTCGTGGGGACGGTTCAACTCCCGCCAGATCGCCACGCTGGCTTCAGCGAGCTCTGTGGCTCGAGCGAAGTCCCCGAGGTGAAAAAAGACGACGCTGCAGGCGGTCTGAGCGAAAGCGATCTCGTCCCGCGCATCGAACTCACGGTAGATTTGGAGGCTTTCCTCGAGGAGCGCCTGCGCTTTTCGGTAGCGCCCCAGCCGGTTGTTGAAGCGGCCCTGCCGGGCGGCCGCCTTGGCCCAGAGCAGCGGCGCTTCGTCCTTGGGAATGACCTGCAGGGCGGCTCCCATCATCTCTTCGCCCTCCGCGTACCAGGCGGCCAGTTGGAGAAACTGATGCAAAGCGTCCAGGCTGCGGTCCAGCAAGTCCAGTCGCCCTTCGGAAAGCGCCCATTTCCAGGCTGCGCGGATGTTCTCACTTTCTCGATAGAGTTCGGCCATCACTTCCTTGAGCTCTTCGCTCGCAAAGCGGCCGCAGCGATCGGTCAGCAGCTCCAGATAGTATTCGCTGTGGCGTCGGCGCAGAGGATCGGCGATCTCAGGTCGTTTTTCGAGGAGCTCCGCTGCGAACTGCTGGATCAACTCGTGCAGGTGGTAGCGCTCGCTGCTGGACCGGCTCAACAGAGACTTGTCCAGGAGGCTGACCAAGAGCCCCAAATCCGCCCCCGCCACTCGCTGAGCCGCCTCGCGGGAGAACCCTCCCTTCAATTCCGAGAGGCCCAGCAGCAATTGGCGTTCCGCCTCGTTGAGGAGCTGCAGGGAGGACTGAAACACCGCCCGCAGGCTGCGGTGACGCTCCGGGAAATCTCGCAGGGTCGTGGAGAGAAAGTCGACGTTGTGCTGGATTTCGCGCGCGATCTCGTCGCAGGGGACGACCCGCAGCCAGGCAGTGGCCAGTTCGATGCCCAGAGGCATGCCCGAAAGCAGCCGGCAAATCTGGATCACGGAGGGAAGGACTTCGGCATCGAGCCGGAAGCCGGAGTCGAGTCTGCGCGCCGCTTGCTCGAACAACTGAATGGCTGAGAAATCGCCGGCTGAGCGGGGCTCGCCTTCCGGCTCGGGAACCTCCAATCCCCCCACTTCCAGCAACCATTCTCCCTGCAGGTTGAGACGCTCCCGGCTGGTTGCCAGGATGCGGAGCCGCGAGCAATGGGCCAGCATCTTCGAAACCAGAGGCGCTCGCGCCAGCAGGTGTTCGAAGTTGTCCAGCACCAGCAGCAGTTCGCGATCGGCCAGGAAGGTGAGGAGTTGGGTTTCTGCCTGGCCTTTCGGATCCAGGACCAAGCCCAGGGGTTCGGTGACGGAGGTCAGCAAGGACTGGTCGGAAGCCGCAGCCAGTGAGACGAAGCAGATCCCGTCCGCGAATCGTTTGTGCAGGCGGCGAGCCGCCTCGATGGCGAGCCTGGTTTTACCGATGCCCCCGGGGCCGACCAGCGTCAGGAGGCGGCACTCGGAGTCGCCCAAGCGCCCCAGTAGCTCTTCCAACTCTGCCTGCCTGCCGACGATCGGCGTCAGTGCCTCGGGCAGAACGTAAAGGGGAGCCGCGCGCACCTGGATCTCCGGTTCGGGACGCGGCTGCGGGGCCCTCAGCTCGCCGTGCCTGATCCGCTCGTAAAGAGTCACCGTTTCCGGCTCCGGCTCCACATCCAGTTCCTCTCGCAGCAACTTGAAACAGCGCTCATATTGGCGCAGCCCCTCGCTGCGTTCCCCGGCCTCCACGAAGAGAGTCATCAAAAGGCGGTGGACCTCCTCGGCCAGGCGATCCAGGCTCAGCCAACGCTGGGCGAACACGATCGCTCGGCCCAGTTGTCCCCGCTCCCGGTGACCCTGTACCAACGTCTCCAGGATGTGCTGCAGGAGCCGCCGGAAATGCTCGGTTCGGGAAAACTGCCATTCGTCGAAGCCCTCACTGTCGGACAGAGAGAACCCAGCCAGGAAATCGTCACGGTACAGGGACGCCGCATGGGCCAGTTCTTCCAGAGCTCCCTCCGAGAAGGGTGCAGCACCCCCCTCGTTCCGATAGCGCTCGGCGATTCGAGTGATTTCCCGTGTGTCTACCCAGAGAGCCTCGGATTGCCGAAGTGCGATGGTGGCCCGATCGGCCTCCACATGCTTTCTGAGCCTTCGGGTCAGGACGACCAGAATGCGGCGCAGCGATGCCAGCGAGCGCTGCCGGTCCTGCTCTGGCCAGAGCAGGGTGGCGAGCGATTCACGCCGCTGGCGGCCTCCTGCGACGGCCAGGTATGCCAGCAGCGCCAGGGCCTTGCGCCGGCTGAAGTGGAGGGTCTCCCCCCCTTGCTCGACCAGCGGAGCTCCCAGCAGGCGGATCTTCACGTCAGACAAGAGTTCGGTCTCCCGTGGCCCGCACCAAAAGGTGCAGACGAAAGTCTCACAATCATAACTGAAAAATCCTCAAATAAAAAAATCGTTGCAACGGTTTTTGCAACGATCGCAGCAACGCTGCTGGGACGGCCCCTAATTTAAGGTGAGGCCGGTAGTGGAAAGCGCGGGTTCGATGAGGATTGAACATACCGCGAGGTTGGGGGACGCCATGTCGGACAAACTAAACCGGCTGAAACAGAGTACTGCACTAGAATGGTCTCGCATCCTGATCGTCGGGGCCGTAGTGGGGGCTCTCGCCGGCGCGAGCCTCTGGGCTTCGCCGGCGGATCGCGTGAACCCGAATTTGAGCGCCGAGCTCCAATGGATGGTTCAACGGCCCCAGTACGACTATCCCATTCCCGTCATCGTGCGGACCGCCCATTCCCTCTCGCGTTTCGAAACCGTGCCTTTGGGAGGGATGAGCTACGCCGCCCGTCTCACCGCCAGCCAGATCCAGGACCTGCTTCACAGAGAGCAGGTGCAGTACGTCACGCTGGATCCCCTAGTCCGCGTGTCCCGCCAGGCCGGCCGGCAGCCCCGCATGCGGGAGGGGCCCGTAGCGCCTCGCTTTCCTGGACAGACCCGCAATCCGTTTCTGGCCGCCATTGGGGCCGACCGCGTGCAGGCCGTGGGATTGGACGGCAGCGACCTGGTGGTGGCGGTCTTCGACTCGGGAATCGCCCG
>JBFKLX010000081.1:0-22099 GCA_041630155.1 Acidobacteriota bacterium
GCCTGTGCGTCCGGCTGCGGCTGACCGGCGAACACACCGACGGGACCCTGGCTGAGTTCTTCCTGGCCCCCCAGAACAGCCTGGAATCCATCCCCGATGGAATCGACTTCGAACAGGCCGCCGCCTTCTCCCTGGTTTTCCAGACCGCCTGGCGAATGCTTCTGACCCGTGCGAGATTGCAGGCCGGCGAAGACGTTTTCATTCACGGCATCGGGGGTGGGGTTTCTTCCGCGGCCCTGCAGATTGCCAAGCTGGCGGGTGCACGGGTGTTCGTGAGCTCTTCCGACCCCGCCAAGCTCCAGAAAGCGTTGGAGTCGGGTGCGGACTTCGTTTACGACTACCGCCGCCAGGACGTGGTTCGAGAGGTCTCGAGCGCGACTGGAAAACGAGGGGTCGACGTGGTGGTTGACAACGTGGGCGCCCAGACCTGGCTGCAGAGTTTGAAGCTGGTCCGCAAGGGCGGGCGAATCGTCACCTGCGGCGCGACCACCGGCGCCAACCCCGAAACCGAGATCCGTCTCATCTTCTGGAAGCAGATTCAGATCCTGGGCTCGACGATGAGCAGCGCGTCGGAGTACCGTCACCTGGTCCGACTCTTGGGGCAGGGCCGGCTGAGTCCCGTCGTTGACCGGGTATTTCCACTCGCGCAAGGAAAAGAGGCGCTGGTGCACCTGAGCGCGGAAAAGCAGTTCGGCAAGGTGGTGGTGAGGGTCTGAACGAGGAACCGTCGAATCTGGAGGAAGCAATCATGGAAGCAGTGCACGACAAGCCGGTGCCTTTGACAGTCCTGACGGAAGAGGAAGAGCTCTTTCGGGAGAGCGTTGCCAGCTTCGCCCAGGACCAGCTTCGGCCCCACGTCGAGGAAATGGACCGGGAGGGTAAGTTTCGTCCGGACATCCTGGAGAGCTTCTTCGAGATGGGCCTGATGGGGATTGAGATTCCCGAAACCCACGGTGGCGCCGGTGCGACCTTCTTCATGTCGATTCTGGCGGTCGAGGAGCTGTCGCGTGTCGACGCTTCGGCTGGCGTGATCGTGGACGTCCAGAACACTCTGGTCAACAACGCTCTCATCAGATGGGGCACGGAGGATCAGAAGAAGCGCTACTTTCCCCGGCTGGCCAGTGAATGGGTGGGGGCCTACGCTCTCTCGGAGGCCAGCTCGGGCAGTGACGCGTTTTCGCTGCGCGCTCGGGCCGAGCAAAAAGGGGACGCCTACGTCCTCAACGGGCAGAAGCTTTGGATCACCAACGGCTATGAAGCCTCTCTCTTCATCGTCTTCGCCACCATCGACCCCGGTTTGGGGTACAAGGGCATCACCGCTTTTCTGGTGGAGCGAGACGCTCCGGGATTCAGCCTGGGCAAGAAGGAGGACAAGCTGGGGATTCGCGCCTCTTCAACCTGCGAAATCGTCCTCGAGGACTGCGAAGTCCCGGCTGCCAACGTCCTCGGTGAAGTGGGGAAGGGCTACAAGGTTGCGATCGAGACGCTCAACGAAGGCCGTATCGGCATCGGCGCTCAGATGATCGGCGTGTCCCGCGGCGCCCTGGATTGCTCCTTGAAATATGCCCAGGAACGGCAGGCCTTCGGCCAGCCCATCGCTTCCTTTCAGGGGGTTCAGTTTCCGCTGGCGCAGATGGCGATCGACGTCGAAACAGCTCGCCTTCTCGTCTACAACGCGGCGCGGTTGAAAGAAGCCGGCAAGCACTTCCTGACGGAGGCGGCCATGGCCAAGTATCACAGCTCGATGGTGGCTGAGCGGGTGACCTCTCAGGCCATCGAGATCTACGGAGGCTACGGTTACAGTCGCGATTACCCGGTCGAGAAGTACTATCGAGACGCCAAGATCGGGAAGATCTACGAAGGGACCTCCAACATGCAGCTGGCCACCATCGCCAAGCAACTGCTGAGGTGAGCCGTATGCCCGCTCGCAAGGGGTCAGCTCGAGTCCTCCAGTTGCCCGTCGACCCGGAGGAATTTGCCCGCAGCCTCCTGGATTGGTATGGGGAACACCAGAGAGATCTCCCCTGGCGCCGCCAGACCGACCCTTATCGAATCTGGCTCTCCGAGGTGATGCTGCAACAGACCCGGGTGGCGGCCGCGCAGCCCTACTACCAGCGATTCCTGGAGTGCTTCCCGACGGTGCAGTCTTTGGCGCGCGCCCGGGAGTCCGAAGTGCTGGCCGAGTGGGCGGGCCTCGGTTACTACAGCCGTGCCCGCAATCTGCACCGAGCGGCGCAAATCATCTGCAGACGTCACGACGGCCGTTTTCCTTCGGACTACCGCGAGGCCTTGCAGTTGCCCGGGGTGGGCAGGTACACGGCCGGAGCGGTGCTCTCGATTGCCTACGGCCAGGCCCTGCCAGTTCTGGACGGCAATGTCGGAAGGCTGCTGGTTCGCTACCTCGCCGCCCCGGAGCCCGTCCGCTCCTTGACTACGGCACTCTGGAGGCTGCTCGAGGAGCTGGTTCGGGAGCCCCTCGTCTCCCGGCGGATCGGCGCCTTCAATCAGGCCTTGATGGAATTGGGGGCTCTGGTCTGCACGCCCCGCAATCCGCGCTGCGGCGCCTGCCCGTTGGAGAAGAGCTGCGGCGCCTGCCGGGCCGGCATCCAAGCGCAGCTGCCCCAAGCCGATCGATCTCAACGAGTCGTCCATCTCCATTTTCTGGCCGCTCTCGTGCCGCGGGAGTCGCTGTTCCTGTTGCGCCGCAACGAAGAGGGCCCATTCCTGAAGGGGTTTTGGGAGACTCCCAACATCGAGGGGCGCAGCAGCAGCGGGTTCGCGGAACAGGCCCACCGCCGCTGGGGAGTCGAGCTGACCGTGATGAGGGAACTCCCTCCCCTGCGGCACCGGATCACCCACCACCAGCTGCACTTCGCGCCGCTGCTCTGCGAACTTCGGGCGGAGTTCGTCCCGCAAGGCTGGAAGTGGGCCGATTTGAGCTGCAGAGAACTGGCTTTCCCGGCCTACGTCCGGAAGTTGGGAAACCTGGCCAAAGGGAAGTATTGACCCCGGTTTTGGCCTTTGGTATGCATGGTTCATTCTGAGCGGGTCGTTGGTGTCCTGCGGTGTGGAGGTCCATTGTGGAGAAGTGCAGAGAGTGCCATGGCCGGGGCAAGATTCGATGCCTCGACTGCGGCGGCTCGGGTCGGGACGCCGTGCTGGGGCAGAAGTGTGAAGGGTGTGGAGGGTCGGGCAAGATGACTTGCCTGGAATGTAGCGGCTCCGGGCGGAGCTGAAGGGCTCTCCGGGGACGAGCGCTGCGCACGGCTCCCTCTCCGGTCCTTGCGGGCACCGGGCCAACCCCGGTAGCATCAGAGGCATGACTGTCGGCAAGTGGATGGCCGTATTGACCGTGGTGCTGTTTCTCGGTTACCTGGTTTGGACCTGGGACTCTTCCGAACCACGAATCGATTGGGCGGACACTCCGGAAATCATTGGAAAATCCGGACGCCTGACTGTGCATTTGGCCGACACGGGGAAGGGCCTGCGCCGGATCGAGGTCGCCGTGACCCAAGCCGGTCAGCGCCAGGAGCTGCTGCGCGAAACTTATACGGGCTCCGGCTGGCCCTGGCAGGATCGGACGCCCCGGCGGTCGGTAGCCGTGACCCTGGAATCCGCTCAGATGCCGATGCTCCGGGAAGGCATGTTCCAGCTGGAGGTCACCGCCACCGACCAGCCCAACCTGTGGCTGTTCAGCCGCACGGCGCGAGCCACGCGGGAGGTCACGCTCGACCTCACGCCGCCCCGTCTCGCCCTCCTCTCCGGCCAACACTATTTGCGGCAAGGGGGTTCCGATCTGGCCGTCTATCGCTCCGATCCCGACTTGGCAGCCTCGGGGGCTCGCGTCGGGGAGACCATGTTCCGTGGCTACCCGGTCGCTGGGGCCCCTCCGGGGACTTACGCCGTGCTCCTGGGATTGAACTACGACCAGCCGGTCGACTCGAGGCTGGCGGTTTGGGCCGAAGACGCCGCGGGAAACCGCACCGAGGTCCAGCTCCCGGGCCGCATCGCTTCTGTCCGCTTTCGGACGCGGCGCCTCGACGTCATCGACTCGTTCATCGACGCCGTGGCCCCTGAGATTCTCCGGAACAGCCCCCAGATCCAGGAGCGGCCGTCGCGTTTGGACACCTTTCTCGAGATCAATGCGAGGCTGCGGCTCATCAACCATGAATTCATCCGGCAACTCAGCCTGCAGTCGGCCGATCGGCTCCTCTGGAGCCAGCCCTTCCAACAGCTCAGCCGCTCCCAGGTGGAGGCGGCCTTTGCCGACCAGAGGACGTACTACTACGACGGCAGGGCGGTGGATGAGCAGACGCATCAGGGATTCGACCTGGCATCCACCGCGCAGAGCCTCGTGGAAGCCGCCAACTCAGGGCGTGTGCTGTGGGCCGACTATCTGGGCATCTACGGCAATTGCGTCATCCTCGATCACGGCCTCGGCCTGCTCTCGCTCTACGGCCACCTCAGCTCGATCGCCGTACGGGCGGGGGACACCGTCGAGAAGGGACAAGAACTGGGCCGCACCGGGCAGACCGGGCTGGCCGGCGGAGACCACCTTCACTACAGCATGATCCTGCAAGGCGTCCAGGTGAATCCCCTGGAGTGGTGGGATGGGCGCTGGGTAGAAACCCACGTCTTCTCCAGACTCCGGGCAGCCCGCGGCGAGGTCGAGGTTCCGCAATAGTCCGCCGCGGTTCGCTCAGGCGCCCCTGAGTCTCTCCAGCAAGGCCTTGCAGCGGCTGATGCCCTCGTACTCCGAGAGGCGGGTTCCTTCGTATTCAATGCCGATGTGTCCGTGGTAACCGGCCTGGTCGACCACGATCTGGAGCATTTTTTCGTAATCGAGGGCGGTTTCGTTGCCGTCCTCGCCGAAGTCGTAGCATTTGGCGCTCACTGCCTGGGCGAAGGGCATCATCTTACGGATCGATTCGTACTTGTCCGTCCCCGGGGGGAAGTTGCCAAAGTCGGGCAGCGTACCGAAACGGGGCGAGTTCACCGCCTGCATGACTTCGACCAGGGCGTCCGCGTTGGAAGAGAGACCGCCGTGGTTTTCGATCAGGACTGACAGGTTGGCGGGCTCGGCGTACTCGACCAGCCGCTGGAAGCTCTCCAGCGCCCGTTGCAGCTGGCTGTCGCTGATCCCCGATGCGGAGGGGTCCTCGTCGTCGAAGCGCATGTTGACCCGAATCGAGTGGCAGCCCAGCTGCTGGGCAATGTCCAGCCACTTGAAATGATTGCGAACGGCCAGCCTGCGCTGCTGGGAGTCTGAATGTCCCAGGTCTCCTTCGCCGTCCACCATGATCAACAGGATCTCCACTCCCTGGCCGGAGGCCCGCGTCTTCAATTCTTCCAAGAAGCGCGCTTGGGGCGACGGGAAGAAGCTGTTGACCAGCTCGACCGCGCCGATTCCAAAGGTCCGCCTGGCGACTGTGGGAAAGTCGATCAGTTTCAAGAGGTTGGAAAAGAAAGCCCGGTGCAGCGACCAGGCCGCCAGGGAGATTTTGAATTCACGGGATGCCGCCGGAAGACCCGAAACCGCGGCAGCTCGAGCCCCGATCGTGAGGGCGGCCGCCGCAGCCAAGGAGCTGGCGAGAAAGCCCCTGCGGGTGGTGGGCCGACCCGGTTCTCCGTTTGTTCTTCTCATACTGCTCTCGTCTATCACAGCCCTGGGCCGGAGACAAGAATGTGCGGCCGGCGCCTCGCGAGGCTTCGCACTGAGCAGCCTTCCATGGTATTTTTCTTCACGTCATGCAGCAAAACGGGGCGAATCGACGGCGTTTCCTCGAGTGGGGGGTGTGGGGAATTCTGGCGACAATCGGATCGGCCCTGGCTTCGGTTCTGGGGGCGGCGGTCGTGTTGCCTTCACTCGGTAGCCGCCGTGATTCGTCATATGTTCTGGGCGAGGTGGAAAAGCTCACACCGCAGCCCCAGCGATTCGACCTGGTGTACGAGGAGAAGCAGGGTTGGTGGAGCGAGCGACGCAGCCAAGTGTTCTACGCGGCTCGCGCGGATGCGGGCGATGTTCTGGTGTTGTCCTCGGTCTGTTCCCACCTGGGCTGTACGGTTCGCTGGGAAGAGAAGTCGAGCCATTTCATCTGCCCGTGCCATGGTGGGATCTACGATGCACAGGGACGGGTCGTCTCCGGGCCTCCACCCGCCCCGCTGGGCCGGCCCGAGGTGACCATTGACGGCAAGTATTTCGTGATCGAACGCGCTTGATCAAAGAACTTCTGAACCAACGACTGCCACTTGGCCCGGCCATCCGGCGATTTCTGGGGGAACCCCAGCCGCCCAACGTCGGTTGGCTGCACACCTTCGGCAGCGCTCTCCTCTTCCTCCTGGTCGTCCAGACTCTCACAGGTGGAGTGCTGCTGCTCTTCTACGCCCCCACGCCGGACCATGCCTGGGAAAGCCTGAGTCACCTGGCCGACCACGTGTCTTCGGTTCATCTGGTGCGAAGCCTGCACGTCTGGGGGGCCAGCCTGCTCATCGTCGTGGTGACGCTGCACATCCTGCGAGTGGTCGTTCACGGCGCCTATCGAGCACCCCGGGAGTTGAACTGGCTGAGTGGAGTTTTCACCTTCTTGCTGATCCTGGCCTTCTCTTTCACCGGCTATCTGCTCCCCTGGGATCAGAAGGGTTACTGGGGCACCAAAGTCGGCACGGAGATGATTGCTCAGACGCCTCTGGTGGGGCCACTGCTGCAGCGGCTGCTCCAGGGTGGCGAAGAGATTGGCGCCTACACGCTCAGCCGCTTCTTCGCTCTGCACGCGTTCTTCTTGCCCGCCATGCTGGTCGGCCTGGTGCTGCTTCATCTCTATTTGCTGCGGTGCCACAAGATCGCGCCGCACCCGCAGCCGCACAAGCGCTCCGGCCCGCCGTTCCCCTTCTACCCGCGGCAAGTCTTTCGCGACAGCTCCGCCTCGCTGCTGGTCTTCCTGATCGTGCTGCTGCTGGCGCTGCTCCTGCCGGCGGGCCTGGAACCCAAGGCGGATCCCTCTGACACCAGCTACGACCCCCGTCCCGAGTGGTACTTTCTGGCTCACTACGAGTTGCTGAGGCTGTTCAGCGGTTGGGAAGTGCTGCCCGTCTTCGTGATTCCGAATCTGATCATTCTGGCACTCCTGGCGCTGCCTTTTCTGGATCGGGGGCCCAGCCGGTACTGGAAGCAGTGCAAGCCGGCAGTGCTCGCGGTGGCCGCCTTCTTTGCCTTGATGTACGGAGCCGTGGCCTACAGCAAGATCGTCCATCCCCAGGGCGGGCTGCCGACCCTGGAGCAAGAATTACCATTGCCCGAGGACGGCGACCCCGCACTCATGGTGCGTGCCCGCCAAGTGCTGGTGGAGCGGAAATGCGTCAACTGCCACAAGATCAAGGGAGTGGGCGGTTTGCAAGGCCCCGATCTGAGCCAGGCGGGCTGGAAGTTCAGCCGTCCGCATCTGCGCCAGCAAATCCTCGATCCCAAGGCCCGCAACCCCGAATCCCGCATGCCGTCGTTCCAGGGCGAGATCTCGGAACGAGACCTCGAGGCGGTCGTGGAGTATCTCAGCCTGATGCTTTGATCAGAGGGCACCGAAGGGTGGGTGCCAAGCTACGAGCGGGCGACTCTCGTGAGGCATCAGGGTGGTCGGGCGAGGGCAAGGAAGGGAGGCAGGGAGGGGGCAGATTATTTCAAACTTCAGCGCCCGATGCGAAGGCCCGATCTGATCCGTCGTCGTTTGTCGAAAGCCGAGAAACCTACCGCTGATTCACTTTACCCTTCGCAGGACTCGCCTGCGTCTGAGTTGAGTCAACCGCTTCTGGAACTGGTCGATCTCGGTTTCGATCTCTTTTTTGCGGCGCGCCAGCGTGCGGCAGTCCGACTCGACCTGCTCGAGTTCGGCTTCCAGGACACGCAGCTTCAGCTCCAGCGGCAAGGAGCTTTCGATGTCGTATTCATTTGGGCTCATGAGGTTGGGCCGCCGGCATAATATCCCTTGCGGTGGGTCACTTTCAAGCTGGACCGTTTGAGCCTGACGGAGATCCGCCGGAAGCTGCCATCGGGCCTGGGGTTAGTGGAAATGTAGCCGAGACTGTACTGGTTCTTGATTTCCTGATTGATTTGCTCGAAGGCGTCTCTGAGCCGCTGCAGGCTGGCCTTGGACTTGAAGAACAGGCCACCGGTCGCATTGGCGAATTCCTTCAGTTTCCCGAAATCCGAGTCGTATCCCGCGCTGCGCACTCCGATCCCGTAGATGAGGACGTCCTGATTCTGAGCGACTCGGATCGCCTGCTCGGAGGTAATGACACTCTGGGTGTCGGCTCCGTCGGAGAGGACGACGATGACCTTGCGCCCGACTTCCCCTGCCAGCAGGTCCTCGACTGCCAGAAAAATCGAATCGTAGAGTTTGGTGGCCCCGCCGGCACGGATCTCCAGGATAGAGTCCTCCAGACGCTGGTAGTCGTAGGTGAAATCCTGGACCAGATTGACTTCGCTGTCGAACTGAACCACGGCGGCCAGGTCGACGTCCTTGCGGAGCGTCGATTGAAGGAACTCGCCGGCGGCTTGCTGCTCGAAGCGAAGCTTGTCCTTGACGCTGCCGCTGGTATCGATCAGGAGCACGATGGTCAAGGGCTGTGCCTGTTCTCCAGCTTCGTAGTTGAAGTATTCGATTTTTTGTTTGACTCCGTCTTCATAGACGTCGAATTCGTCTCGGTCCAGATCGGCGACGTAGTGTCCTCGCTTGTCTCGGACCGTCGCCAGGATATTGACCACATCCACGTCGGCACGGATCACCGGGACCTCGTCACCTGGGTTTCTGGTCTGAGCCCAAAGTGCGGCCCATACGAGCGTGCATACCAACAGGGTCGAGAGTAGACGCGCCAGACGAGCTTCTTGCATGTCCTCAGCCTACTAAATTCGGGGTGGCTTGAACAAATCGCCTCTGGAGCACCGGGCCTGCCTCAGGCTCCCCAGCGCCGCGGCTCAAGTCGGAGCCAGGCAGTGTTGGGTTGCGCGATAGGCATAGACGATGGCAGTGGCCAGGTAAATCGGGAGGAAGTCGGAAAATTCCAAGAGATTCGACAACTGCAGGAGCAGGTCAATGGCGATCGCCGGAGTGAGCGCGTAGGCGCAGAGGGTGAAGTGGCACGAAAAAGGAAGGCGCACGCCCATGCGGACGGCCGCCACCGCCGAAAAAAAGGTGATGATCGCCGCCTGCATCGGCTTCAGCACCAGGTAGAGCATGAGGAAGCCGCTGTATGCCAGGGGCCAGAAATACCTTTGGAGGTTCTGTTCCAACTCGACCCAGTCCTCGCGCTGGATGGTTTCACGGAGCACGACGTCCTGCCAGGCCAAACTCAACTGAAGCTCCTGATCGACCAGCAACAAACACTTTTCGGGAGTGAAGACGACCGCGGGCTGGCGCACTTTGTAGGCATCCTCAGTGACGTCGGGATAGAAGGCGTAGGTCCAAACCGACTGGCCCAGGTATTCGCGCACGAGAGGTTCGGAGTTCGCTTCCGGGATCGTCAGTTTGCCGTTCTCAATCACCAGGGTGGGGAAATTTTCCTGGGCCCACCGGATGCCGCCGTAGATCCAGGGGAGCTGATAAATGGCGGTGGCTACCGCGCACGCGAGGGCAGTATGGGCGCTCAGGTAGAGGATGTAGAGGAAGGTCTGCTGGAGGGGCTGCTCCAGGAGTTCTGTGTAGGAGCCGAAGTCGGTGATGGCTCGATAAGCTTGTCGATAAAAACGCAGAGGGCTCATCTGGAGAATCCAGGCGCTTCTCTCGGGGGTTTCCCCTGGAGAGTTCCCTTGGAATCAATCTTGGGCGAAGAACAAGATGCGGTTGCAGTTTTCGCAAGTCAGGATTTGACTCCCAGTCTTGACTTCGTTGTACAGCTGCGGCCGCAATCGGACGTGGCACACTTGACAGGACTGGTCGCGCGCTTCGGCCAGGGCGACTCCCCGGGCCGAAACGAGACGATCGTACCGTTCCCTCAGCTCCTCTGGAATCTGTTCCTCCAGGCTGTGCCGCCTTTGAGTCAGTTGATCGATCTCCTGTTTGGCCTGAGCCGTGCGTAGCTCCAGTTCCTTGCGCCGCTCCGCCAGTTCGGCCTCCGTCTGGCGCACCTCCTGCTGGACCTTCTCGAGTTGGGCAGCCTGCTCGTCGACGGCCAGCATACTCTCCAGGATCCGGTCTTCGCTGCCGGCGATTTCTTCCTCGACGGTGGTGATTTCCTGCAGCAGCGCCTGATACTCGCGGTTGGTCTTGACCTCCATCAACTGGGTCTTGAAGCGGCTCAGCTTCTCGTGCGAAGTGGCAACCTCTCCCTCGAGGTGCCGGCGCAGCTTGCGGTGGTCCTCCAGCGACAGGAGGGCTCGCTCCACTTGCTGGGTACACGCCTGGCGGTTCTCTTCGAGTTCCTCCAGGCGAACCGGAAGACGCGCGATCTCCTCCTGCAGCCGCCCGATGCGAGAGTCCGTCTGCTGCAGTGTGATCAGGATCTGGAGACCATTGTTTTCGTTCACGTGTTTCCCGGCATCATTCCTGCGGACGGGGCAATCGCGCGGCGCAGATTGCGTGGGCCCAGTAGGATTCGAACCTACGACCGGCTGATTATGAGTCAGCTGCTCTAACCGACTGAGCTATGGGCCCCCAACCAGGTGGGAGGGACGAATGCCGGAACCCGAATGCGCCCGTCTGCCCCCCACAAAAAAAAAGCGCCCACCGAGTGGACGCCGTTGCACCCTAAATCCCTTCCTTTCCGGTGTTTTCCAGAAAGGTCTTGAGTTTTCGGCTCCGCGAGGGGTGCCTCAGCTTCCGCAAGGCCTTGGCTTCGATTTGCCGGATGCGCTCGCGCGTCACTGAAAAGCGCTGCCCGACCTCCTCCAGCGTGTGCTCGCTTCCGTCCCCGATTCCGAAGCGCATCCGGATCACTTGCTCTTCCCGCGGAGTGAGAGTCTGCAGAACGGCAGCGGTCTGCTCTTTCAGATTCAAGTTGATCACGGCTTCCGCCGGCGAAATCACGCCGCGGTCTTCAATGAAGTCTCCCAGATGACTGTCTTCTTCTTCGCCGATCGGAGTCTCGAGCGAAATGGGCTCCTGGGCAATCTTGAGGATCTTTCGCACCTTGCTCACCGGGATGTCCATTTTGCGGGCGATCTCCTCGGAGGAGGGCTCGCGACCGAACTCCTGCACCAATGCCCGGGAGGTACGGATCAACTTGTTGATCGTCTCGATCATGTGTACGGGGATACGAATGGTGCGGGCCTGATCAGCGATGGCGCGCGTGATGGCCTGGCGAATCCACCAGGTGGCGTAGGTCGAGAATTTGTATCCCCGTCGGTACTCGAACTTGTCGACCGCCTTCATCAGCCCGATGTTGCCCTCCTGGATCAGATCCAGGAATTGCAGACCCCGGTTGGTGTACTTCTTGGCGATTGAGACCACCAGCCTGAGGTTGGCTTCCACCAGCTCCTTCTTGGCGATGTCGGCCTCGAGTTCGCCCTGTTTGATCGTGGCCAGGCTTCGCTTCAATTCTGCCGGACCCGCCAACACTTCTTCCTCGATCTCCCGCATCTCGCGATCGATCTCGCGCTGCCGCAGTTTGACCTTCTTGGACTCCTCGGTTTTGAGAGGCGACTCCTGCAGCTTCTTGAGCCGCTTGCCCTCCTTTTCCAGAGCCACGATTCGGTCAACGGAGTTCTTGATGGCCAGCACCAGGCGCTCGTGGGTCGGCGCGGTCACGTTCAGCTCACGAATCGAACGGGCAATCGGGATCCGGAATCGAGCCAGCCGCGACAGCAGTCGCTTGTACTCGGCGCCGACCCTCTTGGACTTCCGCAGGCGGGCGCGGACTTTGGAGGCCTTTCCTTCCAGGTCACGAATCTCGTCGATCCGTTCGAGGACCCCGTGCAGCCGGCGCTGAATCACTTCTTCGGTGATTTCGTCTTCAACGAAATTGACGAAGTTCTTGATGGAAATCTCTTCGGCCAGAAGCTTTCGGCCGTACTCCAGAATCTCGGCGACCACGACGGGGGACCTCGACAGGGCCTTGAGTACCGTACGCTGGCCCTTCTCGATGCGCTTGGCGATTTCCACTTCGCCCTCGCGCGTCAGCAAGGGAACCGTGCCCATTTCACGCAGATACATCCGCACCGGGTCGTTTGTCTTTTCCAGACTTTCGGTGGATACCTCCGATTCGGTTTCTTCCTCCGCTTCCTCTTCTTCCTCGGGTTTGGCTCGGGTCCGCTTCTGGGAGGATTCGAACTGCTGCTCTGAGTCGATGACTTCGATCCCGGCGTTACCGAACAGGTAGAAGATCTGGTCGAGATCTTCCGAGGAGTGGATGTCGTCGGGCAGCGCTTCGTTGACCTCGTCGTAAAGGAGATAACCTTTCTCCTTGCCGAGGGTGATGAGCTCCTTTACCCCTTCGTATTTGTCTTCGATGGACAAGTCAGTCACTACCTCGTTTGCCGCCAGGGCGCATTTCTGATCAAAACAACAGTTTATGATTTTCGGTCAATTCAGATCAAGTTCAATGCGGCGGCGCAACGAAGCCTTCCGCTCGAGCAGCAATTCCAACTCCGCTGTGTCGCCACGCTTTTCGGCCTGAGCGATCGCTCGTTGAAGGCGCAGGCTGGAGCTCTCCAGTTGTTTTCTCCGCAATGCCCGCAAGCTCTCCTGGATGGTTTGCTCGGACAGTCCATGTTCCACAGCCTCGAGAGCCGCGCCCTCCACCAGATGGACCAGATGGCGATCGCCCAATTGGTCCCGAAGAAAGAGGATGCGATTTTCTCCGTGAAGTTCCCGGATCTCCTCCAGTTTTTGAAAGATGGGCTCGGTCACGAGGCCTTCCAGGAGATCCGGTTCGAGCTGCTCGAGAACTCGCTGGCTCCAACCTGGGTCGAGCACCGCCCGCAGCAGGCAGACTTCGGCAGGCGTCGCCGTCGCCAAGGGCGGCTGGGGCTGAGGCGCCAGGGTCTCAGACGCCTGTGTGGGCCGGCCCGCTCTCCGCAGCTCTTCCAGCACCAGCCGTTCGTCCAGGCGAAGCCGAGTCGCGGTCCGGGAGACGTATTCGGCCCGTTCTATTCGATTGGGGATGCCGGCGAGGTAGGGGATGATCTGGCTGACCACCTGTTGCTTACCCCGAGGGCTGAACGGGTCCCGCTCTTGCTCGAGGAATCTCTCCAGGAGGTAATCCATGTAGGGCAGGCTGTGCTTCAGCCGTTCCGCGTAGCGCTCCGCGCCCTCCTCCCGGATGTAGCTGTCCGGGTCGGCTCCGGCCGGCAACTCCATGACGTTGACCTGAACCGCTGCGCGCGCGAAGAGATCGATGGAGCGCACGGCGGCGGCGACGCCCGCTGAGTCCGGATCGAAATTGAGCACCACCTTCTGGCTGTAGCGACTCAGAATCTTGACCTGGTTCTCCGTCAGACTCGTGCCCAGCGATGCGACGACGTTGGGGAAGCCGGCCTGGTGAGGCACGATGCAGTCGAAATAGCCTTCTACCAGAATGGCGAAGTTGCGCCGGCGAATCTCGTCTCGGGCCAGGTCCAGGCCATAGAGATGATCACTCTTGTGGTAGAGGGGCGTTTCGGGCGAATTCAAATATTTGGGGCCGGTCTCTGCCAGAGCCCGCCCGCCGAAAGCGATGACTTGTCCGGAGAGGTTGCGGATCGGAAACATGACGCGGGCGCGAAACTTGTCGTAGAGCTCGCCTCGATCGTTTTTCTTGAGCAAGCCGCAGGTCAGAGCATCCTGGACCTCCAAGCCCCGGCGGCGAAGCTCTTCCAGGAGCCGGCTGCCGGGCGGGGCGAACCCCAGGCCAAAGGCTCGAGCCGTGGACTCCTGGATCTGCCGCTCGCTCAGATAGGCCCGTGCCTTTTTTCCTTCTGGTCGCTCGAGGCTTTGCTGGAAGAATTCAGCCGCGGTGCGCATCAGCTCCTGCAGCTTCTCCCTCTCCTCCGCGCGCCGTTCCTGGCCAGGGTCACTCGCGGGCAAGGGGATGCCCTGACGCTCGGCCAACTGGCGGATCGCCTCTGGGAAATTCAGTCCCTCCATGAGTTGAATGAACCGGAAGACGTCACCGCCTTCTCCGCAACCGAAACACTTGAAGATCTGGAGGCTCTGATTGACTTTGAACGAGGGGGTCTTCTCATTGTGAAAAGGGCAAAGGCCGGAGTGGTTGGCGCCCTGTTTCTTCAGGTTCACGTATCCGGAAACCAGGTGTACGATATCGGTGGCGGAGCGGACCTGTTGAACGTAGTGATCATCGAAACGCATCGATCAATGCTGCAAATCTACCACGGTCGCGCCTCCTTCGACCTGGAAACTCGAGACGTGGGGGTGACCTTTGAGAAACTCCGACAGCGCCCGCTCCAAGCGGCCCGTTCCGAATCCGTGAATGAGGCGGACCCGCTCGAGCCTGGACACGAAGGCCCGATCCAGATATTTGTCGGTGCGGTCCAGGGCCTCGGGCACTCGCAGGCCAATCAGATTCAACTCGGGGTCCGTGTCTTCGACTACCGACCACTGTACCTGCGGCGAGGGCTGTTGCACGACTTCCCTGCGTTCCAGTTTGCGCAGGCGCTCAAGGGGCGTCGAGACGCGCTTTCCGTCGATTTCCACGAGGGCCGTCTGGCCCTCGATCGCGATCAGTTCACCCCGCTTCTGGAAGAAGGAATCGTAGACCTGGTCACCCCTCTCGAGCCGCTCTGAGGCGGCTTCGCTCGGGGGGGCGGCGGGGTTGCGGGAGCGTGCCGTTTCAGCCATTTCTCGTCGAAACTTCTCCCGCAGTGCTTCGGAGCGGGCCTTGGCCTGGCTGCGGAGCCGAGCCGCTTCGGAGCGGTCGCGAGTCTTCTTCAGAAAACGCTCCGTCTGTTGCCGGAACTCTTTCTGCCACCGGTCCAGGCTGGCCTGGGCCTCTCGCTGTCTCTCCCCCTCTCGCTGCCGTGCTTCCTCCTGGAGAATGCGCTGCCGGTCTTCCCACTGCCGGCGTTCCTGCTCAGTCCGCTGCCGGGCAGCCTCCAGCTCGAGCTGTTCCTGCCGGAGGCGGCTCAGGAAAGCTTCCACTTCCAGTTCATTGCGGTCGAGCCGCTGCCTGGCCGATTGAACGATCTCCTCGGGAAGGCCCAGCTGGAGAGCAATCTCCAGAGCGCTACTCTGGCCGGAGGCACCGAAATGCAGCTGGTAGGTTGGGCGCAGAGTCTGCGGGTCCAGGCCTACACAGGCGTTGGCGGCACCGGGCGTGGCCTCGGCATACTGTTTGATCGCCAGGTGATGGGTGGTGGCCAGCAGGAGTACTTCTTCGCGCTGGAAGTGGTCCAGAATCGCCATACCCAGGGCGGCCCCGTACGTGGGATCGGTCCCGGTGCCCAGTTCGTCCAGCAATACCAGACTGGGGGGCTCCAGGTTGGCGATCATCTCGCGAACCTCGAGAACATGGGCCGAAAAGGTGCTCAGGTTCTCCGCAATCGACTGGCGATCGCCAATGTCGGCCAGAATCTGGCGGAAGAGAGGGAACTCGGCCTCCCGGGCGGGCACGGGGAACCCACTCTGGGCCATGAGGGACAGCAGCCCCAGGGTCTTGAGGACGACGGTCTTGCCCCCCGCGTTGGGCCCGCTGATGATCAAAGCGCGCTGGGAGTCGCCTCCCAGTTGCAGGGTGAGGGGAACGACGCGGTCGCCGAGCTTTTCCACCAGCAGTGGGTGCCGAGCCTGTTCCAGGCGAATCGGGCCCCCGGGCCGCACTCCGGGCACCACGCAGCCGAAGGATTCGCCGAAGCCCGCCCGAGCCTGCAGGGCGTCGAACTCGGCCAGCGCTCTGGTGAGCCGGCGCAGCGGCCCCAACTGAGACCGGAGTTGGGAGGTCAACCGGGCCAGCAGCTGACGAATGATCTCCTTTTCGCGTTCCCGGCAGTAGATCCACTCATTGTTCAGCTCGACGGCGGAAAGCGGTTCCAGGAAGACGGTGGCGCCCGAGGCACTGGTGCCGTGCACCAGGCCGGGTATCTCCTTCTGATGTTCGACTTGCACGGGCACGACGAAGCGGTCGTTGCGCTGCGTCACGAACGGCTCGGCGATCAGGAATCGCGCGGCGCGGCTTTTGAGCATCTGGTCGAGTCGTTCCTCAACCTTCTTCTTGGCCCGCTTGCCCCGTTGGCGGACTCGCGCCAAGTCGGGATCGGCCCCATCACGCACCTCGCCACTCGGGTCCAGAACCGAATCGATTCGAGCGGCCAAGGGGCCGGGGTCGTCGAGGGGCGACCAGCGCTGGGCGAGGAGGGGCCAGGTACCCTCTGCGAGCTGTTTGCGGATTCGGCGGGCCAGGACCAGAAACGCTCGTGCATCGAGAAGCTCGGCCGGTTCCAGGATGCTGGTGGGACTGTCCAGCTGGGCCAGCAGCGCGGCCGGATCACCGGCCCCGGACAAGGGGATGGGTCCTTCTTCGGCCAGCAGGCGGCAACCCTCTTGCAGCTGGTCGAGCCGGCGACTCAGCTCCTCGGGGTCGGTCGTGGGGCCGATTTCAGCAAGGTACTGACGTCCTCCTTCGGTCTGGGCAAAGCCCTGGATCAGCTGTGTTGTCCGGTCGAAGCCGAGTAGCTGGAGGACCTCAGGGTTCATCGTCGGAAGGGCCTCTCCCGACTTCGTCCGGGTGCCGCCGGTTGATCAGGCTGGCCACGAATCCGGCTCCGAAGCCGTTGTCGATATTGACGGCCGTGACATTGGCGGCGCAGCTGTTGAGCATGCCCAGCAGAGCCGCCAGCCCACCGAAGGATGCCCCGTACCCGACGCTCGTGGGGACGGCAATCACGGGGACGCCGATGAGCCCTCCCACCACGCTGGGGAGGGCGCCTTCCATCCCGGCCACCACCACGGCCACCGTGCAGCTTCGAAGCAGGTCCATCTGTGCCAGGATGCGATGCAGGCCGGCCACGCCGACATCGTAGCAAGTCGACACCCGGTTCCCCAGGTAGTGCGCCGTCACCGCAGCCTCTTCGGCCACCGGCAGGTCCGCAGTCCCAGCCGTCAGGACGGCGATGACTCCGCGGCCCCGATCGGGCAGTGGGGAACCTGCCGTGACGGCTTTACAGTTCTCGTGGAAGCGGCAGTCGGGGTAGTCGCGCTGTAGTGCTCGAAAGACTTCGGAAGTGGTCGAGGTGAGCAGCAAATGCGGGTTTTCCCGGAGCAGCTCGCGGGCGATTCGGAGCGTCTGCTCGGTGCTCTTGCCCTTCCCGAATACGACCTCCGGAAAGCCCTGTCGAAGGGCCCGGTGGTGGTCCACCTTGGCGAACTCGAGGTCTTGGAATGGAAAATCGCGGATCAGGCGGAACACCTCGTCTTCGGTGATCCGCCCCTCCTTGAATTGTCTCAGTGCGGCTTTCAGGCCACTCGGATTCATGCGTGACGACGCCCGCCGCGGCCGCCTCGGCCACGGCGTGGCGGGCCTCCCCTGCGGGGCGGCGCGGGCGTGGGGGTTTCACCCCGCTGCTCCTGAAGCACGGCGCGCCGGCTCAGCCGAATCTTCCCATTGGGCTCCACGTCCAAAACCATGACGAGGATCTTGTCGCCGGTCTTCACTTCGTCGTGAATGTCCGGGATGCGCCGCTCGGCGATCTCGGAGATGTGAAGCAGGCCTTCGGTGCCCTGGAAGATCTCCACGAAGGCGCCAAAATCGACCACCTTGGTCACTTTGCCCAAATAGGTCTTTCCCACCTCGGCCGTGGCCGTCAGTTCTTCCACCCGGCGCAGGGCTTCCTTGGCCCCCTCCTCGGTGACGGAAAAGATGCGGACCGTGCCGTCGTCTTCGATGTCCATCTTGACGCCGGTCTCTTCGGTGATGCTGCGGATGATCTTGCCGCCGGGCCCGATCACTCCGCCGATCTTGTCGACCGGAATCTGGATCCTGATGATGCGAGGCGCGTAAGAGGAAATGCTGGTGCGAGGCTCGCCGATCGTCTCGGCCATCCGGTCCAGGATGAAGAGGCGCCCCTCGCGGGCCTGCTGCAAGGCTTGGGACATGATCTGGCGCGTGACTCCGCCAATCTTGATGTCCATCTGCAGGGCGGTGATGCCCTCTCTACTGCCCGCCACCTTGAAGTCCATGTCTCCGTAATGGTCTTCCGCGCCGGCGATGTCCGACAGAATCGCGTAGGAGTCTCCCTCCTTGACCAGCCCCATGGCGATTCCGGCGATCGGAGTGCGAATGGGAACTCCCGCATCCTACAGGGCCAGCACGCCGCCGCAGACGGTCGCCATCGAGGACGAACCGTTGGACTCCAGGATGTCCGCAACGATGCGGATCGTGTAGGGGAAGTCTTCGTCGTTCGGCAAGACCGGCTGGATGGCTCTTTCGGCCAGGACGCCGTGCCCGATCTCGCGGCGTCCCGGGCCCCTCAGGAAGCGCACTTCGCCCACGCTGAAGGGCGGGAAGTTGTAGTGCAGCATGAACGACTTGGAGCTGTCCCCGGTGAGGTCGTCGATTCGCTGGACGTCCTCGGCCGTGCCCAGAGTGACCGTGACCAGCGCCTGGGTCTCGCCCCGGGTGAACAGAGCCGAGCCGTGGGTTCTCGGCAAGAAGCCGACTTCAGTGCTGACCTGGCGGATCTGGTCGAAGCTCCGGTCGTCCGGGCGCCGCCGATCCTTCAGGATGCTGTCGCGGAAAATTCGTTCCTTGACCCGATCGAAGAGCACCCCAGCCTGTTTTTGTTGCTCTTCCTGATCCTCCGGAAACAGGGCCACGATCTCCTCTTTGGCCTGGCGCATCTTCTGCTCGGCGGCCAGCTTTCCCTCTTGGGCCGCTGAAAAGAGAGCTTCCTGAATCCGGCCCGGAGCCTCCTGGCGGACCCGCTGCTCGATCTCGGGGTCGAATTGAGCCGGCTCGACCGAAAACTTGGGTTTTCCGACCCGCTCATGCAACCGGCGGATCGCGGCGATGATCTGGCGCGCAGCATCGTGGCCGAACTCCAGGGCCTCGACCATCCTCTCCTCGGACACTTCCTTGGCGGTCGCCTCCACCATCTGAATGGCTTCTTCAGAGGCGGAGATCACCAGGTTGAGGTCGCTGTTCTCGAGCTGAGAGAAAGTCGGATTCACGATCAGCTGCCCGTCGGCCATGCCGACCCGAACCGTAGCCAGAGGGCGATCGAAGGGAATATCGGACAGGTACAGGGCAGCCGATGATCCGACCATCGCCAGGACGTCTGGATTGACCTCCGGCTCAGCCGAGAGCACCATCGCAATGATCTGAGTTTCGTACTGATAATTGTCGGGAAAGAGCGGGCGCACGGGCCGATCGATGAGTCGGCTCGTCAGGATCTCTTTTTCGGTCGGTCGCCCCTCCCGCTTGAAGAAGCCGCCGGGAATCTTCCCGGCCGCATAGGTGTATTCGCGGTAGTCACAGGTGAGCGGCAGGAAGCCCAGATCTCTGGGTTTCCTGTCCCAGCAGGCGGTCACCAGCACTACGGTGTCTCCGTAGCGCACAAGCGCCGCGCCATCGGCCTGCTTGGCCAGCTGGCCGGTCTCGATCGAGAGTTCTCGATCTCCCAATCGGAGGGTTTCTTTTTCGTTCATTTCTTCTCCTTCGTTCGTCGATCTATTCATGCCGTGAATGGTGGACTCGTCAATTCCTCGAGGAAAGAGGATGGCGGTTTCGGGTTGGCGAAAGGTCGGGGTGCTTTCAAGGCTCGGGACGACGCGCGGGGCTGGAATTCTGCCGGAAGCGCCGAAGGGACGCCGGCGCCCCCCGTCACACCTGTTTCGAACCGACTATTTGCGGATGCCCAGCCGGCCGATCAGGTCTTTGTAGCGGGTGAAGTCTGTCCGCTTCAGGTAGTCCAGGAGCCTGCGCCTCTGGCCGACCATCTTGAGCAGACCCCGCCGGGAGTGGTGATCCTGCTTGTGCTCCTTCAAGTGTTCGGTCAAGTAGCCGATTCGCTCGCTCAACAGAGCCACTTGAACTTCGGGTGATCCCGTGTCTGAGCCGTGCAGCTGGTAGTCGCCGATGATCGTCGTCTTCTTGTCTTTCGTCAGTACCATCTCTTCGCTTTTTCTTTCCGTCTAAAACGCATCAATATAACAAGAAAGCCAGTCGAAGTAAACCTGACGGCGGTGCACACTCACCTGGATTCCCTCTCAGGAACGTCCCTGGCCGTGCCCAGGCAAGCCCGACTCCATCAGCGGAGATGATCGTCCTCGCCTGGGGTGGTCACTCGAGAAACTGCCGAGGGTGGGAGTTCCCGGCAGTGGGCCGGAGACTCACTCGTCCTTCGCTCGCGGGTGGGACGCCCGGTAGACTTTCAGCAGTTCCTCGATCGACAGCTGGGTGTAGCGTTGGGTCGTGGAGAGGCTGGCGTGGCCCAGCAGTTCTTGGATGGCCCTCAAATCTGCGCCGTTGTTGAGCAGGTGGGTGGCAAAGCAGTGGCGCAACAGATGCGGGTGGACCTTCAGCTGGCGTGCGCCCTGGCGCAAATAGTCCGAGAGGTTTCGCTGTACCGAACGGGCCGTCAGCCGCCCGCCGCGCAGGTTGAGAAAAAGGGCCCGGGGATTGCGCACCGAGCGCCGGCGGGCCAGCCAGCGGCTGCGCACATCGAGATAGTCGCGCAGGCGTTGTTCGGCCGTCCTCCCAAACGGGACGATGCGCTCCTTGCGCCCCTTTCCTCGGACCCGAATGAGCCGATCACCCAGCGAGACGTCCTCCACGTCGAGCGCGACCAGCTCGCCGACTCGAATCCCCGCCCCGTAGAGCAGCTCCAGGACGGCCCGGTCACGAATTCCTCGCTCCTGGTCCGCTGGAGGCAGCTCCAGGACCGATTCCAGTTCGCGGGGAGACAGCAGGGGCGGAACCTTCTTGGGCAGGCGGGGAGTCTGAAGCAGCCGGGCCGGGTTGGCATCGATCTCCCCCCGGGCATGCAGAAACTTGAAGAAAGACCGCAAACTGGCGAGCTTTCGCGCCACCGAAGACTTGCCGTTTCCCAGGGCGTAGAGGTGGCCTAGAAAATCGCGGATGGTGAGGTGGTCGATCCTCGCCACCTCGACCTCCTCCCGCCCCTCCCGGCCCACATAGGCGCGGAACTGTTCGAGATCCCGCCCGTAGCCGTCCAGCGTGTGGGGCGAGTAATTGCGCTCCAGCTGGAGATGACGGAGGAAGTTGTCAATCTCTCGCTGCATCGATCCCCCGGCTGCCAATCACCGGCCCCAAGCGCCAAACCTCGCGCCCCACGCCCTGCTCCCCCTCATCATTTCACCTTGATCCTATAGCTCTTCAGCTTGCGGTGCAGGTGGGTCCGCTCCATTCCGATGGCCTGGGCCGTGCGCGAGATGTTGCCGCCGTGCTCGAGCAGCTTCTCGAGAATGAACTTCTTTTCGAAGCGCGCTCTTGCTTGTTGCCAGTTCTCGGCTTCCCAGGGACTGGCCCGGGCGCCCCGCAACACCGTCGCCGGCAGGTCGGATACTTGAATGCGCTTTTCGGGCACCATGATGACGAGCCGTTCGACCAGGTTCTTGAGTTCCCGGACATTGCCTGGCCAGTCGTAGGCGGAAAGGCTATCCAGAGCCTCGGCGCACAGCTCTTTCCGGGGTTTTCCGTAGCGGCGGCAGAACATTTCCAGGAAATACTCGGCCAGCAGCGGGGTATCTTCGCTCCGTTCGCGCAAGGGGGGCACTTCGAACGGGATCACGTTGAGCCGGAAAAACAGGTCCTGCCGAAACTCGGCCCTCTCGATTCGTGTTTCCAAGTCTTGGTTGGTGGCGGCGATGACCCGAACGTCCACCTCCACTGCCAGGGTGCTCCCCACGGGGTGGAAGCGCTGCTCTTCCAGGACTCGCAGCACCTTGGCCTGGGTCTTGAGGCTCATGTCTCCGACCTCGTCCAGGAAGAGGGTGCCGCCATGGGCTTGTTCGAACTTCCCCTTGCGGCTCTCTTCGGCCCCGGTATAGGCGCCTTTCACGGTGCCGAACAATTCGCTCTCGATCAGGTCTTCGGGAATGGCGGCGCAGTTCACGTCGACGAACGGGTGGTCCCGGCGGGGGCTCTTCAGGTGGAGCAGGCGGGCCACCAGCTCCTTTCCCGTGCCGTTTTCTCCATAAATCAGGATGCGGCCCTCGGTGGGCGC
>JBFKLX010000082.1:0-21984 GCA_041630155.1 Acidobacteriota bacterium
CGGCAGAAACCCACCGCCGCCGCCCCGGACTCCTAAGCCCTACACCTTGCGCGGCCCTGGGGGGCCGCTCTGCGGAAGCTCCAAGCCCCAAGCTCCAAGCTCCAACGAAGCCCCGAAATCAAATTGACGGCAGAAACCCACCGCCGCCGCCGCGGACTCCTAAGCCCCACGCCCTAGGCCCTGCTCCCCCTGTGCCCTGTCCCCAACTTTGCCGGGGCAAGGGCAAGGGCAAGGGCAAAGGCAAGGGCAAGGGGACCCGCGCCCTACTAACCCGAACGAAGTCCGACACCAACCAGGCCAGCCACAGCCCTACGCCCCTTCCTCAATGAATCGTGCTTTGCCCGGGGAGCGGCTGGTCCAGCGGGATCACGTTGCGGTTGATGGCCTGGTCCAGGTCGATCACGTAGGTGTCCTTCGAGTCCAGCAGCGCGGGCGAGTGGGTGGCCGCGACGATGCGGAAATCCCGCTCGTCCACCAGCTCCATCAGCATCTTGAGGACTCTTCGCTGATTGGACACCGAGAGGGCCATCTCCGGCTCGTCCAGCAGCAACACCGTGCCTTTGGGGAGGGAGGGGAAGGAATCGCGAAAGAGGCTGAGCATCACCTGCCCGTGGCTGGCCATCTCCAGGAATTCGCGCATCTCCGGGTTGTCGGCGAACATCTCGAGTTGCTTGCGGGGGTTGTGCTGCTCGGCATCGAAAAAGAAGACCTGGCCCCGCTTCACCTCGCCCGCATCCAAACGATAGAGGTAGTTCTCCACCTGCTCGCCTTTGAGGGCGTAATACAGGCAGTGCAGGAGCGTCGACTTGCCCGACCCGTTCTCTCCCTTGAGCATAATGAGCGGATGGGACAGGTCGAGGACCATCGGCATGTGAAAGTTGAGATTGATGAAGACCGGATGGGCCAGGATTTTCAAATGCATGAGTCTCTCCACGAAAGCCGATTGTCGAGCGGCGCAAAACCATTAGTGTCGCGAATTCTGCCGTGCCCTGTCAAATGGGCAGCGGCGCGATCGTGCCCTGTTCGCGCGTGAGCGGGAGATCGTCCCGGACTATTCTTCGCGAGCGCTTTCGTAATCGCCATCGCAGTCGAACTCCTGGAGGTCACAAATCTTCTGATCACGCCGATTCGAATGCCCCTCAGTCATTTCGATTACGAGCCGAGGCTCGACAAAACCAGCCCCACGCCCCGATGCCCGGCGCTGGGCTTCAACTCGACACCCGATTACTCGAGCCTCAACAGGATCAGAGTCTGATCGTCGGAGTCGGCCAGGTTGCCGTTCGCGAAGTTCTTCACGTCGGTCAGCAGGGCCTGCTTCAGTTGTGGCAGGGGTTGCCGCGCCTGCCGTTCGAGCAGCAGGTGCATCCGTTCCAGCCCCAGCTCCTCGCCGGCCGGGTTCATGGCCTCGTGAAACCCGTCCGAAGCGAGCACCACAGTGTCTCCCGGCTCGAGTTGCAGGCGCGTCTCCTCGTAATCGACGTCCGGCAGAATACCCAGCGGCAAGCCGCTGATGTGCACCTGGCTGACCTGCCCGTCCCGGATCAGCCAGGGGTGGGGGAAGGCGGCGTTGGCGATGGTGAGGGTCCGGTTGCCCGGTTCGTAGAGCGAGAAGAGCAGCGCCACGAAACGATTGTCGATGCGAGGCTCGCGCAGCGGGTCGTTGAGCATCTTCAACATCTCGGCCGGACAGCAGCCTTTCTCCAGCACCCGGCTGCGCAGAATGCCGACCGCCAGGGCGCCGTAGAGAGCTGCAGCGGTGGCCTTCCCGGCCACGTCCCCGGCCACGATTGCCAGCTGGCCGCTCCCGTAGCTCAGAAAATCGTAGAAGTCGCCCCCCACGTGCCGCGCCGGAACGTAGGCGAAGTCGATCTCCAGGCCTTCGGCTCTGGGAGGGCGGTCGGGCAGCAGTCCCTTCTGAATCTCCCGGGCAGTCCTCAGGTCCTGTTCGAGGCGCTGCTCGTCGCGCTGCTTGCGCTGGTAGAGCTCCGCATTCTCCAGGGCGATGGCGACCGTGGACGCCAAGGTCGCGAGCATCTGTTCGTGTTGCTCGCTGAACGCGCTGTATTGTTCGCTCTCCAGGTTGAGCAGTCCGAGCAGGCGCTCTTTGTACACGAGTGGGGCCACCAGCTCCGAGCGGGTCTGGATCCCCGTATTGCACGGCACGTAGCGCGGATCCAAATGCACGTTGGGCGTGCGAATCGTCTGACGCAGGGCCGCCGCGGTCCCGCACAGGCCATGGCCCAGAGGAATCCGCACCTCGGGACCCGGCAGACCGTCGAAGCGCAGCGAGTACGCCGTCTTCAAGACCTGTTCCTCTTCGTCCCAGAGCTCCACTGTGAAGAGGTGATAGTCCACCCAACGCCCCACCAGGCCTGCCAGCTTCGAGAGCAGCTCTTCCCGATCGAGGGTGGACGTCAACTCCCGGCTGGCCTCGTGCAGCAGCGAGAGGGTGCGGGCTTGCTCTCGGACGTTCTCGTAGAGCCGGGCATTCTCGATGGCATTGGCCAGATTTCCGGCCAGCGGACGGAGAATCTGTTCGTGCTCTTCGGAGAAGTAGTCTGGCTGCCCACTCCCCAGGTCCAGAACGCCGATCAACCGATTCTTGACCAGCAGGGGCAGCACCATCTCGGACACCACGTCCACGCCGGCATGAATGAAACGGGAATCCCGAGCCACGTCCCCGACCCGGACGGGCTGCCGGGTGCGGGCGACGGTGCCCACCAACCCCTGGCCCACGCCGAAGCGCCACTGGCCGGTCACTTCGGGGGGAAATCCGACCGCGAATCGAAAACGCAGCTCCTTTCCGAGAGAGTCCAACAGCAGGACCGCAAAGCTGTCGAACTCGATCAGACGGCGCAGCCGCCGGGAGACCCGTTCCAGAATCTCGTCCAGGTTCAGCGAAGCGCTCAAGTCTTCGGAGATGTCGATCAGGCAGGACAGGCAATGCGTACCGTCCAGGCTGGGGGCATGCTCGGCATGCTCAGGGATGGCGTCGGCCGGAGAGGCATCTTTGCTCATGGGCCTGGGCTCCTTCGGTGAGGCAATACTACCGAGAACTGAGACGAGAAACCAAGCCCCCCGGATTCAATTGAGGCGTGACCCTCCCCCGACCGTCGCGACTTCCACGGTCTTGCCTTGCTGATAGGATTGCGTCGCCGCGACTGCCACCCGCAGAGCTTCGATGCCGTCTTCGATCCGGATGGGTGCCGGCTTGGACTCGAGCACGTTCACCGCGAAGTTCTGCAGCTGTCGCCGGTAGGCCTCGGCGAAACGTTCCATGAAGTAGGGCACGGTGTCGTGGGAGACCTGGTTCTTTCGCTTCATCAGCAGAGGGGTCTCGCGAAGATAACCCACCTCGAGGGTCCCCTCGGTCCCCAGGATCTCGGTGCGTATGTCGTAGCCGTATACTCCGTTGCGGCTCAAGTCGATGGTACCGATCCGGCCGTCCGAGAAAGTCAGCGACAGGATAGCGTTGTCGATGTCGCCGAGCGGTTCGATCTCGGGATAGGCCAGCACTCCCCCCACGCTGTGCACGCGGGCAATCGGGCCGAAGAGCCAGAGGGCCAGGTCGATATCGTGGATGCCCATGTCGACGAAGATCCCTCCGGAGCTCTCGGGTTTCAGGTACTCCAGGCTTGGACGGAAGGGATCGCGAGACGACGATTTGAACACAACCGGCCGTCCCACGGCGCCCTCCTCGATCTTCTGCTTGGCCGAAGCATAGCCGGGATCGAAGCGGCGCATGAATCCCATCTGGAAGAAGACGCCATGGCGAGCCACGATCTCTCGGATGCTGGAGGCTTCCTCGAGTGAGATGCTGAGCGGTTTCTCGCAGAAAATGGCTTTTCCGGCGACGGCCGCCGCTTCGACTACAGCCTTGTGCGTATCGGTGGGAGTGACGATGACCACGGCTTCGACCTCGGGGTCGCGCATCAAGGCTTCGGGTTCCGCGTAACGCTTGTCCACGTCGAACTCTTCGCCCACCGTTTTCCGGGCCCTCTCGTCGGGATCCGCGACCGCCACCAGCCGGGTCTGCGAAATGGTCCCTGCCAGGTGGTGGGCGTACACTTTGCCGAGTCTGCCCAAGCCCAAGAGCCCTACTTTCAACCGGCAGCTCATCGCGTGTCCACCTGCTCTTTCGTGATCAATTCGATGCGCACTGGGATGCTGGAGGGAATCTCTTCGCCTCGAATGCGCCGGAGTGCGTTCTCGACGGCCAGCCGCCCCATCTCGTCCGAGAACTGTGCGATCGAGGCGAGCATGGTTCCTTCCGCAATGGCCTGGCGGGCTTCTGCCAGCGCGTCGAAGCCAATGATTCGAATCTCCCCTGTCCGCCCGGCGGCGGCGATCGCTTCCAACGCCCCCAGCGCCATCAGGTCACTGCAGGCGAACAGCGTGTCCACCTCCGGATGGGCTTCCAGGATGTTCTGGAACACGTTGAAGCCCTGGTCCCGCTCCCAGTTGGCCGGCTGGGAAGCGACGATCTCGACTCCGGGAGCGCCGGCGATTGCGTCCCGGAAGCCGCGCAGTCGATTGTCCCCCGTCTCATGGCCGGGAATGCCCTCCAGGATCGCCACTTTGGCCTTTCCACCGAGCTGTTCGAGGATGAATTGCCCGGCCAGCCTTCCCCCCTGGTAGTTGTCCGAGCCGATGAAGGTGTCGAAGCGAGCGCCCTCCTGTTCGGCGCTGGCGTCCACTTTGGTGTCGAGGATCAAAACCGGAATCCCGGCCCGGTTGGCTTTGAGGATGGCGGGGATGATCTCTTTGGAGCCGCTGGGGGTGACGCACAAGGCATCCACTCGCGTCTGGATCAGGTTCTCGATGATCTGCATCTGCTTCTCGACGTCCAGTTCCCGCTCCGCCGCCTGCACGACCAGATCCACCCCCAGCCGATCGGCGGCCTCCCGGGCGCCGCGCTGCATCTCGATGAAGAAAGGATTGTTGAGGGTCTTCAAGACCAGAGCGACCCGCGGCTTCCCGGAATCAGCGGGTTCACCCCGGTGACAGCCCGCCGCACCCAGGGCCAGGGCGAGCAATGTCAGCCAGATGTCTCTTCGCTTCATGTTTGATCCCCTTTCGTGGGAACGCGGCCTGTCACGGGCAGGATACCGTTGTCACGACGCCCGCCGCTTCAGGAGAGCATCGACCAGGACGGCGGTTATTATCACCGATCCGATCACGATTTGCTGGAGGAACGAAGAGACTCCCAGCAAATTCAGTCCGTTGCGCAACACCCCCATGATCAACGCGCCGATCAAGGTGCCCGTCAACGTGCCTTCCCCGCCCAGCAGGCTGGTGCCTCCGATCACGGCGGCGGCAATCGCGTCCAGTTCGTACATGAAGCCTGCGATGGGCTGGGCCGAGTTGAGGCGGGCCGTCAGAATGATCGCGGCGACGGCGCTGGTCAAGCCGGAAAAGGCATAGATCATACTCTTGTGGAAGCGCACGCTGACGCCGGAGAGCTGGGCCGCTTCCTCGTTGCCTCCAATGGCATAGGTGTAGCGTCCAAACCGGGTGCGGCTCAGGAGCAGGTGGGAAAGCAGGTAGACGACACCCATGATCAGCACCGGAACCGGCAGAAAGCCCAGCTCGCCGGTTGCCAGGAAGCGAAAGTCGGCCTCGAAACCAGAGATCGGCCTTCCTTGCGTGTAGACCAGAGCGGCGCCCCGCGCCACACTCATCATTCCCAGAGTGGAGATGAACGGGGGCAGGCGTCCCCAGGTGATGAGCAGGCCGTTGACCAACCCGCAAGCGCCGCCTGCGGCCAGGCCAGCCAGGAGGGCCAGTGGGAGCGGGGCTCCGGCCTGCAGACAACTGGCCAAAATCACCCCCGAGAAGGCCACGATCGACCCGACGGAGAGATCGATTCCCGCCGACACGATCACGAAGGTCATGCCGACGGCAATGATGGCGTTGACGGCCGTCTGCTGCACCACGTTGACCAGATTGGAGGGGGTCAGGAAGTAGGGGCTGAGGATCCAGAGAGTGACGCACAGCAGTACGAGGCCCAGCAGGGTCCCGAAGCGTCGTCCCAAATGGCTCATTCTGCCGGCCTCCCCTGTGCGCCTGCTCCGGCACGGGAAACGCCACGCCCCAGCGCGGCTTGGAGCAGCTTCTCCTGGTCAGCCTCCAGATGTGTGAACCGGGCCGCGATGCGCCCCTCGTGCATGACCAGGATGCGATCGCTCATCCCCAGGATTTCCGGCAGCTCGGACGAGATCATCAGGATGCCCGCACCTTCGGCAGTGAGGCGATTCATGAGCTGATAGATCTCCACCTTGGACCCGATGTCGATGCCCCGGGTGGGTTCATCGAAGATGAAGACGTCGGCTCGGCCTGCCAGCCATTTGCTCAGAACGACCTTCTGCTGGTTACCCCCGCTGAGGTACACGACCGGCTGCTCCATGCTGGGGGTCTTGATGCGCAGGCTCTCGACGAACCCTCGGGCCAGCTCCTGCTCGGCCTTGCGGTTCACGACTCCCCAGGAGGAGAGCCGGTCGAGGCTGGGCAGAGAGACGTTCTCCCGCAGCGACAGGTTGAGGACCAGCCCTTCGGCCTTGCGATCTTCGGTCAGGAACCCCAGGCCTGCGGCAATGGCCTGTCGAGGAGAGTTCAGTGAAACGGGCCGTCCGTGCACCCAAAGACTGCCGGAGTCGAATCGATCGATGCCGAAGAGAACGCGAGCCAGAGCCGTCCGGCCCGATCCCACCAAGCCGGCCAGTCCCAGGATCTCTCCCCGGCACAGTGAGAAGCTGACGCCGTGAAACCGGCCCCGGGCCCCCAGGTCTTCCACCCTGAGCAATTCGTCGCCGGGCGCTTCTCGTTGGCGCGGGAAGTGATCCTTCAGCTCACGATTGGCCATCTGCCGGATCAGCTCGTCCAGCGCCACCTCGCCGACTCGATGGGTGGCCACCACGAGCCCGTCCCGCAGCACCGTTACCCGGCTGCCAATCTCCGCCAACTCCTCCAGCCGGTGAGAGATGTAGACGATTCCCACTCCCTTGCGCTGGAGTCCGCGGATGGTTTCGAACAGGAGGCGGATTTCGCCTCCGCTGAGGGCCGAAGTAGGCTCGTCCATGATCAGGATGCGCGCCTCGACAGACAACGCCTTGGCGACTTCGACCATCTGCTGTTCGGCCACGCTGAGGCTGCGGACGGCCGTGGAAGGGTCCAATGAGGCGCCCAGTTCAGCCAGCAAAAGTGCCGCTTCCCCGTGGAGCCGCTCGCGGTCGATGATTCCGCCCCATTTGGAGGGCTCCCGGCCCAAAAAAATGTTCTCCGCTGCCGACATCTGGGGAATCAGGTTGAACTCCTGATAGATCGTGCTGATGCCGAGGTGTTGGGCGGAGGCCGGGGTGTCGATTTCCACCGGCTGGCCTTGCAGGAGAATCTCTCCAGCATCCCGCTGGTAGGCCCCGCTGAGAATCTTCATCAGGGTGGACTTGCCCGCGCCGTTCTCTCCCAGCAGGACGTGGACCTCACCCGCGTGCAGGTCGAAGTCCACCGACTCCAACGCCTTCACTCCGGGAAAGGCCTTGGTGATGGCCTTCATCTGAAGTAGCGGTGCTTCCGCGGGTCTCTGGTTCATTCTTCTCGCTTCGCCATTGTAGCCAGTCCCCAACCGCGCTGCCATTGCACGCCAAATCAACGCTGGCAGAGCTTGTCGCTTGGCGGCAAGCTCCCCACGAACCCAGACTGGGAAACGAGTCGGTCGCGTTCGGCCGCCTCGAACATCTCGAGAGGAGAATCAGAAATGCTCAATCGACGTTCTTTTGATCGAAGGGCCAGTACGCCACTCCAGCTCGTCCTGGCCGCCCTGCCGGCGGCTCTGTTGACGCTAAGTGCAACGGCCGAGGTTCCCCGTTGCTCGAGCCCCCCCGTGGAGGTACCGCGCGACGAGGTGATTTACCTTGTCTCGCGCACCCCGCTCGGCACTCGCATCACCCACCGGGGAGACCTTCTGGAGTTCGCCGTGGCGGAGGAGGTCCGGGGGGCGGAGGGGGTTCTGCTGGCCGAGGGAACACGGGTGAAAGCGCGCGTCATCCGGACCAGACGGCCGGGCAGGCTCTTCCGTCGTGCCCGCCTCGTGATCCAGTTCGAGGGGATTTTGCGGTGCGGACTGTGGCACCCCCTCCCCGTCCCGCCCCTCCGTCTGCGCGGCGGAAGCACCCTGTTGTCCAGTTTCCGGGGAGCAGCCCCCGGAGGCCTCTTCGCGCGCGCGCTCGGCACCATTCCCGGGGTGGCGATTGCCGGCGTTGGCATCATGAGCCGTGGCGTGGCGGTCCGGGTGCCGGCCGGGACCCGGATCGGAGTGCGGCTTTCCGAGCCGCTGCGGCTGGATTGAAGGGAGAGAGTAGGGCGTAGGGAGTAGGGCGCAGGGCGTAGGGCGTAAGACTCCGGGAAGGTGGGTCTCATCGATTTCGGGGCTGCGTTGGAGCTCGGAGCTTGGGGCTTGGCGCTTCCGCAGAGCGGGCGTGGGGAGATTCGAGGCCCCAGGCCGATGGGCCGGCGGCCTTGCTTTCATCCCATCGAGGTGGTGTGCTCGGGCTGGATGCGGCAGAGAATGCGGACTTCCCCGGGCTTGAGGAACGGGTACTCCTCGCGGTTCAAATACTTCTTTGCCATTTTGTCGATGTGGGCGCGCGCGCCGTCCTCGGTGATCTGCGCGACGCGGCCGCGCACCTCGAGGTAGCGATAGGGATTGTCGGGATCGACCAAGGTGAGCGCGACGCGTGGATCCCGGATCATGTTTCGGTGTTTCTGGCGGCCCTTGGCGGTGTTGACCAGAACGTAGTCACCATCGTAGTCGCACCAGACCGGCGTCGCTTGCGGGCGCCCGTCGGGCATCAGCGTGACCAGTGTGGCGATCGTCCGCTTGTGAAAGAGGTCGAGGTATTTTTCGGGGATCTCATTCTTGGGCATTTTCGAGCATCCTCTGCAGACTCATACTTTACCATCCATCCCTGAAAAAAGGGGCAGGGCGAAATCGCGGATGCGACTTCCGGAGGAATGCTCGAGCCCGAACTTCTCGGGGAGGCGCGGGAGGCGGCGGCAACAGGTGAGGTCCCCTGAGCATGCGAGCTGGATCTTCAGGCCCGAGGCGCCGTGGGATGCAGAAGCTAGTGACGCTCTCGACGGCCCGCCAAACAGTTCCGGCCTGGGAACCGCTCAACCGGCGGGGCCGCCCGTGTGAATCGTCACCTGGCCGGGATCGATGTCAATCTGCTGGATCGGGTGGGGCAGGTCGAACGGCTCGCTGAAGTCGATGGGTGGCTCCAGGCTCCGTCCCCAGGACTGCAGCAGCGCCTCCACCAGCGCCGCGGGAACCGGGTAGCCGTTCAGCTGGACCCGTTCGATCTGGTAGCGGGCCTTTCCTTGCCCGCTGGTCAGGACCCCTTCGAACTCCAAATCCTGGGTACCCGACATCAGGATGCTCAGCCAGGCCTTCAGCCCGGCGGCGTTCTTCAGCCCGAGCTGATTCGGGTCAATCTTCATGAAGGTACCGAGCCGGCCTTGACCCAGCAGCCTGACGCTCATTTCCTGAATGCCGGGCGGTCGCTTCTGGCGAAGCTCCAGCGCGATGTAGGCGTTGAGGTCCGCTTCAGTCAGGCGGTGCTCTCTTGCCGGAGGTTCGGCCAGAAGAGAGTCGCTACCAATCTCGGCCAGAACCCTCTGGACTTTCTCTACGTCGGCCCAACCGAGGAGAATCGAAGCCGCCATGGCGGCGGTGAAAAAGGCCCATCCAACAATGCGAGTTTTCATCGATCACTCAGATGCAAGAGCCGCCAAATCCTCTCAGCGAGCCCAATGATTTCTTTCAGCCAGTCTATTCTGTGTCTCCTGTGGTGGATTGAGCCACGAGAAAACCTCTCCCGGCAGAGCCGACGACCAGGGTGGCTCCCGACTCCCTTGCCCTCGCCTTTGCCTTTGCCCACGACCTCACCCCGTTGCCGCATACGAGTAGGGCGCAATCTTCGACCCACACAGGCAGCCGCACGCTTCACCCGGGCGCGATCCGTTTGAACCCGCAGCCCGAGAAGAATAGAATAGCGCGCCGTGCCTGTACCCACGCCTTTTCACGAGCGGACTGCCCCGCTCTGCATCAGTTACAAATGGAAAGACTGGGCCGGATACTACGCGGTTTGTACCTACGACTACTGCCACGAGGCGGAATACTTTGCCTTCCGGGAATCCGCCGGCTTGCTGGACGTGACTCCGCTGTACAAATACGAGGTCTACGGCCCCGATGCCGCGGCCTTGCTGTCACGGATGATGGTGCGCGACATCTCGAAGCTGCGGGTCGGGCGGGTGGCGTATTGCTGCTGGTGCGACGACCGCGGCAAAGTGATCGACGACGGCACGGTCAGTCGCTTGGACGAAGAGTACTACCGGGTCACCGCAGCCGACCCGACGCTGTACTGGCTGCATCGGCTGAGCCGGGGCTACCGGGTGACGATTCGCGATTCCAGTTCGGAAATCGGCGCCCTGGCGCTGCAGGGCCCGCACTCCCGGGACATTCTGCGCCAGTGCTGCGATGCCGACCTGGACGCCCTGCGCTTCTTCGGCGTGACGCGCTGCCGCCTGGACGACCTGCAGGTCTGGATCAGCCGCACCGGCTACACTGGGGACCTGGGCTACGAGATCTGGGTCGAAAGGGCCGGGGCCGGCCGGCTCTGGGACGCTCTCACGTCGGCTGGACGCCTCCACGGCATGCTCCCGGCCGGCCTGGATGCCCTCGACATGGCCCGCATCGAAGCGGGCTTCATCCTCCTGGGCATCGACTACTACAGCTCACTGAAGGTCGTGCTCGAATCGCGTAAGTCTTCTCCCTTCGAGATCGGCATGAACTGGATGGTCAAGCTCGACCGCGGTCCCTTCGTGGGCCGGGACGCGCTGCTGCGCGAAAAGAGCCAGGGAAGCCCCTGGCAGCTGGTGGGACTGGAAGCCGACTGGCAAGAGCTGGAGGCGCTCTACGACAGCTACGGGCTGCCCCCCAGCCTGCCCGCCCAGGCCAGCCGCGACCCACTGCCCGTCTACTCGGGGGATCGCCAGGTCGGCCAGGCGACCAGCCACACCTGGTCTCCCCTGCTGAAGAAGAAGATTGCCATCGCCTCGATTCGTACCCCGTTCAGCCATCCCGGACAGCGTCTCCAGATCGAGCACACGGTCGAATTCGAACGCCGCCGCGTCACTGTCACGGTGGTCCCGACCCCCTTCTTCAATCCGGAAAGGAAGCGGAAACCCTGATGGCAAGACGCTACGATGCCGTCATCATCGGCGGCGGCCACAACGGCCTGACCTGCGCGGCCTATCTGGCTCGCGCCGGGCGCCGGGTTCTGGTCCTGGAGCGCCGGGAGATTCTGGGCGGGGCCACTGTGACCGAGGAGATTTACCCGGGATTCAAGTTTTCGGCCTGCTCCTACGTGGTCAGCCTGCTGCGCCCCTGGATCATCCGCGACCTCGACCTGCCTCGCTACGGCTACCAGGTGCTTCCTCTCGACGCCACGTTCACGCCCTTCCCCGACGGCGGCTACCTCTTGCGGGACAGCGACCCGGAACGAACGCGCCGCAATATCGCCAGGCTCTCTCCCCGCGACGCCGAAGTGTACGGAGAGTTCGGGCGCGCCATGGGGGAGCTGGGGCGGCTCGTCAAGCCGTTGATCGACCTGCCTGCCCCTCAACCCGCGTCCTTGAACCCCGCTGAGCTCTTCAAATTGCTCAGGCTGGGGCGCCACTTTCAGCAGCGGGGCGAGGACTGGGTAACGGCCGGCCTCAAGATGCTGACCATGAGCGCGGTCGACTTCCTCTCGGAGTGGTTCGAGTCGGAGCGGCTGATCGCCCCCATGGCCGTCAGCGGCATCATTGGCACCTTTTTGGGAATTCGTTCGCCTGGAACGGCCTACGTGCTTCTTCACCACTACATGGGAGAGATCGACGGGTCGTTCCGAGCCTGGGGACTCCCCCGGGGAGGTACGGGCCAGATCGCCGCCGCCATCGCCTCTGCCGCCCAGGCGCTGGGTGCCGAGATCCGCACCGAATCCCCCGTCCACCAGATCCTGCAGCGTCGCGGTGAAGCCCGGGGCGTGGTGCTGGAAGACGGCCGCGAGCTGGAAGCCCGGGTGGTCATCTCCGCGGTCGATCCGCATCGCACCTTTCTGGGGATGGTGGGCGAGCAACACCTGCCGGAGGAACTCACCCGCCAGGTGCGCCGCTACAAGCTGCGAGGCAGCTCCGGAAAGGTCAATCTGGCGCTGGCCGCTCTCCCCGAGTTCTCCTGCCTCCCCGGCAACGGCCTTCACCTGAGGGGAGACATCACCATCGCGCCGGGGATCGACTATCTCGAGAGGGCATTCGACGACGCCAAATACGGGCGCTTCAGCCGGCGCCCTTTCATGGACGTCGTGATCCCTTCGCTGAGCGATCCCAGTGTCGCGCCTCCTGGGAAGCACGTGATGTCGATTTTCGTGCAGTATGCGCCCTACCACCTGGCGGAGGGGCCTGAAGACTGGCCGCGCCAGCGGGACGCCTTTGGAGACGCTGTCATCGACACCTTGAGCGAGTACGCCCCCAACCTGAAGGAGCTGATTCTCCACCGGCACGTGCTCACCCCCTGGGATCTGGAGCAGACCTACGGCCTCACCGAAGGGAACATCTTTCACGGAGAACTCAGTCTGGAGCAACTGGCCTTTCTGCGTCCGCTGCCCGGCTGGTCGCGCTACCGCACGCCCATTGATCGGCTCTGGATGTGCGCCTCGGGCACCCACCCAGGCGGCGGAATCATGGGCACCCCCGGGGCGCTCTGCGCCAAAACGCTCCTGGAGTCGGAGGCCGTATGACCGAAGTGGTCGTGATCGGCGGCGGACACAACGGGCTGGTGGCGGCGGCAATGCTGGCCCGCGGCGGCCGCAACGTCCTGCTGCTCGAGGCTCGCGACCGTTGGGGCGGGCGCTGCGCTCCCTGGGAGTTCCACCCCGGCTACCACGTTCCCGGCCTGCTCCACGACACCAGCACCTTTGACCCCCGGGTCGCCCGGGAGCTGCGCCTGGAGGAACAGGGAGCGAGATTTTGCGCGCCGGGCAAGCTGGGCATCACCGACGGGTCCAGACACCTCGTCCTTACCGGCCACGGCAGCGGCCTGGTCCAGACCCTGGATGCGGCGGAGGCCGACGCCTGGCGAGCCTGGAGCAGCGCGGTCCAGCTCTTCCAGCCCGTGATCCGGCAACTGCTGAATTCCCCGGCCCCGCCCCTCAACCCCCGGGGAGGAGGCGAGCTCTGGCAGCTGGGACTGCAGGGGCTCGCAATGCGCCGCCTGGGCCGCCAGGACATGCTGGAGCTGCTGCGCATCCTTCCGATGAGTGTGGCCGACTGGCTGGAAGAGTTCTCGCTGAGTCCGCTGCTGGCCGAGGGGCTGGCGTTCGAGGCTGTCCGAGGAGGCTTCTTCGGACCCAGGGCGGCGGGGACTGCGGCCAACCTGCTCTTCCATCATTGCTCTGCCGGACAGGCCATCGCTGGCGCTGCGAGCGCCCTGGTGGACGCCCTGGTGTCCTGCTGCCGTCGCAACGGCGCCGAGCTGCGCACCGATGCCCGTGTTCAGCGCATCGAGCTGAGGAATGGCCGGGTGGCAGCGGTCGCGCTGGACTCCGGAGAGAAGATCTCGACTCACGCAGTCTTGTCCTGCGGCCATCCACAGTCCACGTTCCTGGATTGGATCGATCCCGCGGAGCTGACGCTGGGACTGGAACGGGAGATTCGCTGTATCCGCACCCGCGGCACCGCCGCCCAGGTCCACCTGGCGCTCAGCGAGCAACTCGCTTTGCCCGCACCCTTCCAGGACGTCGAGGTGATCCGCTGGGGCCGGGGAGGACTCGAGGGACTGGAGCAGGTGTTCGACGGCCCCAAGTACGGGCAAATGTCGGCTGAGCTCCACCTGGAAATCTGGCTCCCCTCCAGGGCCATCGCCGACCTGGCGCCCCCAGGTGAAGAGGTCCTGTCGATCTGGGTGCAGTCCGTCCCCTACCGCCCGCAGCCGGATTGGAACGAGCAGTGCCGGGAGGACGTCCAGCGGCTCGTTATGGAAAAGCTGACAGAGCTGGATCCGGAGGTGCACGGGAAGCTGCGGGCCGCTCGAGTTCTCACGCCCTGGGACCTGGAGCAGCAGTGGGGACTGGTGGGAGGCCAGATCTTCCACGTCGAAAGGACACTCGACCAGTCTTTGATGCTGCGGCCCCGAGCCGCTCTTTCACGCTATGCCACTCCCATCGCTGGCCTCTACCTGGGCGGCAGCGGCTGCCACCCAGGAGGAGGAATCAGCGGAATGCCAGGCTATCTGGCGGCCCGTACCATTCTCGACAGCTGATCAGAGTTCGACTCGCTCTCCAGTTCGGCTGGCGCGGTAAATGGCCTCGATGATGCGCATGTCTCGAAGCCCCTCCTCTCCGGGGACCGGGTTGGGTTTGCCCTCGAGAATCGCGGAAGCGATGGCGTCCATGTGCGGAGCCTGTTCGGCCACCTGAGGGAACTCCAGGGGTCCCTCGGAGGTTTCTCCTGCCAGGGGACCGTACCCGAACGCCGGACGCAGCGCGAACCATCCCCGTTCGGCGCAGCACTCCAACCGTTCCGTGTAGGTCGCATAGCTGGTCCCGCAGTTGGCCAGACATCCGGACGGGAATTCCATCTGCCAGGTGAGAGTCTCTTCGACGTCCTGGAAGATCTCCGGCTCCGTTTTCACCTCCTGAGCGGTGATGGCAGTCGGCTCCTCGCCGGTGACGTAGCGAGCGGCCTGAATGCAGTAGATCCCTACATCCATCAAAGGCCCCCCGCCCGCCATGGCGTGGTGCAGGCGCCAAGCCGAGCGGTTGCGCAGGGGGAACCCGAATTGCGAATTGATCAGCTTGACCGGCCCGAAGACCCGCTGCTGCCCCAACCGTTTCATCTCCAGGTTGTAGGGCTCGAAATGGAGACGGTAGCCGATGGCCAGCTGGCGATCGGCCCTCCGGCACGCGGCAATCATTTCCTCGGCTTCCGAAACGGACACGGACATGGGCTTTTCACAGATCACGTGCTTGCCGGCCCGGGCCGCCCGGATCGTGTATTCGGCATGCATCGAATTGGGCAAGACCACGTAGACGATGTCGATTTCCGGATTCTCGGCGATGCGGTCGAAGGATTCGTAGTCGTAGACATTCCGCTCCGGAATTCCGTACTGCTGCTTCCAGCGCCCGGCCTTGGCCGGCGTCCCGGTGACGATTCCCGCCAGACGGCAGAGGCGTGTCTGCTGCAGAGCCGGGGCGAGCTGGTTGGTCGCATAGTTGCCGAGTCCCACCAGCGCGATCCCGAGCTGCCGCTCCGGGCTCTGGGCCCGGCCTGTCCGGTGGGATCCCGCCGAGACCCCGTAGAGAGCACCGGCTCCCAGTGCCGAACGCGCGAGGAAGTCGCGCCGGGAGAGGTTCTGAGTGGTCTTGGGGTCCTTGGGGTCCTTGGGGTCCTTGGTCATGCTTGCCTCCTCGTGTCTCTGTTCTTTGTCTTCTCAGGGGGATTGCAGCAGGGCAACGGCAGCTCCGCCGCAGAGGCCCGGTGAGAAATGCGGGGGCCAGTGTAGCCCAGCCGCCAGGCGAACGCACCTCGGTGAAGTGTATCCTTGTGGAGTTGTGGAGACCACGGCCAGGCACGATTTCGAGACGGTGCTGCGGGCGCTCGGTGTGACCGAGTCGACTCTCACGCCCGCCCAGAGAAAGAGCCTCGACGAAGAGGGCTACTTCGTCGCGCCGGGACTGATCCCCCCCGACGAGCTTCAACAGTTTCGAGCCACCTTCGAGGATCAGTCCCGGAAGCAGAGTTCGAATTTGCAGAACGCGGCGAGCGGCACTCGCCACCTGAACGGTCTGGCGGGCGGCCGGCTGTTCCAGAGAATCTACACTCACCCCAAGCTGCTGGCGGCCGTCTGGCAGGTATTGAAACGCCCCTTCCGGCTGGGCGAGCTGCAGGGGCGCGACCCGCTGCCCGGCTACGGACAACAGGGCCTGCACGCCGACTGGAGACCGCGACAGCCGGGAGAGCCGTTTCGAGTCGTCAACTCTCTCTGGCTGCTGGACGAATTCACCGCCGAAAACGGCGCGACCCGGGTCGTGCCGGGAACGCACCTGCTGCCGCACGCACCTGGAAAACATGCAGCGGACCCGTCCAGCCGACACCCGGAAGAAGTCATCATCACAGCTGCGGCGGGCGCGGCCTTGATCTTCAACGGGCACCTCTGGCACAGCGGCAGGCAGAACCGAAGCCAGGGGCCGCGGCGCGTGCTGCAGTGTTCCTGGATCGATCGCTTCCAACCCAGTTTCTCGGAGCCGATCGAGAACCTCGACCATTTGTCCCCTGAGGCCAGAATCATCCTGGGGGCGTCGTGAAAACGGTGGCCGAAGAGTTGAGATCGACGATCGAGCAGGCCGCCCCGCGCTTGCTGCTGGCGTCGGCCGAACAGACCACTCACCGGCCACAGCCCGGAAAGTGGTCGGCACTTGAAATCCTGGGACACCTGATCGACTCCGCCAGCCACAACCACCGGCGCTTCGTGCTGGCCCAGCTTCGAGATGATCTGGTCTTTGCAGGCTATGAGCAGGACGCCTGGGTTCGAGTCCAGCGCTACCAGGAAGCCTCCTGGCCCGAACTCGTCAACCTTTGGCGAACTTACAATCTGCATGTGGCGCGGCTCATCGAGTCGGTTCCAGAGGAGATTCGCGAGCGCCCTCGACCCCGTCACAATCTGCACCAGATCGCCTGGCAGCCGGTCCCCGAGAGCCAGCCTGCGACCCTCGGATACTTCATGGCCGACTACCTCGCTCACCTCCAACACCACCTCGCGCAGATCTGGAAGCTGCTCGAGGGGAGTAGGGCGTAGGGCTTAGGGCGTAGGACGTAAGATTCCGGGGCGGTGGGTCTCAACGATTTCGGGGCGTCGTTGGATCTTGGAGCTTGGAGCTTCCGCAGAGCGGCCCCCCAGGGCCGCGCAGGCCGTGGGGCTTCACACAAAGGAAAGGTGGGAACGATGTCGCGAATCGCCGGAGTCACGGAGGGAGGATCGTGGCTGGCCCGGATCGCTTTTTTCCTCACACGTCGGCGGGTGGGGAAAGTGATCCGGCCGGTCCGGGTGCATGCCATGCATACGCGGCTCCTGGTGGGCTACGGGCAGATGGAAATGGCCCAGGACAAAGCCCGCCGGTTGCCGGCCGGCCTCAAGTCGCTGGCCCAGGTCAGGGCCGCGATGCGCATCGGCTGCCCCTTCTGAATCGACATCGGCTCTGCCGTGGGCAGACAGCAGGGATTGACCGAAGAGAAGCTGCGGGCTCTGGCCGACTTCGAGAAGTCGACTGCCTTCACGCCCGAAGAGGTCGCTGTGCTCCGTTACACCGACGCCATGACTTCTACTCCGGCCGAGGTCCCCGATGAGGTATTCCAGCAGCTCCGAGAATTCTACGACGATCTGCAGATCGTAGAACTGACCTCTGCGATTGCTTGGGAGAACTACCGCGCTCGCTTCGACCATGCCTTGAAGATGGAAGCCGAGGGCTTCTCCGAGGCGGCCTTCTGCCCGCTGCCGGTTCCGTGAGGCCTGGGTAAGGAAGCTCAAAAAGGTCGTACCGGAGAAGCAGCGAATCCGGAGTCCTCTCGCCAAGGCGCAGAGGACGCCAAGGAGGAATTCCGGCGCTGCCCGAATTTGTACCTCAGGCCTACACCCCGCGCGGCCCTGGGGGGCCGCTCCGCGGAAGCTCCAAGCCCCAAGCTCCAAGCTCCAACGAAGCCCCGAAATCAATGAAACCCACCGCCCCGCCGCCCCACAGTCCTACGCCCCACGCCCTACGCCCTACGCCCTACGCCCCCAACACCCTTCAATTCGTTCGATCCTGCAGAATCGAATTGGATAGGATGGTTCTACCGGTGGCGGCGACGGCGGCCAGAAGCCGCGCGTATTCTTCGTCCGCACCGGTCTTGGTGTTGGTCGTTGCCATGTAGGCCAGGCTCGGAAACTCGACCGTCACGTAGACCGTGCCCGTCCTCTCTCCCGCAAAGGTGGCCTCGTAGATCTTGTACTTGGTCTCGGGGCCGAGTACCTGGATTCGCTCCAGAAGAGGCTTGAGAGCCGCGATGTATTCGGGGGTCTTGCCGTGAGTGTCGATGGCCACGACTTGAATTACCCCGGGGCCGTCCTGGGCCCATCCCACACTTCCCGCCAGGAGGAGAGTTGCCAGCAACACAGCTGTCCAAGGGATCCGAGTTCTTGCCATGTATGCCTCCTTGTTTTTACAAGAGACTGCAGCGCCTTACGCTCGGCGACTGCAAAAAGGTGACTCCAGTTTCTACTCCGCTGGCGTGGGAAAGACAAGTCCAGTGGGGACGTGGGTCTTGGGTCTCAAGTCGTGGGGCGGCGCAAAGGGTTCTGCTTCGCGACCTGCACCCCCCGCGCCCTAAGCCCTAAGTACTCCGGTTCGTAAATAGGGTGACGTATGCGGGCGAGCCCCCAGGTGCCCGGCGCCTCGAGCAGGGTGGCCCACTCGGTTTCCAGGGGCCAACTGCTGCTTCGAAACGCCCGCAACATTCGTTGCTGTATTTATGGATCGGGGTACTAAGCCCCTAAGCCCCAGGCGCTCTTAGATTTTCGAGACGATTCTCTTGAATTCCGCTTCGGTAAGGGCCCGGAGTGTTTCGCTCGAGACATTCCCCTGGGCGCCCTGGGCGAGTAGGAATGCGGACGCGGCCTCGTCGTCTGCCCATTCACTGATGGCCACGACGTCGTACTGGCCCATGGTCACATAGATCCCTTTCAGTTTTCCGCCCGCCTTGGTAATCGCCTTTTTGGCCTGTGTGATCCGGGAAGGCGATTTCTTCACGTTCTGGATCCCTTGGCTCGTCCACCGATAAAGAGTGATGTAGGTCGGCATTGGCACAGCCTCCTTTGTCGCGCATCATGGGTCCGTCAAGGATCGGCAGTCAAGTTCCCTGGCCCGGAGTTCTTCACTCTTACCCTTGCCCTTTTGCCCTCTTCCCGACATCAGAGCGAAGTCACTCCGCCCCATGCCGCCCGAGCGGAAATCTCCAAGCAACCCGGATTATGCACCAGGTTTCGTCGCAGCAGAAAGCTGGTGAATGGTCCGGGCTAAGCTGCTCAAAGCTCCTGTCGCGGCGAGAGTTGCCCCCCAACAGCGGAGCACGAGCTCCCGAACCTCGCGGGAGCCTTGATGATGGACCACATCACACGGGGACTGAACGGTCCACAAGAGCCGTCTTGGCGATCTTGGCGGCTTGGCGAGGGGGGCCGGATTCCGGAGTTCTCCCGCAAAGGTGCAGAGCACGCCAAGGATGAAAGCGAGAGGGGTGAGGTCGTGGTGGACGAAGCGATAGGGCTAAACCGCGTGGTACCCAAGCCCCGCACCCCTTACTGTCGAGGCAGTCGATACACCTCGATTCGCGTTCGACCCGGAACCGCGGGGGCGATGGAGCGGGGCAGGTTGTCGAATCCGATCCAAGGGTCGAAGCCCTGATAGTAGACGGGCTCGTACATCCGCACCTCGAAACTCCTCAGCAGTTCCATCTCGGGCCGATGCCTCTCGAACCAGCTGAGAGGCGCTTCGAGGCGCTGGATGATCGGGTCCACGGCCACGATGACCGAGGGTGATGTCCCGACCAGCCGCTCGAGTTCCTCCCGGTCCTGCCAGCGCAGCTCCAGCGATTTCTTCCGGCCTTCATAGAAATAGAAGTTCTTGTTGAGCTGTGAGAGCACCGGTTCCGGGAAGGTCTCGAGGTAAGCAGCCGCCTCCCGGTACGAGTCGGTGCGAAGGAGGAGAACCTGCCTGGCGTCGGCTAGATTCCAGAGAACGACCAGAGCCGAGCCGGCGATCAGGACCGCCCTGGAACGCCGGCGGGCTCGATCGGACAGCCAGGTCAGCGCTCGAGCGGCGAAGAGACAGAGGGCCGGGATGATCGGCAGGAGCAGGCGTGGGAAGCTCAGGTACAGCAGAAGAGAGCCGCTGAAGAACGCCACGACCAGGATCAGGAAGCGGGAAGCGGGGCGGCCGTCGAGCAGAAGCATGATCAGCCCGGCACCGGCGAGGATCAGCAGGGGGAGTGAAGCCCAGTGAGTGAGATAGAAATAGAAAGTGGCCGGGTGGGTCACGAGCAGACCGCCTCGCATGAGCGAATGCTCGAGCTGTCCCCGGAGCACCGACTCGTAGCCCACCGTGAACACCACCGACAGGAACCAGGGAAGATATGCCAGAGCGGCGATCGAACCGGCCCAGGCGAGATTCGGCAGCTGCATCGCATCCAGGAGCCGGCCCCCCCGACGCCACTCGAGCAGCGACTTCCCGGCCAGCCAGATGCCCATGATCACCAGCGGAAAAAAGCCATGATACTTGGTGTTCCAGGCCAGCCCGGTGAGAAACCCTCCCAGCCAATATGCGTTTCGCCTGCGCTGCTGCACGCCCGCCCAGAGCGCCGCCAGTGCCGCCCAGAACAGCAGGCAGAAGGTGGCGTCGGTCAGGGCCATCCTGGAGTAGATGAGATGGTATTCGCAGGTGGCGAGAAAGAGGGCGGCCAGGACGCCGACTCGCCGGTCGAACCAGTTCAGTCCAATCCAGTAAACGAGCCCTACTGTCAACGCTCCCGCCACCACCGAAACGGCGATGGCAGCGGTGTCGTGCATGCCGAAAAGCCAGAGGGACGCGCCCACCAGGCTGGGGAAGAGCCCGGGCGCCTGGCCGGCTTGAAAGAACCAGCCCTCACGGCCCCACGTGGCCAGCCATCTGCCTGCCATCGTGTAAGAACCTTCGTCGAAGTGAGTCAGCCCCAGGTGAGAAAGGTTCCAGAAGCGCAGGACGGCCGCCAACAGGAGCAGCCCTGTGACAACCAGAAAATCCAGTCTGCGCCTGATGAAAGTCATACCAATTCTCGACCTGGACCCGAGGCCCGAGCTTCACATCATCTCCGGCCACTCCTCGATCCGGTACACAACAGCCGTCTTGGTTCGGAGCGCGGGGTTCATCCAGTCCGGATCGGATCTCGCCAACTCCATGAAGAATCGGTCGGAGGCCATCCAGGGCTCGAACTCGAAGACGACCAGGTAGCGCACCTCATGATCGCCTGCGAAGTTCAGCAGCTCCCCCGGGGCCTCCAGCTTCGAGAGGCCCGAGGAGAGAATCCGCTGCTCACCGAAGCGGGACTGGGCCACGATTCTCTGGTAGAGGAGGGGCGCCGCATCGGAGAAGTCCCTGAATCGGTCGGCCACCACCAGCACGGTTTCCCCCTGGCCCAGTCTGTCGTCGATGAAGTGGGCCACCAGGTAGGGGTCCCGGTACTCGGGCTCGGCGGTAACGCGGGCAATCGGTACGACAGCGTAGGCGATCAGCAACGCCAGCACCACGACTCCCAGCCCGATCCGGCCTCGCCGGTCCCGCACCAGCCTTCCCAATCGAGGCTCTTCGACGAGCCATCCCCATGCCGCTTCCAGCCCCAGAACCGAGAAGACGATGGCGACACTGAGGGGAAAGACGGCATAGCGAATGACGGTTTCTTGCCCTTTTCCGACGATGAAAAAAAAGAAAGCCAGCAGCAGCAGCGTCTGAATCACGATCAGCCGAAGCGCCGGGTGCACTCTGCCGGCCCGGCGCCAGGTCACGACCAGGCCGACCAGGGCCAGCAGGATCAAGGGAGACCCGAAGCGGACCAGCCAGTACACCATTTGCACGACGTAGCCGGCCAGCCACGACGGGTCGAAATGAGGCCTCCAGCCCCAAAACCGCCCGTCGGGCGTCTGAGTCAAAAAGCCGTACCAGCTGTCCCACTTCCAGGAACTCAGCAGGAGCCACACGGCCGGGGCCCAGCCGAAGTAGAGGCCCACCCGGACGAGCCTTCGAGCCAGTCGGGAAACCGAGCGAACACCCTCCTCCTGCTTCAGCTTCCAGATCCCCAGGATGGGCAGGACGAACCAGCTCTCGTAGC
>JBFKLX010000083.1:0-21920 GCA_041630155.1 Acidobacteriota bacterium
CCCGGGGCATGTCGGACGACATGCCCCGGGGCTGGCATGGAACGGTGGCTTTCCCTGGACCCTTCAGCGCCCGGGCGGCTGAGCCCTCTGCAATTGCTGGGCTTCGCGCAGGGCTTGGATGGCCTGGGGATAGAGTCTTTGACTCTGCAGGATCTTGGCTCGCAGCATCAGGAGCGAGAAGACGGTTTCGACTTCATCGACCTCTGCCAAAGTCATGTTCACGACCGCATGGGCTTGGGCGAAGTGCTGCTCGGTCCGGAGCCGGTCGGCGATTTGCCAGGCCGCCTTGCCCACCGCGCGGGCTCTGTCTCCCGTCAGCCCCAGATCCAGGATCTTCTGGAACTCGCCGGGGATTTCCTGGATGCGCCCTTCATCCAGAAGCACTTCGATGATGGCGTACTGGCTGGCGGCCAGCCTCATTTTCGTGGCGTCATCTGATTCGATCGGCCTTTTTTGCAACTGGCCGGCCTGGGGCGGTACTTGCCCCGGCAAGCTGGCGAGTTGCGCGGGCAACACGATGATCAGGACCAGAGACGCAAGAAGAGACCTTTTCATTACGGGCTCCTCGTCGGGCTGAAGGGATTGGCTTCAGCGCCGGGCAAGTCGAAAAACGGATTTGTCCGCTCGGGTTCGGAGAGAAACGGGTTGCCGTCAACCCTGACCTGGAAACGGTCCAGTTCGGCGAGCTGGCGAGTGTCGATTCGTTCCGACCCCAGAAAGAGGCTGCCCGAAAGAAGGATCAAGAGCAGAGAGGCGGCCAGGGCGTAGCTCCACTCCTGCCGCCACCAGGCAGCCCGGCCCGGCTCGAAGACCATCGGACTCGCCGCCGGAGCGATCCTGGACTCGATGCGCTGCCATAAATCATGGGGCAGTTGCAGTTGCGAGTCCTGATCGGACAGCAGTGCAGCCAACTCGCGCTGTTCGCTGAGGAAGCGGCTGCAAGCCGGGCAGCTCTCCAAGTGGATCTCGAGCAGGCGCCGTTCCGGCTCCGCCAAAGCTCCGTCGAGCCAGCAGCTGATCTGGATTTTTCGTTCTCCGCAAGTCACTTCTTTCGCCGCCTTTGCAGGTAAGCGTTCAAACAATCTTTCATCACCAGGCGGGCTCGGTAGATGTCGGTTTTGACCGACAGCAAAGACCGTCCCACGATTTTCGTGATGTCCTCGTAGCTGAAGCGTTGAAACACGGCCAGCACGAACACATCCCGATACTTCGGAGTCATGGCGTCCAAGGCACTCTGCACGACCGAGCGCAGTTCCTTGGAGAGGAACGTCTGCTCCGGGTCGAGACCGGGTGATTCGTCCTCCAGGAACTCGTAGTAACCGGTCTCGTCGTCGTCGATCGAGACAAGCGAGGTCCGCTGCTCTCGCCGCAGCTTCTGATAGACCTCATTGCGGGCGATTCGGTAAAGCCAGAATTTGAACTGGGCCGGATCTCGCAACTTCGGAAGTTCACTGTGAACCTTCACGAAGGTGTCTTGAGTCAGATCCTCCGCTTCCTGGCTCGAGCCGCTCAGCCGCCAGATGAAGTTGAAAATCGGCTTGGCGAACAGCTCGTACAACTGTTGAAAGTCTTCGATCGACCCGCGCTGAGCTCGTTCGACGACCGCTTTGAGTTGTGGGGGGCTGAGATCGTTCGGCATCGCTGGCTCGAGCCCAGAGGTTTGTTAGGGCATACGCGAAGCCGTTCACGGTACCAGCCTCTCCTCTCAAAAGCAACAAGCTGATAGATGATTCCGGACCCCAAAAGTTGCAAACCCGCCGCCTCCCGCGGCCCGCGCGCCACCTCCAGTCGGGCGCCTCGGGCCGTGCCGATTGGGCGGGGCGAAAATGCTTCCCTGCGCAGCGGTTTTCCCGGAAAGGGGTTGTGATTCGACGGCTTTACATTCAGGAGGGCCTTCCTGTATAAGGAGCTGTGATCTCGACTAAGGGAGTAGTGCGTGATCAATAGGGATTCTCAGTCCGAACGCGGAGCCTGGTGGTTGAGGCTGTCGTGGTACGCTCTGGCGACCATTCTGGTCTTGACGCTTCCCACCTTCAGCGACCGCAGCCGGCCGTTGCCGCAACCCGAGTCCCTCCCCCCGGCCGCCCTGGAGCCTGTGGTGGACAGCTCCGAGCCGGCGTCGCCGGCGGTTGCGGGCATGATGATGCCGGCCCCCTCGGCTGCGAGCGGCCGAACTTCGGAAGCGCGCCGGACTGCCTCGACGCGGCCGGAGCGCGCTTCCTTCTCACCGGCTGTGCGCTCCGAATCCAGCCTGGCCGCTCTGGCGAGGCGGCAATCGCCGCCCCCTCCGAGGGCGGCTGTCACTCCTGCTGCATCGGCGGTTTCGACCCTACCGGTCGAGGACCCGCAGAGCTTGTCCGCCCTCGAGACCTTCCGCAGAGATGTCGCTCCACTGCCGGGCGGAGGTGCTGCCGCCCTGCAGGCGGGCCTGGAGGAGATCGATCAAGGGTACAATCAGGCCTACGCGAATCTCTTCCCGGAAGTCGCCTCGGGCGTGACCTTTCCGGGGGAGCAGAATCCTTTCGAAGAAGCCCCCGCCAACGCCGGGACGGACTCGGGCACGGGCGATTCCCCTGACTCGAACACGAATCCGACCGATCCGGGGGAGGCTCCTGCGCCCGAAGTGGACTCCGGGAATACTCCCCCACCGGGAGGCGGGGGAGGCGACGGTACGACTCCCGAGCCCGACTCTCCGCCGGAGGACATCCCCACCCCGCGCCCCCTCTACAACTTCCTGGTGATCGGGGATCTTCAAGGCAACGGCTCGCTGGTCTCGAGAGCCAACCTGCTGGACAACACCCTGGTGCTGGAAAACTCGCTCGAGATCAGCTTCTTTCCAGGAAGCCTCCATAGCCTTCTCGTCTTTACGGAGGGGGAGAGACTGTTCACGACGGACCTCGACCGGGATGGCTCCATCGATTTCGTCTTGATCCGCGTGGTCCCTGCCGTCGGGTCTTCGGTGGAGTCGTATCTGCAGGTGGCGCCCGGGCGGTTCGAGTTGCACGGCAGCGCGGCCTTCTTCCTGCAGGAGGTGACGGCCCTGGCGCTCTACGACGTGACCGGGGACGAGCGGGAAGAGCTGGTGTTGCTGATGCGGGGGAGCGACCATCTGTTCGTCTACGAGCTGCAAAACCGGGATTGGACCTATCTGTACGAACTGGTCCTCCCATTTTCGCCCTCCACCCTGATGGTGTCTTCTGCGGGAGCGCCTTTGGGCACCCGCCTGCTCTACGTGGTGGACGAATCTCTGCGCTACGTGGTCAACTTGAACAGCCGGCAACCCGACCGGCTGCGCTTCGGGTCGAGGGCTCCACTGAACCACCTCATCACGCTTGCGGTCGACTGGCTGGGGAGCGGAGAGCAGCCGATGCTGATCTTCGGCCTTCAGGACGTGCTGTTGCTGGCCGAGCAGCGCGGCGGCACGCTCGAGACGATCGCTGCCTTCGACACCCGGAGCCGCGTGCCCGTGGTGATCCTGGGAGACTATCTCGGAATCGGAGAGCGTCAGTTGCTCTGGTTGCCGTGACGAGCTGATGGGAAAAATGCGACTTTTCAGGGTCGACGGCATCTTTCAGAGGCAACTTCTCCGGCAGGGAGAGGAATGTGTTCAGGGTCCGGGAGAGGGGGAGTCGACAGCGAAACGACGCGGGCCGACTTCGAAATTGACGGGTCGCCATGGGGTTCCGAGGTCGGATATCGACCAAGTTTTTTGTCTTTCGTTGACCCGGTCTGTTACAAATTAAATCTGGTCTGTTACAAATTTAGCTAAGGAGTATGAGAAGCATGTCGAAATTCGGAGTCATTCTACTCTTCACCGCGGTCCTGGTCCTCGCTCTCGGCGGGAGCGCCTTGGCCCAGGGAAAATTTGACACCTCGAGCGGCGCCGTCTACGGCACTGCCGTGACGACGAGTCAGACCGCCGTCTTTGCCCATTTCCTCTCCTCCAGCCCACCGCTGCCGGGCGCTTCCGAGGGGATCGACACGTTGCTCACGATGAGCAATCCTCTGGCCGGCCCGAGTGGATTTCAGAGCGATTTCGTCAACATCGGCGGCGGCGACAGGGAGGGGACCGTCGAGGTTTACCTGTGGAACGAAGACGGCCAGCTCTACTTCTGGGAGAGCCCCTTGATCCTGGGCCCGGGTGAAACGATGCAGGCAAATCTGAGCGACATCCTCGCAGATGCCGGCTTTTCCCCCGACGGGATCTTCCTGGGTTACGGCTGGGTCATCGCCAACTTCGACGGGTTGGCCGGTACGGAGGCCGTGTTCATCCCGGATGTGAACTTCGCCCAGGCATTCGATCTCTCTCCGGCAGCCGGCCAGGGTCTGGGAGACACGATCGGTCTTGCGGTGATGGTGCCGTAACGAAAGAGAACGGTTGCATCAGCGTCGGGGCTCGTCTGGCTCCGGTGCCGATCCCGGTCGAACGGTGGAAAAGTTGAAGGGTGTTCATTCCATGATCGCGCTCCTGCTGCTGAGTCTCTCGGCTACGGGTTTTTCGGGCGATTCCCTGGAGGCGCGTGTTGCTCAGTACTGGGACCTGCTGGTCGGGCAGGACAAAGCCTCGGCGCTGGAATACGTGACTCCCGAGACGCGCAACCACTTCATCAACCGTCGCGAGCCGCTGATGGCGAGCTGGCGACTGGTGAGCGTCGATCGCGTGTCCGACTCGGAGGCCGAGGTGGAGGTCGTGGTGGAGCGCCAGATCCCCGGTTTGCAGGGGCTCCACGCCATCGAGGTCATGGAGCGTTGGGTGCGGAGCGACCAATGGCGAGTCGCGGTTCGCGCCGTCTCGGCCCGGGAACTGATGCCACCGCCATCGCGGCGGTCGGTGGTGCGGTCGGGCGAAGTGGGATTCGCTCCCAGCGAGCTCAAGATCCCCTTCCTTCATCCCAAACAGTTGGGAAGGGTCGAGCTCTTCAACGGTCTCGCCGAACCGATCGAGATCTCAGGGATGCAGTGGGACGAGACGCGTTTCGAGGTGGTGGAAGCTCCCCAAGAGATTCCGCCGGGGGAACAGCGGCGCCTGCTGCTGCGGTACCGCGGAGACGAAGTGCCCAAGAATCTTCGGAGCCGCCTCACAGTCACGCTCGCCGATCCGCGGGCCGGCGAGACCAGGTTGGAGATCCCGGTGGTCTACAACTACTTCAGCGACGGCGCGCGCGGCCTGTTCGGCCTGACCAAGGAAGAGGCCGATCGGGTCCGCCGCGGGGACAAGCTCATACCGGTGTTGTCCGCGCAACCGGTTCAGGGGGCGAAGCAACCAGCCCGCCCGGAGCAGGACCCACAGACGACGCAGCCTCCGCCGGCTGCTGGCGTGAATCCACCCGGAGAGACCGGAATGCAGTCGACGGTTTTCTTGGAAAAGGGAAGCAATATTTCTTAGGAACGATAAGGAGAAGGAGCAGATGCTAAAATTTCGAACGGTCCTCATCTTCGTTTCTCTCGCGCTCTTGGCCTTCGGTGCCAACGCACTGGCGCAGGGGAAGTTCAACAGTGACTCGGGGGCGCTGTACGGCACTGCGGTGACGACGTCTCAGACGGCCGTGTTCGCCGCCTTCCTGTCGGACGTTTCGGCTCCCAGGGTTCAGACGGCCCTCTCGGTCAGCAACGTTCTGGCCATTCCCGATGGCTTCCAGAGCGATTTTCTGTCGCCGGTCGGCGGAGACACCCAGGGCACGGTGGAATTCTACCTGTGGAACGCGGACGGCAGCCCCTACTTCTTCGACACCGGCATGGACCCGAGCTTGGGCCGCGGCCTCAACGAGGATGGAACCCTCGGTCCGGGCCAGACTTACACCGTGCTGCTGAACGACATTCTGGGCGCTGCGGGATTCCCGGTCGGTGAGCAATCGTTCGCGGGTTATGGTTGGATAGTGGCCAATTTCGACGGTGTGGCCGGGACCTACAACCTCACGATCTTCAACACCGGGCTGACTCGAAACTTCGTGTTGGCTCCCCGAGTGGCAGAGGGATCTTCCTTCGTCTGCGGAGTGCCGGTCGAGGTTCCCTGAGCCCGGTTGAGAGCGAATCGAGTAAATCGCAGGAGCCGGGGCCGGCCAACGGCCCGGCTCCCCGTCCCTTTCCCTTGACGAGCCATCGTCCTACGGCTCTGCGCCCCGTTTCAGACCGTTTCTGAAGCCCCTCGTCCAGCTCCGCAGCCCCCCGACCAGAGCAGGCAGGTCCGCCAGGCAACGCCAGCCTCGCGAGACATCGGCTCGAAGCACGCGAGCCAGGATTTTCCCACTTCGCCAGGGGATGAGCAGCCAGCTGGCCGCCGGCAGGTGCTTCAGCCAGCTGCCCGAGGCGCTTCCCTCCAGACGCAGGCGTCCGCTCCAGTAGCCCAGCCTTTCCAGGTGGAGCAGCACCTCGCTCCAGTCGCTGCGATGCCGGTGGGCAATCCCGGTCAGGCCGCAAAACCGCACGCCCCCTTTCAGCTTCGAGCAGAAGACGAGATCTTCGGCCATTGCCCAGGCCGGGTCGAAGCCTCCCACCGCATCGAAGTCCGCGCGCCGCAGCAGCAAGTTGCTGCTGGACAGTGCCCGGCAATCCCGGCTAGGACCGGGAAGAAACTCTGAGAACTCGATCCAATGAAGGATCCGGCTGGCCCGGCTCTCGGGATTGGCGTTCGATACTGCGCCGCCGGCCAGACGGGCGCCGCTCTGCTCTAGCTCGGCCAGCAGGCCCTCCAGCCAGTCCGATTCCAGCACGACGTCGGCATCGACGAAGGCCAGGTAGTCGCCGCTCGAGAGCGCCGCGCCGCGATTGCGAGCCGCAGCCGGGGGCAGCCGGCGGTCGCTGCTCACGACGACGGCCCGGGGGTAGCGCCCCCCGATCGAATCCCTGCTGCCGTCGTCCGAGGAATCCACGACGATGACCTGGAAGGGACGAGAGGTGCGCTGAGCGTAAATGGAGTCGAGGGTGCCGGGCAGGGTCGCCCCGCTTCGATAGCTGGGGATCACGAAGCTCACCGTTTTCATGCCGGATCCCCGTCCCGAAAGCCGTCTCGCACGCCCCGGCAGATGGCTGCCAGCCTGCGCCAGCGCAGGGTCACCAGGTTGAAGGCCAGGCTGCCCCCCAAAGTGGCTGAGAAATAAAGCCATTGGCGCCCGCCGGCGCGGTGTTTGAAAAAGAAATAGACGGTGTTTCGCCGCAGCCAGTAGACCTTTCGGAGGGGCTCCCCCCGGGTGCTGTGGCCCCCCTGGTGCAACACCCAGGTGAACGGGCAATAGTGGACGGGATAGCCGAGTCGTCCGGCCCGAAGGAGGAAGTCCACTTCTTCGTGGTACATGAAGAAGCGTTCGTCCCACGGGCCCACCCGCTCCGCCACCTCCCAGTTCATCAGCAGGGCGCATCCCAGCAGCAGCTCCACCCGGCGGGTGGAGGTCCAGGGTTCCGCCGCTGCCAGCGCGCCCCGTCCGCAATAGCGGGCCAAGACGTGGCTCCAGACCAGCTTTCCCCAGCCCGCGTCGAGGCGATCCGGGCTCTCGCGGCGGCGCACCTGGGGTCCGAACACGCCCGGGCCCTGCTGCTGAGCGAAGTCCACCAGGCGGTCCACCAGCAGCGGGTCCAGCTCGAGGTCGTTGTTGAGGACCAGCAGGTAGTCGGGCGGGCCTTCCTCGCTCTCCTCCCGCAGCCGCTCGATGGCGCGGTTGAGGGCTCCGGCGTAGCCGAAATTGCGCGGCAGCGGCAGCAGGGAGGCGCCGGCGGGAACGAAGGACTCCGAGCCGTCGCTGGAATGGTTGTCCACCACCAGGACCTCCAGCCGGGGATAGCGGCAGGCCTGCAGGCTGGCCAGCGTACGGCGCAGCATCTCGCCCCCGTTCCAGTTGACACAAATGGCTAGCACTCGCGGAGCAATCGACATAACTCAGCAGTCGAGATTCTACGGTCCCGCAGCAGTTGCGCCCGTTTTCGCAGCGCCTGCGGCGACCGCAGCCAGGCCGCGAACAAGCCTCTCACGAAGGCCCCGAAAAAACCGGCGCGCAGCAAATGAAACAGAGCGCTGTGCGCCCAGCCGTAAGCCAGAAACGGCAAGTTTCGCCAAGGCTGGTAGAGGCACATGAGCAGCCAGCGGTTGCGGCTGATCCAGAATACGCGGTTCCCGGAATAAAAGACTCTTGGCGGGTCCCCGGGTTCGGGCCCGGGAGACTCGAGGTCGGCTCGTTCCGGGTCGGAGGCGGCTTCCAAGTGGTAGACGACTGCCTCTGGAAGGTAGAGGCAGCGGTGTCCGGCCAGCTGGCAGCGCAGGCTGAACTCGACGTCCTCCAGGTAGGTGTGGAAATCCTCGTCGAAGAGTCCTACCCGCTGGAACAGATCGCGGCGGTAAAAGGCTGCCCCGGCGCTGGCCCCCAGGACCGGTTCGGGCCTGTCGTAGTCCTGCACGGGCCGGCCCCAGCCCCGCTTGTAAGGCATGCCTCGACGGTCGTAGCAATCTCCAGCGCTGTCCAGACACTCGCGATGCCGAAAGTTGACCATCCGGCAGGCGAAGAAGCTGAACTCCCGATGTTGTTGAAAGGCCCGAAGGCCCGCCTCGACCCATCTCGGGTCCGCTTCCGTGTCGTTGTTCAGAAGGGCCAGGAACGGCGTGTCGGTGAGGCGAATTCCCTGATTGACGGCTCGCGCGAAACCCTGGTTGGCGGGGAAGCGGAAGCAGCGAACTTCGGGGAATTCCCGTCCCAGCATCTCTTCGGTCCCATCTCCAGAGCCGTTGTCGACGACCAGCACGGCAGCCGGACGAGTTTGCAGCCTCAGCGACTCCAGGCAGTGCCGCAACAGCTGTTTTCCGTTCCAGCTCGGGATGATCACGGTCAGTTGCGGGTCGAGGGACTTCATCAGCGGCTGTCCAGCACCCCCCGGCAATAGTGATAGCTCAGCAGGTCGGGGTAGAAACGACTCAAGTCGGGCCAGCGGCGCCGCTCGGTCAGCCGGCAGGCCCAGCCCAAGAGGGCCATGCGCAGCTGGTCCAGCCGGGAGTAGTGGGGGAGCCGGTCCAGGCTCAGAAACTCCTCCAGTTCGGGATGCTTCTGGTAAAGGGTCCAGGCGGACCGCCCCACCTGACGCTGGCGCCCGAGGAACGAGGCGATGGTCGTCGGATGGTGATGCTGAGCCACCGCGTCGCGTCGATAGACGAGCCGGATGCCCCGCTGACGCAGACGCCAGCCCAGCTCCACGTCCTCCCAGCCGTACTCTTGAAAATCCTCGTCGAATCCCCCCGTCTCCAGGAACACGTCCCGGCTCAGCGACAGGTTGGAGGTGTACAGGAAATTGAAGGGGACATCGTCGGGATCCTGGATCAGCGAAAAGCCGAACTGCCAGCCGCGTTCTCCGATGTACTCCATGAAGCGGGTCCTGGGCAGTTGGTCGGCCCAGGGCGTATAGCCGATCACGGCCACCGTTTCGGCCTGGCGCCGGTGCCCTGCCTGGTGCCGGGCCAGGAAATCGGGAGCCGGCACGGTGTCGTCGCCCAGGAAGACCAGATAGCGGCCACGCGCCTGCCGGCTGCCCAGGTTGCGCGCCGCCGCCTGCCGCCGGTTCTCCTGATACAGGTACTGCAAGTCGACTCGGGAGCGCCGCTGCAGCGACCGCACCCGGGCGGCGGTGTCGTCGCTGGACCCGTCGTCGACCACGATCACTTCGTAGCGGGCGGTGGGCTGCCGGTCGGGCGGGCATCCGGGGAAGCTCTGGCCGGCCAGCGCGCCCAGCGTCTTCTCCAGGATGGAGGCGCGGTTGAAGGTCGGGATGACGACGCTAAATTCCACGGTTCACAGTTTCTACGAATTGGCGCCAGGCCGCCAGCCACTGGCCTCGGCGAAGCATGCGCAGGCCCTCTCGCCAGCGCGGCCCTCTCCGGGCCGGCGGGTTGACCTGAGCGCGCCCGGCCAGCCAGAGTCGAGCGTGCAGCTCGCGCTCGAGGTGCCGCAGCGACTCTCGCAGTTCGATTTCCCGCCGGACCTGCCAGCCGGACTCCGGACGGCCCAGCAGGCCGTTCAGGTCGAACCGCTCCAGCCAGGCCTCCTCCTGTTCGAGATAGCGGGAATCATCGACGATGGGGCGTAAAGGGTCTTTGAAGAGAGCCATGATCTCGCCGTCGCCCCGGCGCCTTCTCTGCTCGATTTGGCGGCGTTTTTGCAGGATCGCGGGAAGTGTCTCCCAGACGTCGTCGACGGCCGCCAGCTGATTGAGCGCGTCCAGCACGCGGTCGCGCACCTGGGGATCGCCCAGCTCCAGCCCGTGGCGGGTCTCCTTCCAGGGGTAAAAGCCCTCTTTGTCCACTCCGGAGAAAATCACAGCACGCTTGATCGCCATCACCAGGGCCAGGGGAAGGAGTTTCCGGAAACGGGGCTCTTCATAATTCTTCAAGGCCGTCAGGAGGGCGTTGCGGTGCATCAGGTAGCGCACCTTCTCGCTGGGGCGCTTCCGGAAGCTGGCGTGGCCGCGATGAAAGACGCGGGAGTCTGGCTCGAAAGCTACCTGATAGCCCGCCGACCAGAGCCGCCAGCCCAGGTCGACGTCCTCGTAAATCGCGAAGTAGTCGGCGTCGAACCCGCCCAACCCGAGAAAGACCTCCCTGGCGACCAGCATGGCGCCCCCGCAAGGGAACAGTACGCGATCTTCATGGGAGACCTCCTGCGCCAGCTTCCCTACGTCCCGCTGCAGCGCGTAACCGAGGTACTGCAGCGAGGAACCGTTGTAGTCGATTCGCTGCCCCTCCCAGTCGAGAATGCGCGATGCCACGCAGGGGGTGGAATCGTCCAGGTGGGGCAGGGCGGCCTGCAGCCAGTCCGGATGCGCGCGCATGTCGTTGTTGATGAACGCCAGGACCGGCCTGCGCGCCTGCTCGGCGGCACGGTTGCAGGGGTGGGCGAAGCCCAGGTTGTCGGGATTGCGGATGAGGACCGCGTCGGGATGGCGGCGGCGCACGAATTCGGGCGATCCGTCCGTGCTGCCGTTGTCGACGACGATCAGCTCGCCTGGCTCCAGCGCCCGCAGCGACGGGAGCAGCCGCTCGAGGTGCTCGCGCCCATTCCAGTTGATGGTGATGACGGAAACGTCAGAGGCGGATCGGAACACGCTCGGATTGTACAATAAGTGGTTCCAGCTCCCGGTCCTGGCGGCGCCTCAGCCGCTGAATGCGGCGGCGCTCCCGCAGCGTGCCCAGCAGCCGGACCAGGTTCCAGGCGAAATTTCGGAGCTGGACCAGTTTGCGCCGTGGTGGCTGGCGCAGCCGCAACAGTCCCAGGCCCGCCCTGAAGAGATTTTTCCACTCGTAGTTCTTGAGCAGCGCTCGCATGTTGTGGCGCTCTCCCAGCGCTTCTCGCCACTGCATGCCCCGGCTTTGGCGCGTGGAGGCGCTGAAATGGTGGTAGACCACTGCGCCCGGGGCCGTCACTACGCGGTGGCCCAGCAACCAGAGCCTCCAGCACAAGTCGACGTCTTCGTGATACATGAAGAAGGTCTCGTCGAAACCCCCGCTGTCCAGGAAAGCGCTGCGCCGGAAAAGCCCCGCCCCGGCCGAGGCGAACAAGACTTCGTCGCAGCGGTCGTACTGGCCCCGGTCCTTTTCGAACATGCCCCGGTCCCAGGTGTAGCCCAGGTAGTTCATCGCTCCCCCCACGCCATTGAGCCTTTCCGGCTGGGAGTAGAGGCGCATCTTGCAGGCCACGGCAGCGATGGCCGGGTCGGTTCCCGCCACCTTCAAGAGCTCTTCCAGGCAGCCGGGCTCGAGGCGAATGTCCGGGTTCAGAAACAACACCCAGGGAGCGGTGGCCGCGGCAACTCCCCGGTTGCCCGCTCGCGAAAAACCCTCGTTGCTCTGCAGTGCCGTGACCTCGACCCACGGGTACTCGTTTCGAAGCAGATCCAGGCTGCCGTCGCTCGAGGCGTTGTCGACGAGCCGGGTGTGGAAGTTCCGAAAGGTCTGCTCCTTCAGCGATTCCAGCAGCTCCGGAAGGAAGCGGGCGCCGTTGTAGTTGATGATCACGACCGAGAGGATGGGGGAGCCCGGATGGGGCGCGAGCCGGGCGCTTTGGCCCGACATGCCGGTCGTCGGCCCGACGGCCTGCTGCTCACTCACGGTTTCGCCGCTGCCTCCAACGTCGACGCGCCAGCCGCCACAGCGGAGTCTCTTCCAACTCCAGGCGCAAGGCGGCAATCTCGCGCTGCTGCAATCCAATCAGCTTCTGGCGTTCGTTGATCAGGAATTGAAGGTCCCGGCGGAGACGCGAATCTTCCTCCAGGCGCTGCACGATCCGCCCTTCCAGCTGGAGAAACTCCGATTGGGCCAGCAGCAGTTCCTCCAATCCCGGGTCGGGCCCCTTGGCGCCGCACGCCTCCAGCTTCGCCGCCAGCTCCGGGTCGAGTCTGCTCCGGCTCATCAGCCAGATGGTTCGGTAGGCGGGGTGGCGCAGGTCGTAGGGATACCCCGCCTGATTGTAACAGCGGTTGAACGCTCCGAAGAGGCTCGCATCGTGAAGCCCGAAAATGAACTGAGTCAGGGCCTGCATGGCTGACCAGCGCGGCAGGTATCCATTGGGGAACGCCAGGACGTGCCATCCCCTCTCTTGGAAGAAGGGTACGACTTCTTCGGCGTGCGGCAGCCCGTACTCTCGATGCTCCTCCAGGAAGGGGCGGGCGCTCATGAGGCTGGCCGCCAGGTCTTTCTCGGCCGCTTCGACTTCGCACGACCTGCGGGGGGCGCCCAGGACGATCCAACGGCTCGCCAACCGGTCCAGTTCCTTCAGGAAATCGCCTCGCCGCTCCGCCGGCAAGTGCTCCAGCACGTCCAGGGAGATCACCAGCTCGAAGGCGCCGTCAGTGAAGGGCTGCTTCCAGGCGGGAGCCGGGAGGTGGCCCGAGAAGTCCCCCTGCCGCAGATCGGTGCTGACCCAGTTCTGGGGCGGATCGGGAAGATCGGCGAGGAAGTCGCCCAGGGTGGCCAGGTGACCGTCAGCGTCGCCCATGTATCCCCCCACGTCCAAAATGGTCCGCGGGCTCAGTAACTCGGCCGCCTGGGCCGCGAACCGGTAACGCTGGTAGAGGTCGAAGGGGAGGCTCGCCACCAGGTGGCGGGAACTGCCGGGCCGGCTTTCGATGTGGATCGAGCCGATGAACACATCGGGTGCCTGGGGAGTGAGCGTTTCGAAGAACAGATGGTGTCCGCCGGCCGGGACTTGGATCTCCGGCAGTTCCACACGAAGCACGGTCTGCTCGGAATCGAGTGAAACCTGGGAAACGACCAGGGAGTCGAGGCGCACCCGCAGGGTCGCAAAGCCGCCCCCGTGCCGCACCTCGAAGCTGGCCCCCATCCGGCGGGGCCCCGGGCCGCGGTTGTAGAGGTAAAGAGTAGCCGGCGAGGAGTCCAGACGCCGGCTGGCCTGCCGCAAGGGTCCCCAGTTGGCTCGGGGCACTGCTTCCAGATCCCCCGGGCTGGACACGAAGTCCGGTGTGCTCGAGAAATAATCGTGCCCAAAGACGTCCAACCGCCCGGCCATCTCACTCGACCCAGGGGCCGCCAGAAACTGGAAATTGAAGGCTTCCACCGAAAAGCGAAAACGAACCTCCAGTCCTCTTTCCCGCAGCCCCTCGACCCAGTAGGACGGGGGGCGTTCGTGCAAGTGGGTTTCCTCGGTCCGGGGAAAGTGGATCGGATCGGGCGTGGCGCCCACCAGCAACCCTTCGGGGCTGAGGATGCGGAGGGCTTCGTCCAGAGCCTGCAGCGGATGCTCCAGGTGCTCGAGCACGTCGAACAGGCAGACCACGTCGGCGCACTCGCTCGCCAGGGGAAGCCGGCTCAAGTGGGCTCGCACCAGGAAAGGCCTGAGCTCCGGTTCCTGTTGCAGGGCGAAGCTGCTGATGTCGAGTCCGACGCTCCGAAAGCCCCTCGCCCGGGCCTCCTGGACCAGATACCCGTAGGCGCAGCCCAGATCCACCAGAGAACCGGACGGGATCAGCTGCTGGATCAGGTCCAACCAGGGCCGCCAGTCGGGATGCGCGGCGGCATATCCAGTTTCGGGGTAGCCGCTGGTCTTCCCGAAGAAATAATCGGCGCCGTAGCGCTCGTCCCAGGCGCGGCTGTCCAGGGACGGGAACTCTACTGCGCCGCCGGGTTCAGGCATTTTTCACCTCGTCCCCCCAATAGCAGGCACCTTAGCATGAATGCGGGGCGTAGGGCTTGGGGCTCGGGGCGTAGAGGTTTTCAGGAGGTCGATCGTCCATTGATGGATGCCCCACGCCCTCTGACCCCCCGCGTTGTCGCAATCGCAATCGTTGTCGTCATCGATTCCGGGACTCATCGTCCCCCGATCCTCAAACGCGAAAGCGATTACGATACCGCTGCCACCGCTCGTAGCCCGTCTTTCCGCCGATGCCGTAATGCCCGCGTCACTCACCCAACTCGAACAGCTCGCTCCGCAGGTGCTTCACGAAACCGACTCGTTCCCAGATGAGTCTCGCCTCTTTTCCACGGCATGAGTGCTCCCTTGGGCCGCCATCTTCACCGTTGCATCTGACACCCCTGTCGCCGGTCGGTCGTGGATACGATGTCCCCGGGCCGTGCCGGCTTTGGAGGTGGGGCTTGGGGCGTGGAAATTGGAATTCGCGCCGACTTGTGAGTCTCGCCGGCGGCAGCACGAGAGCGGGTTTGGGAAAGGGAATCTCGGGTCTCGGCAAGGGCGCGGGAAACCCGAGTAGAAAAAAGGGTTTGTGTTTCGCGGGGTCTTTCGGTAAAGTATCGCACTGGTTCTCTGTTTCTCGGGGTTTTTCGGGGCCAAGGGGAGCAAAAAAAACTTGCGACTTTTCGGTGGAGAGAGCATCTTTTACGGCTGTTGTAGCGCGGCCTAGGCTGAGTCAGGCTCGAATTGGGCCTTGCAAAACCAGTGCCGTGGGCTGATAGAGAGTCAAGCCCAAGCCGGCAGAAAGTCGGCAGCAAAGCTAGCGAAAACCAAAAAGTCAGAACTGATCGTATTTGTTTTTGGTTCTTTTAAGGAGGATGCATTAATGAGCAGCTTTCGCAAACCAGTACTTGTCCTGCTGGGGTTGGCGCTAATGGTGAGCGCTGGCTCCCTGTTCGCGCAGCCCGAGCTGTACAACAACGCCACGACGCAGTTGCAGACGCGGAACATCCCCGCGGGCACGGTGGTGGATCCGGGTTCGTCGCTGTTGTACATCATCGACACGGGCGTGAACTTGCGCGCGGCGGTGGGCGCTGACCTGACCGGTTACAACGCCCCCCTTTCGGTGGTGAACCAGGGTGAAAACCTGGCCCCCAACCCGTTTGGGATTGGCGGGGCCCAGAGCATCTACAACAATGATGGCACTCTGAACGCCAACCTGATCAACCGGAACTTCATCAGTATCACCAACACCCACCCCACGGCGGCGGTGACGGTCCACTTCCGGTACTTCAACGACGAATGTATCGACGTTCTGGACTTCCTGGTGTTGTTGACCTGCAACGACACGTTGATCTTCGATCCCTTCAACTTCAACATTCCGGGCACGAATTTCAACTCGCGGACGCGGATCTTCGGCCCCGCTCAGGGTCTGTTCGGACCGATTCGTGCGGCCGACTTCGCCTCTGGCCGGTTCCTGATCTTCGCGACCGCCGCGGGTACGTCCTACGAACCCCAGAACCTGATGGTCCACGACGACAATGCCGAGTTGAGGTTCCCGTCTGAATTCGACGGTGTGATCGCCGACGACAACCACTGCACGAATCTGACGGATGACACCTACTTCGGGCTCAATGACGGCCTGCGGGCGGACAACCTGCACGTGTTCAACTCGAGCGCCGTGGCCTTCAACTACCTGATCGGCAACTGGACCACCGCCGTACCGTTCGGCAACGTGTTCCAGGCCTGGGGCTTGAACGCCTGGACGCGCCCGGCTGTGGACCTGACACTTGATGATCTCGACAACTTCTCACTGCGAGGTGAGCCGGATGGCGATGGGCCACCGCTGGTCTCGATGACCGACAACTTCCGAATCCTGACCGGCCGTGAGGACGTGCGCGCTGCCAACGGCACCTCGCTCATTCTCCAGAACGACCTGTACCTGCGCAACGATGTGCACGGCGGCGACACGGCCAGGGTCAACCTGATCGACGGTGACCTCGTTTTGGACTACGACTCCTGGTACGGAGCCCTGGGGAACACTTCCAATTTCGGGGCGCCTCCCGGATTTGCGGATCCCAACGCCTGGAACTTCCTGTCGATCGTCGATGACTACAACGGCTCACGTCACTCACTGGATACTCCGATCGCGAATTTCGTCGATCGTTCCTACAACGTGAATGGCGCGCTGACGCGATACGTCTTGCAGATCTACAACTGGGACGAGGTGCTGTTCGACCGCGAAGAAGACGTTCCCATCAACGTCTCGCCGCCTCCGGCGGTTCCGGTCACGGCCGTGCTGAAGATCACGGTGCAGTGCCTGCGTACCTGGATCACCGACGTTCGCACCCCAGCGACCTCCGTCGACGAGTTGACGGTGGAGGACCTGGGTGGCATCGACGCTCAGATTCCGGGCTTCCTGACGGCAGGCTCCGGTAATCCTCAAAACGACGCGTCTCGCGGTTGGATCCGCTTTGTTCGCGACAACTCCATCACCAATCCGATCAACGGTATCAGCGATCTGTTCGGAACATGGGTGCCCAACAACCTGATCCATGATTCTTTCGACGAAGCCAGCTTCGTGACGATCGCAACGCAGACCGTCCGGTTGTCCGGATTCGGTGCGGGATGGTGGCTGAGTGCTGTGGCTTCGAATCCGCTCGTGTCTGAGACGGGCGATCCGCAGTGCAACGGCGCTTGCGAACAGCCGGTATTCCCGTAACGTCGGAGTCGTTCCGGCTCTGAGGCCGGAACCAGTTTCATTCTGTAAAAGGGGGGGGGAGTATTCCTCCCCCCTTTTTGCATCTGGAGAGTAGTAAGGAAGCCCCTATCCATGCGCGTCTTGATCGGACTCCTGATGGCTGCCAGTTTGACCGGGCTCGCGCCGGTGCGCGAGCTGGAAGAGCTCAATCCTTCCGGGCTGAGCGGAGTGGCGCCTTGGAACTCCCCCGAGATCTCGATGCGCCAACACCAGGGGAATTGGATCGTCGCCTTCACAGGCGGTTCCCGGGGGAGAACGGCGATCTACTTGCGCCAGTTTTCGATCGCGGAAGCAAGCTGGTCAGTCGTGGAGAGCATCTCCCCTGTGGACAACAGGGATGATTTCCAGCCTTCCCTCTGGGTCGATGACGACGGGACTCTGCATTGCGTCTGGACGACACTCGTCCGCAAGGCTGTCTACGAAGTCTCTTATTCCCGGCGTGACCCGGGCGCTGAGGCGTGGGCCAGGCCTCATCGCTTTTCCGCGGGAACTGGATTGGTCCCGGCACACATCTTCGGCGACGGCCGGGGCACCCTTCTGGTCAGCTCTTGGAACAAGCTCACCAAGGAGCCTCGAGCTCGCGTGCTGGTCTTCGTGAGCCATGACGCCGGGCGCACCTGGGCCGCTTCCGATCCCAACTTTCCAGTCGACAAGCATAGAGGCTCTTCCGATCTTCAGGCTGCCCTGCTTCCCGACGGCAACCTCGCCTTGCTCTGGCTGGACCAGACGCTGGGAGGTCGCTCCGTCGTATTCAACCGGAGTTTCGACCGGGGAATGCGCTGGCTGGATCAGCCGCAGCCGGTCCATTCCGACCGCGGTCCCGCCTACAGCGATCCCCGGCTCCTCATCGATGGGGGTATCGTTCACGCACTCTGGACCCTACGGGCCAGGGGGGCGAGAGGTCCGGAAGTGCAAATCTGGACGGCCCACAGTCGGGACCAGGGAAAGTCGTTTTCGGGCGGACGCCGCCTCTACACGACGACCCATCGGATTTCCGGGCACGAGCTGTTCGCAGACTCGCGGGGGAGGGTGGGAGTCGTGTGGAGTGAGAAGCTGGCCCCCAAGCCCGACCGGAGTCCGGGTGGCGGGCGGCTGGTCGAGGGGCTCTTTTGGGGCCCGGAAGGTGATTTGGAGGAGCCGGTTCTCACCGAACTGGCTGCTTCTAGTGAGTCCAGCTATGCCGACCTCGAGTTGGCACACCGGGGAGACTCCCGGCTGGTCATGGCCGCCGAGTTGGATCCGTTCAATCCGGCGCGAGTCCTGGTCCTGGCTCGCCGGGGCGACAGTGCCTGGGAGTCCTTGACGCTGCGAGCTCTCGAGAGTACTTTCGACGCGCGTCGGCCTCTTGCGTTATCACAAGAGTCGGATGCGTTGTATACTATCGTCTTTCATGAAGTACGCCGGAAGCAATTCATCATGGAGCCGGCTGAATGGATGACGAATATTCTTTGGGGTCAGTTTCGCTTCCGAGACATTGAGGCCTTGAGGTGAATTGTATGAAGCTCTTGAAATCATCGGCTTTCGTGGTTTTTCTCCTGGTGGGTCAGGCGGCGCTTCCGGCGCAAGGCCTGCCGCCCACCATCGACCCGCCCGACAGTTGGAGCGTCCGCGAAGGGGACTGGGCTCAGATGATCGTGCGCGCGAGCGACGAAGACACTCCCCAAAGCGATCTGGTCTATACCTGGACCATCACGTCCGATCCCACCGGCAACGCCTTCTTCCGTCAGACGGACGGAACCGAGCCGGACGTCGTCACGGGCCCCAGCAGCGCACTTCGGCTTGCCTTGACCGTCGGCCCCAACTATCCCGCGCCCAGTTTCGTGGGACAGACCATCGACGTACGCGTCGACGTGAGCGACGGCGAGAATACCGTAGGGGTCGACATTCCGGTCCCGGTAGTGGGAGTCAACCAGCGGCCCGTCCTGCGTGTCGACACGAACCAGTTGGGCACGCAAGACGATCCCCGGCTGACAGGAGAGGGACTGGGTTTGGACGCCCGGGCCAGTAGCGATCCGGACGGCACCAGTGTCAAGGTTTTATGGCAGGTGGTGGGTCTGGCAAACGGCCAGGAGTGCACTCCCGGCAGCCTCGTGCTTTTCGGAAAGGAGACCTACACTCCCGGCTTTCCGGTGCCGCGGGTCACGGCCAGGCCCGGAAGTCCCATGACGGTCACGATCGAGGCGCTGGTCGAGGATGGCCTCATTTTCTTCAGTGAGAGATTCATCGGCTACATGGCTTCGCCGAATGGATGCTCCGGTGGAGGTGGCACCACGCCCCCTCTGGTGATCAATTCCCTTTCCGCGCTCCCGCCCACAGCGAATTTTGGGCAGACCGTGGCCCTTTCGGCAAACGCCCCGGACGGGCTCTCCTACACCTGGGTGCAGCTGGGCACGACCGGGACTTCCAACCAGGTGAACTTGTCCGGAGACAGAACGCGCAACGCGACATTCGTGGCGCCCTCTGCGTCGGTGGATCTGCGCTTTCAATTCACCGTGTCCGATGGTGTAGGAAGTGTCTCCAGCTCGATCACCGTGCCGGTGAGGCAGGGCGGTGGTGGGGGTGGAAACCCGCCGCCCAGCGGTGACACGGGAACGCCCACGGGCACCGCTACCGGGCAGACCGTCTGCAGCCAGTCGGGCAACCAACCGGCGGTGGCGACCGTACCGGCCCGCTTCACGATCGACGGCGGCAATGTGGCCTCGATCACTGCGTCCAATGGGCGCGATCCAGACAACACACAGGTCTTCGTGAACGGTATCGTGGCCAGCGGGGTGGCCTATCTATGGCGGGTCGCCAATGGCGGAGGCGTCCTCAACCCCAGTGCGCTCTCGGGCATCAACAGTGCGACCGTGCGAGTCTCGACCCCCTCGGTCTCGCAAAACCGGACGGCCTTCTTGGAGATGACCATCAGCGATGCTGCCAATTGCGGCACCAGCTACCAGGTCGAGCTGGTGATGACGCCTGCCCCGGCCACGCCGAACAACTCGCCGCCGTCCGCCCGGCTCCAGTTTCAGGTCACAGGAGAAATTGGCACGGTCGAGGCTCTGGGGCAGACACTCACCTTGACCTCCCCCGCCGAGGTGACCCTGGACGCGCGCAACAGCACCGACAGCGATGGGACGCTCAGCTTCGGCTTCAGCTTGCAGAAGACCCTGAGCCGTGGCAGTGCCTTGTTGAGCCCGGTGAGCGAAGGAGTGCAGAGGCTGGTCATTGCGCCGGACACGCTGGGCACGGTTCGAGTCGATTTGACGGTGACCGACAACGGGGGCGCCAGCGACACCGTTTCGATCTCGTTCGTCATCGAGGATGAAGCAGAGATTCCCACGGCGGCGGCTATGGCCCAGGTGAACGGTGTGCAGCTGCAGCCGGGAGACAGTGTCGAGGAGGGCACTGTCGTCACTCTGGACGGGAGTTCCAGCGCTCTGCCGGACGGCTCTCAGCCGCCCGAACTGACCTATTCCTGGCGCCAGACGTCGGGCCCGCCCGTCAACATCCTGAATGCCGACACGGTGTTGGGGATGTTTCGGGCTCCCGAAACTCCCTCGGGTTCGGCGCAGCTCGTCTTCGAGCTGATCGTTGGCAACGGCAACGCGAGTTCCGTACCGGTGCAGGTAGGCGTGAGCGTGGCCGTTCCCCCATTGTTCTTCAGCCAGGTCGCTTTCGGCCCGCTTCTGGACGAGCATTTCCGTACCGTGATCGTGCTCATCAACAACACAGACGACGAGGCGAGCGATGTCACGATCGGGTTTTTCGGCCCGCAGGGAGCGCCTCTGGCGGTTCAGCTGGATGGCGATTTGTGGGACCCCGCTCTCCCCTTGTTCATCGGGCCCTCGTCGTCGGTGATCCTGCCCTTCGCAGCCCTGGACGACAGCTTGACCGTGGGATGGGGGCGAGTCGACTCGAGCGTTCGGCTCACCGGTCTGGTCCTCTACCAACTGGTGGATGTGGCAACCGGTGAACTGAATTCTGAGGTGAGTCTGTTCTCCTCACGGCAAGGGTCGCGTTTCACGACCTTCTACGGTGTTCGAGATGGGTTGGCGGCAGCTCTGGCCAATCCGGGCACGGAAGAAGCCCGTGTCAACATCAAGATCATCGACCCCTTGCTGGGACCGGATCTGCCGCTGGCGACCAAGCCCGTCATCCTGCAGCCCGGTCAGCACCTGGCGCGTTTCCTGAACGAGACCTATTTCGGGGCCCTCCCCGAAGAATTCCAGGACGGCACGATCATCATCGAGGCCGTTCAAGGACGAGTCATCGCCACCGTGTTGAAGACTCAAGGTGGCGTCGCCATTTCCACCCTGCCGCTGGCCGTGCGCCGGTAGGCAGGACTCGACATCGGCCCGGCTGGCGGCGAGTCCCCTCGCGAGGTACTCGCCGCCCCGGACAATCATGGGCGGGTCGGGCGCGGGACCGCCGCAGCAGGCTGCCACGGAAACGCGACTCGACATCATCTGCTCAGGGTCGAAACGATCCGGCCCCAACCGAGTCCCGAAATCATGATGAAACGAATCTCACTTTTTTACGTGTGCCTGATTTGCCTCCTTGTAACCTCGGCGGCAATCGCACAGCAACAGTCAAACAGCGAGGTCCAAAAGAGTCAGGCACCCAAAGTTGAGAAGGCCGAACTCGGACAAACAAGCAACGTACACAAATGCCGCGATTTATATCTGACCGGGCAGTTTGCCACCGACGATATCAAGAAAATTAAAGACGCGGGCATCAAGCGCGTGATCACACTCCGCACCGATGGTGAAATTGAGTGGGATGAGCAATCCGCCGTCGAACAGGCCGAACTGTTGTTCATGAAGGTTCCGTTTCGCGCACCCGATTCGCTTAACGACGAGGTGTTCGACAAAGTCCGCAAGTTACTGGCCGATGAAGAAACCGCCACGCTGTTTCATTGCGGCTCGGCAAATCGAGTTGGTGCCGTTTGGCTGCCGTTCCGCGTTCTGGATCAGGGTGTACCGCTGGAGACCGCGCTGGAGGAGGCTTATCAGATTGGGCTGCGCAACGAAAGCTATGAAGAACGTGCGCTGGACTACATTAGC
>JBFKLX010000084.1:0-21909 GCA_041630155.1 Acidobacteriota bacterium
GACTTCGAGCCGACCATCGTGCTGCTCACCGCGGTGCACTTCCATTACGCCGGGTTTGCACTGGCGCTGCTGACCGGACTGGCGAGCCGGCGCTTGAACGGGTTGATCTCCCGGATGGGCGTCGCCGGCGTAGTCGCCGGCGTTCCGCTGGTGGCTGCCGGGATCACTGCGACTCAGCTGGGAGCCGGCATCGGCCTGGAGGCGTTTGCCGCCTGCTGGCTGGCTCTGGCCGGCCTGATCGCGGCCTGGCTGCAGTTGCGTCTGGCACTGCTCCGTGGTCCGGCCGCTCTCAGAGTACTGAGGTTGGTCTCCGCGCTGGCCCTGGGAGCGAGCATGCTGCTGGCTGCCCTCTACGGCTGCCGCGCCTGGGTTTCCATTCCTCGCCTGGACATCCCGGCAATGTGGCTGCTGCACGGCACGGCCAACGCTTTCGGCTTTGCGTTGTGCGGTCTGCTGGCTCACAGGTTCGAGCCGCGAGACTCGATTGAAGCCGGCGATGCTGGCACAATGGGCGGCCGGAAACCGTGGCCTTGAAAGGTCCGGCAGGAGCTGACCGACCATGAAGCTAGTGACCTTCGAACCTCGAGCGGCAGAAACGCGGATTGGAGCGCTGCTGGACGGCGAGACGATCATCGATCTCAACCGTGCGCACGCTCTCTACCTGGCTGACCGGGAAGGCGAGAGCGCCTTCGATCGCCTGGCCGAGGCCCGAGTTCCCCCCGACATGCGGCGCCTCTTCGAAGGGGGCGCCCGGAGCCTGGAGGCTGCTCGCGAGGCCCTGGACTATGCGGTCGAACAGGGCGCGGACGTTACCGGGCCAAGGGGAGAGACCCTTCGTTACGTCCTCTCCCAAGTCCGGCTGCGGGCGCCCATCCGGCCTCGCAAGTTTTTTCACACGGCCGGGAATTTCCGGGAGCACCACGAGGAAGCCGAGAAAGCCGGTTTTTCGCATCCCGTACGCCCCTGGATCGTGTTTTTTCAGAACGTCGACGCCATCATCGGGCACGAAGAACCGGTCATATATCCTGAGCACCTCACCCGTGAGCTGGACTACGAACTGGAGTTGGCCGTGGTGGTCAAGAAAACCGGCAAGCATTTCGGGCCGGAGGAGGCGATGGACTTCGTGGGCGGTTACGTGATCTTCAATGACATCACGGCGCGCGACATCCAGCGCCGCGAGATGGAGTCGGGGGTCTTCAGCCTCTCCAAGGGGATCGACACCTTTTGCCCTCTGGGGCCCTACATCGTCACCGCCGATGAGATCGCCGATCCACACGATCTGGCCATGCACTTGCGAGTCAACGGAGAACTGCGCCAGGAATCCCACTCGAGCCGCATGCACGTGACGATTCCGGAGATCATCGCGCACTATGCCTCGATGGGCTACAGCGCGGGCGACGTCCTCTCGACCGGGACGGTCTCCGGAGTTGCCGCGTTCAGCGACGACCCTCAGGCCTGGTATCTGAAGCCCGGCGACGTGATGGAATGTGAAATCGAACACATCGGGGTGCTGCGCAATCCGGTGATCTCATGGGAAGAAGGGCAACGCGGTCGGCGCTTATGATCCCGGCGCCGCAGCGGAAGGCTCGCCAGAAATGGGGGCCAGGTTTGCCCCGGCGAGGTTTGCCGAATCGGGACTCGGTCGGGATCGCCAATACAAGAGAGGAGGGCAGCTCGTGCCACTTGACGAATCCAGGCTCTGGACGAGTCCGCTGAATCGGCGGGAGGAGGTGCGCGGGCCTTTCACGGGACGGGGGCCGGTGCGTTTCTACGACACCACGCTGCGCGATGGGGAACAGACCGTTGGGGTCGTCTTCACTCCGGAGGAGAAGGTCCAGATCGCGGGCCTCTTGGATGAGCTCGGGGTGGAACGAATCGAGGCGGGCTTCCCGCGGGTGTCCGGCGACGATCTGGAGGCGTTCCGCCGAATCCTCGAACTCGAGCTGAGTGCAGAGATCTGGGGTTTTTCCCGGGCTGTGCCGGCCGATCTGGAGCCCCTGATCGAGATGGGCGTCCGGCACACCGTGATCGAGGTCCCCAGCAGTGCCATCAAGCTGCAGGCGTACGGCTTGACGCCTCAGGAGGTAGAGCGGCGCGCTCGAGAGGCGGTCCGCTTCGTCGGCTCGGCAGGAATGCAGGTGGCGTTCTTTCCCGTGGACGGAACGCGCGCCGATTTGACGTTCCTCAGAGATCTCTACCAGTCCGCCCGGGATGCCGGTGCTCAGGAAGCAGTGGTGGTGGATACGATTGGGGCCTGCAGCCCGGAGGCGGTGGAGTTGCTGGTCGCTCGGGTGCGCTCCTGGCTGGGGCCGGAAGTCGTTCTCCATTTCCATGGCCACGACGACTTCGGCCTGGCCACGGCTTCGGCGATCGCAGCCGTCCGCGGCGGAGCCACGTGGATTCAGGGGACGATCAACGGCATGGGAGAGCGCGCCGGAAACGCCGACATTGCTGAGGTGGCGCTGGCGCTGCAGGCTCTCTACGGAGTCGAAGCCAGCCTGGACCTGACGCGGGTCCGCCCGGTCTCGCGAGTGGTGCAGCAGGCTGGAGGCTACCAGGTGGACGCCTGGAAGCCCCTGGTGGGGCGCAACCTGTTCGTGCGGGAGAGTGGCGCCGTCGCCGCCCAGTTCCACCTGCCGGAAGCCATCGAACCTTACTCGGCCGAGCTGGTGGGCGCTGCTGCAGAGCGCACGGTCGTGATTGGAAAGAAGAGCGGCCTGGCCAACCTCCGCATCAAGCTCGAGCAGCTTGGCCTGGAGGTGCCCGAGCCTCTCCTTCCCACGCTCCTGGCATCGGTCAAGCAGCGTAGCGCTCGATCCGGTACGCTGCTGTCCGACGAAGAGCTGCGCGCTCTCGCCGTCCGGGCCACGGCCCGGCCTTGACGGAGGGTCGAGCTGCAAGGAGGGTTCCTCACGGTCGAAAATGAGGAAGGACGGCCTCACCGAAAAGCTTGGCCTGTTCGAGGCGGTTGTCGCCCCAGATCTCCAGGAGGATATGAGTGCAGCCGGCCTGGCGGTACTCTTCGATCCGCTCGACGCATTCCTCGGGGGTGCCGGCGATGGCGCAGACTTTTTCCAGGATGTCGTCGCTGACGGCAAGGGCCGCCGCTTGGCGGCCGCCGGACTCCATTGCCTCCGCAATGGGGCGGATCTCCTCGAAGCTCAGCGCCGCTTCACGCAAGATCACGTCGGCGGAGCCGCGGATGTTCTGAACCTTGTTGGCCAGGTACATGGCCGCCATCTCACGGGCACCGCCTTTGCCCCGGCGCGAGTCGCGGTCGATACTCCCCACGATCACTGAGCCCAGGTCCAGACTGCCGGGATCCCGGCCGGCCCGGGCCGCCCCTTCTTCCATCTTCTCCCGGGCGTAGCGCACGAATCCGGGCGTGGTGATGCTGGCCGTCAGGAGCCCGTCTGTGATCTCACCGGACATGCGTTGCAGTACGGGTCCGGTGGCACCGAAGTAGATGGGAACTTTCCAGCGCGGCGCGTGGGCGTCGGCGGGCAGCGGCGGAACGGCGGCCTGGAAGACCCGGCCTTCGAACTCCAGAGATTCCCCTGACAGGGCGCCTCGAATGATCTCGACCGCTTCCCGCATCGCCACGGCCGGCCCGGCCACCTTGCCGGTCTCGCCTTCGCCCGTGTGTTTCATGAAGATCTTGGAGGCTCCCAGCCCCAGCAGAAAGCGTCCCTCGCCAGCCGCCTCCTGCATGACCCGCGCCTCCATGGCGATTTGCGCGGGGTGCCGGGTGTAGGGAGAGATGATGCCCCAGCCGATGGCGATGCGGCGCGTCTCACGGGCAATCAGAGCGGTCAGTGCGGTGGAGGAACGAGCTTCGAACGAGTGCTTGCGCCACCAGTGGTAAGCCTCCGCCAGCCAAAAGGTGTCGAAACCAGCTGCTTCGCAGGCCTGTGCCATGCGAATGGTCTCCTCCACCGGTTCCATGCTGAGCTGCAAAACGCCGATTCGAAACGGTACGGCCATGGGAATCTCCAGGGGGAGCCGATTCCTTGCCCCTGCTCCCACCAGCAGAAGCTAGCCGTCGGTCCTGGGAAAGTCAAATGGTGCGGCCGCCCCGGCGCCTGCCCGGCGTTGCCGGCTGCCGGGTCATTGATCTTCTCGCTGTTTGCTGCCGGCCAGCCGTTCGGCCAGCTCTTCGAGCCGCCTCAGACGTTCTTGCCATTCGGGGCTTTGGAAGTATTCTTCCATCCTGCGCCCCAGCTCTTCGATGCGCTGTTCCAGCTCGTGGAGGCGCGCTTCCCACTCGGCGCCCTCGAAGCGCTCAGCGATTCGCTGGCCGAAGGCTTCGGCCCGCTGTTCCAGTTCCTGGACGCGCTGCTCCCATTCGGCACTCTCGAAATGCTGCTGGAGCTGCTGGGAAAGGCGTTCTCCCAGCTCCTCGAGATGTTGGGAGCGTCCTGTCCAGTCTTCTTTGGAGAATCGCTCCGACAGCCGGCTGGTCAACTCCTCGACCTGTTCGCTCAATTTCCGGGCGTCGATCTGAACCTCCTGGTTCACTGCTTCGACCTGGCGTCGTAGTTCCTCCATTTGGGCTTGCCATTCCGGACTGTTCAAATGGATACGCAATTCCTCTTGGAGCCTCTCGATTTCGGCGTGATGCTGCCTCCACGCCTGGCCCTGGACATGTTCCCGGATCTGCCGGGACAGTTCGCGAATCTGCTCCTCCAACTCTCGAACCTCGGGAGTGGCCTCCTGCTGCTCGGCCGGCGGCGCCGGTTCCTGCTGTGCCTGCAGGAACGGCCCTGCGGTTGCGGCCAAGAGCGCAGCTCCCAAAACGGTCCCGATCTTCCATTTCTTCAGTCCAATCTTCATGACAAATGCCCTCCTCATGTCACTGTCTCGCTGACGGCACGACTGGTCTCAGGTTGTTAGACACCCTCCGTTCAGCTTTAGTCGAGCGGTGAGCCAGACTCCGCGCCCTCCGGTGGGGCCAATCTCGAGATCGAAGCACCCAGCCCACCTCGCCGGAGCTTGGGCTCGCGCCTGAGGGGCAAGAGCTCTCAGAATCGCGTCGCAGTCCAGCTTCAACTAGTACGGAATCGCCCATCGGTTGGTTGCGAGCGAACCATGGCTCCGACCTTTGCCGGCTGAAAAAGGGCCTGAAGTGCCGACCAGTGTGAGAACCGTCGAACGTGAAACAGTGAATTCCCGAGGCCCACCCCCTTCTGCCGGCCGGCACTCCGCATTCTCCTCGAGAAATACTTGCACTCTTCCCGTCCAAGAAGAGACGATTACGTCTTCGGTGCGAAACAGAGCGCCCTCGAACTCGTATCCGCCTGAAGGAGGCGGGGGATCGAGAGCGGCTCTTGCAGGAAAGCTGAAGGTCAACAGATGCAAGGACGTTCGAATTCGAGACGCTGGATGGTTTGGGGTCTGCTGGGTTGGAGCCTTTCTCTGGTCGGGACAGACGTGTCTCGTGCAGAGAGCGAGTTGAATTTTCCGAGACTCGCCAACGAGCCGGGCACGATCACGGGTGTCGCCTTCGTCAACCCCAACGGCGAGGATGCGCCGCTCCGTCTCACTGCGTACGGCGCCGGCGGCGCGATGCTGCAGGGGCCGGGAATCAACAATCCTGTCGACCTGATGGTGCCGGCCAACCAGCAGATCGGGATGCTGACCTCTCAGATCTTCGGCACTGGTCTCAGCGCCAACACCGTGGGATGGTTTCGCGCCACCAGTCCCCTGGGAGGTATCACCGGGTTCTTTCTGTTCTTGAACGACTCGGGCACTCTTTTCGACGGCGCTGACCTCCCCCCGCTGGATCGCAAAATCATCTTCAACCAGATCCGGGTGGATGACGGCTACTCCACCGAGCTGAATCTGATCAACACCGAGAATCTCTCGACGCGGATCGACTTGTTGCTGATCGACGGAGACGCGGTGCTGGAAATCGACCCGGACGCCACGGACTTCACGATGCCGCCTCTGGGTGCGGCGAGAATCGACGTGGGCGACTCTTTCAACGCGGCCGGGCTCTCTGACGGCGCCTACCTCCTGGTGGTATCAGACACCAACGTGGGGGGCTTTCAGTTCGTACGGGGGCCGACGGGCGACCTGCTGGGGCTGAACGCGCGCCCCGCTGCCGAGTTTCTCAACACGATCTATTTTCCGCAGCTGGCCGTTCGGGGCCCCTGGCTGATGGAAATCGGCGTCGTCAATTACTCCACGGAAACAGTGACGCTGATTCTCACCGCGTTTCAGCCCGACGGCCGGCCGTTTGACTCACCCGTGGTGGCCCGCAACCAGGTGGTGCGCCAGCTGACGGGAGGGGCATCGCTCCGGGAGAACGTCGAAACCATGTTCGGCTTCACCGGGAGTGAAGCGCTCAGCGGCTGGGTGAAGGTGGAGTCAACAGGGCAGGCCGTCAACGGGTACGTTTCGTATGGTGTCCCCGCCGTGGGCTCCGTGGCGGCGGTCTCGGCCGTCTCGCAGGCTCAGCGGCGCGCGATCTTCTCGCACATTGCCACCACTCTGGGTTTCTTCACGGGCGTGGCTGGGCTGAATCCCTCTGCCACGACCGCCAACGTTCGCTTCGTAGCCCTGACCGCGGCGGGCGCCGTGCTGGGAAGCACCGACCGCATACTGGCTCCGGGGCAACGCATCAGCCAACTGATCACCCAGCTCATCCCGGAGTCAGCCAATCAGGCCGGCGGGGTCATCTGGGTGTCCAGCGACGTTCCGATCTACCTGACCTCTTTGTTCGGCACCAACACCGGGTCGGTGCTGGCCAACATTCCCCCGCAGCCGGCTCCCGACGGCTACCAGCCCGATGCGGGGATCGCCCGCTTGGCTCTGGACCCCCGATTTGCCGTTCTGAGGGAGTCTGAGACGTTACAGTTTCAAGCGGAAGGGGCGGCCGGCGATCCGACCTGGGAGGTCACCGGCAATCTGACCGCCCCCCCTTCCCTGGGTACGGTCGATCCCGGCGGGCTCTACGCGGCGCCGGACGATTTGTCCAGCAGTGGCTCGGTCACGGTGGCCGCCCGCTTGTCGGGACGAGAAGCCGGGGCGACAGTCGACTTGTTGGCCGGCTCGGCGCTTGCAGCTGGGCTGGACGACGTAGGGTCTTTGGCGTACCTGGAGGGCACGGGGAGATTGTTCGCCGTGGTCGCGTCCGTGGCTGGGGCATCCGGCGCCGGGCCGCAAGGCGCCGCTGCTGAGCGCGACACACTGATCGAGATCACGGCCCAGGGGCCGCTCACCGTGGTCTCGGTGGCGGGTGAGGACCTGCGGGGACTGGAGCCCTTCGAAGCCTTCGACGGGAGCGAATACTTACTGGCCACGGGCGGCGCATCGGGGCGGCTGCTGCGGATCGATCCGGGCAACGGCCAGCTGCGAGAGGTCCTGACCGGCCTGGATCAGCCAGGACCCCTGGCGCACGATCCCCTGTCGGGCGCCTATCTGATCGGCGATGCCGCCGGGGTGACCCGCCTGTCCAGGGTGCTGGTCGAGTCGGACCTGGTGTCCGGTTTGCAGGAAAACGGTTCACCGCCCGCCCGGATCATTCAGCGGGCCGACATCGGCGGGCTGGCCGTGAACGGCTGCACAGGGGCGGTCTACTATTCGGACACCGCTGCCGGAGAGATCTGGGAGTTCACTCCCGCTGACGGCTCTTCAAGGCAAGTGCGGGCAGAGTTGCTCGCCCCGGCGTCGCTGCTGGGGTTGCAGCGCGCCAATTCGGCCTGCCAGAGTTCGTTTCACCTGCTGGTTGCCGAAAGCGGCGCCGATCGCCTGGTGCTGATCGATCCCGCCGCACCGGAACCGTTGGCCTGGTTCGATACTTCGGACCTGGCCGGCTTGGCCTTTCTCCCCGCCGGTAATCCTCATCTGAACAGCGAGGCCGTCCTTTTCAGCGGGTCTTCGGGAGGGACGCCCGCCGGAGCGGGCGCCGCGGTGGCCGTGACCGCGGTGACGGTTCCCGACCTCTATCAGCAGGGGGCCGTCAATTCGCCGGGTGCTCCGGCGGGGCTCTTGGCTGATCCTGCTCTGGACACCTTCAACTTCTTCGAAGGGCTGGTTCACGACATCGTCGAGCTGGCAGCCGAATCGGATGAGACCAATTTGAATATTCGGGTCAGCTTCTCGGATACGATTTCCCCTTGCGAGCAGTCGGATCTGGCCGACATCTGCGACGGTGACGAGAATCCGATCGACGCCGTTGCAGGATTCATCGATCTGGACCTGGACCAGAATGCTTCCACCGGCCTGGTCTCCTTTACCGAACCCAATTCCCCCTATTCCTCGCGTCTGGGTGCCGAGCTTTGTGTCGATTTCTTCCGGTACAACACAGCGGCCGGCGGCGTCGAAATCTATCGAGTGGAGGAAGAGCAATACGTCCTGTTGGCGCGTGTGCCCGTGGAATTCGGCCCGTACGATTTGAGCTTCTCCATCCCGCTCTCTCTGCTGGAGGACGATGGCCAGGTGAATCTGGCCGCCGTCTTCGGGACCACCTTCCCGCAACTCCTGTCGCTCGGTCCGACCGACGCGGTGCCCAATGGCGGATTCCTGCAGAGCGCCGCCAGCGCGCAGCAGGCCACCGCCGTGGCAGCCCAGCGGGGTGTTTCCAAGCATCTCGCCGGGAAGATCCGAGCCCGGGCCGCCCGATATCCGGGGGCATGGAAGCGACTCTTGGCGCGCCCATAGAACCGCCCGTCCCCTCGGGGGCTTGGCAGGAGGCGGGAGTCGTCTCGACCAGACGCGGGCCGGCAAGCGCCGAACACCGGTTTCCGATCCCGCAACGATGCCGGCCTCTTTTTTGCACAGCCGCCCAGCTGAGCACCTGACGGTTCTCCTCGCGGCGCAGCCGGAGGTGGGTCTCGTCCCGACCGACGCCAGCCGATTTTTCATTCCCGAAACGGTCCTCCCAGTTTGTGGAAAAGCTGCGGGTAAGCTGTGACGAAAAAGTTGAAGAAAGGGGGTCGACATTCATCAGACCACAAGCGATAATCGGTGGCATTCGGAAACAGCAGATTGCCAAATCTGTGGCGAAGGGCCTGTCACATGCGGCAGGGTCTATGGGGATTTACTCGGGAGGAAAGCGACAATGAGCGCACGAAATCAAGGTGGGGACCTCAAGCTCGATCAAAAATGTGTCAACACGATCCGCACTCTATCCATGGACGCAGTACAGAAGGCCAACTCGGGACACCCGGGAACGCCGATGGCGCTTGCGCCTGTGGTCTACGCCTTGTGGGACCGCTTTCTGAATCACAGCCCGGCCAATCCACAGTGGCCCAACCGCGACCGCTTCGTCCTCTCGGTCGGCCACGCGTCCATGCTGATTTACAGCATTCTTCACCTCACCGGTTATGAATTGCCTCTCGAGGATCTCAAGAACTTCCGGCAATGGGGCAGCAAGTGCGCGGGACACCCGGAGTATGGGCACTGCCCGGGAGTCGAGACGACGACCGGACCTCTGGGGCAAGGCGTCGCCACCAGCGTGGGCATGGCAATCGCCCAGAAGTGGCTGGCCGCGCGTTACAACCGACCCGGTCACGACATCCTGGATTACCGAATCTACGCGCTGTGCGGGGACGGCTGTCTGATGGAGGGGATTTCTTATGAAGCCGCCTCCCTGGCCGGGCACCTCGAACTGGACAATCTGGTTTGGATCTACGACAACAACAACATCACGATCGAGGGCAACACCGCACTGGCATTCTCCGAGGACGTGGCCACGCGTTTCATTGCCGCCGGATGGAACGTGCAGCGGGTGGGCGATGCCAACGACCTGGAACGGCTGACCAAAGCGATCGAGGTTTCCAACAAGGAGGACGAGCGGCCCTCGCTGATCATCGTCGACAGTCATATCGCCTACGGCGCACCTACCAAGCAGGACACCTCGGGCGCCCACGGCTCGCCACTCGGGGACGAGGAAATCCGGCTCACCAAGCAGAACTACGGCTGGCCCCAGGACGCCAAGTTCCTGGTGCCCGACGACGTCCAGGCCCACATGCGAAAAGCTGTGGACCGGGGTCGGGAAGCGGAGGCGGAGTGGAAGAAGCGGTTCGAAGCGTACCGCAAGGACCACTCCGACCTGGCGAAAGAACTCGAGCTCATGCAGAAGTGGGAACTGCCTCCGGGCTGGGACAGCGAGATCCCGGAGTTCCCGCCCGACCCCAAGGGCGTGGCGGGGCGAAAAGCCAGCGGGAGTGTCGAGAACGCCATCGCCAAGAAGATTCCGTACTTGATCGGAGGTTCGGCCGACCTGGCGCCCTCCACCGGAACGCGGATCGACGAGGGCGGCGATTTTCTGGCGGGTCAATATTCTGGGCGGAATTTCCACTTCGGGATCCGAGAACACGAAATGGGGGCGTGCCTCAACGGAATGGCCTTGTCCAAGCTGCGCGTCTTCGGCTCGCAGTTTTTGATCTTCTCCGACTACGAGCGGGCTGCCATCCGGCTCTCGGCGCTCATGCGCCTCCCGGTCATTCACATCTTCACGCACGATAGTATTGGTGTCGCCGAGGACGGACCGACCCACCAGCCGATCGAGCATCTCGTATCGCTGCGGGCGATCCCGGACCTGGTCGTGCTGCGGCCCTGCGACGCCAACGAAGTCGCCGAAGCCTGGCGTTTCGCCCTGGGCCAGAAAGACCATCCCACGGCGCTGATCCTGAGCCGGCAGGAGCTGCCTACCATGGATCGCAGCAAGTACGGGAGTGCCAAGGGGCTGCACAAAGGAGCCTACATTCTGGGCGATTGCGAGGGAACGCCCGAACTGCTTCTGTTCAGTACGGGGTCGGAAGTGCAGTGGTGCGTCGCGGCCTACGAGAAACTCAAAGCCGAGGGAGTCAAAGCTCGGGTAATCAGCTTTCCCTCGTTCGAGTTGTTCGAAAGGCAGCCCAGGGAATATCGGGAAAAGGTTCTGCCTCCTTCGGTCCGGAAACGGATTGCGGTGGAAGCCGGGACCTCGCTGGGCTGGCGCCGCTACGTGGGGTTGGACGGGGCCGTTATCGCCCGCCGCAACTTCGGCGCATCGGCGCCGCTGCCCAAACTGCTGGAGGCCTTCGGATTCACCGTCGACAACGTGGTGGATACCGCCAAAGCGGTCCTGGAAGGGAAGCCACGACCAGCTTTGGGCAAGGACTGACGGAGCGAGTAACGCGGCACCGTGGTTGACGCCGGCGCCACTCGGGTCCAGGATTAGGTCAGCGCCTCAGCCACGGAGGACGGTGGCTCCGGCGCGGGCAGCCGGGCCGGTTTTGCCAGATGCCGCTCCTTTGACTTCAAGTTTTGGTTCTACTTAAAAAAGGGGGAACGAAATGTCCAATCCATTGGTTGAGTTACAGAAGCTCGGACAGAGCATCTGGTACGACAATATTCGCCGCTCGATGTTTGCGGGAGACCTTCAGGCCAAGATCAAAGAAGACGATCTGCGCGGAGTGACTTCCAACCCGGCTATTTTCGAGAAAGCCATCGCCGGCAGCACCGACTACAACGAAGCCCTCGCCGACCTGGCGCGCCAGGGCAAGCCGACTGCAGAGATTTACGAGATCATGGCGGTGGAAGACATCCAGAGCGCTGCCGACGCCCTGAAGCCGATCTACGACCGGACCAACCGCGTCGACGGCTACATCAGTTTCGAGGTCTCACCGGAACTGGCGCACGACACGCAGGGCACCATCAAAGACGCCAAGCGGCTCTGGAAGTGGATCGACCGGCCCAACGTCATGATCAAGATTCCCGCTACGCCTGAAGGCCTGCCTGCCATCGAAGAAGTCATCGCCTCGGGGATCAATGTCAACGTCACGCTGATTTTTTCCCGCCAGCAGTACCTGGACGTGGCGGATGCCTACATCAAGGGCCTGGAGCGGCGGGCGGCAGCCGGCCATCCCATCGATCATCTGGGTTCGGTGGCCAGTTTCTTCGTCAGCCGCATCGACAGTTCGGTCGACAACGAACTGGAGTTCAAGATCCGGCGCTCCTCAGAGGAATCACAGAAAGAGCGGCTCTCCGCTCTGCTCGGAAAAGTAGCCGTGGCCAACGCCAGGCTGGCTTACCAGGATTACCTGAAGTTGGAAGGTAGTGACCGCTGGAAGAAGCTGGCAGCGAAAGGAGCCCTGCCCCAGCGCCTGCTGTGGGCCTCCACCGGCACCAAGAACCCCAATTACGGGGATTGCGTCTACGTCGAGGAGCTGATCGGCCCGACCACCGTCAACACCGTTCCGCCCGCCACCTACTCGGCTTACCGGGACCACGGCCGGGTCAAGGGAAAGACCCTGACCCACGACGTGGACGGGGCCCAAAAGGTCATGCAGGAGCTGGCCGCCGTCGGAGTCGACCTCGACAAGCACACCGGCGAGTTGCTGACTGCCGCAGTCAAGGCCTTCGTCGACCCCTTCAAGTCTCTCTTCGAAACCATCGAAGGCAAGCGCAAAGAAGCGCGCAAGAGCATCGTCCAGCGCCAGACAGCATCGCTGGGTGGATACCAGGGGGAGGTCGACGCCGCGATCAAGAGGATTCAGGACGAGGGGTGGACTCGGAAGCTCTGGCGGAGAGACGCCTCCCTCTGGAAGAGCGATCCCGAGCACCAGAAGATTATCAAGAACGCACTGGGCTGGCTGACCGTCCCCGAGACCCTGCTGGAGCATGCAGGAGAACTCCAGGCCTTTGCCGAACGGATCCGTAAAGACGGGTTCCAGTCTGTCGTGCTCTTGGGGATGGGTGGCAGCAGCCTCTGCCCCGAAGTGTTTCGCCGAACCTTCGGCAAGCGGGAAGGATATCCTGAGCTGCTGGTCCTGGACAGCACGGATCCGGCAACTGTGGCGGGCACCGAGAAGTCCCTCGACCTGAACAAGTCGCTCTTCATCGTGGCCAGCAAGTCTGGGTCGACCACCGAACCCCTGATGTTTCAGCAGTATTTCTACGACAAGGTGAAGCAGCTGAAAGGAGATCAGGCCGGCAAGCATTTCGTGGCCATCACGGACCCTGGTTCATTGCTGGAACGAATCGCCAAACGAGACGGCTACCGCCGGACCTTCCAGAACATGGCCGACATCGGCGGCCGCTACTCGGCTCTCTCCTATTTCGGCATGGTGCCGGCGGCCCTTCAAGGGATCGACGTCAAGGAGATCCTGGAACGAGCGTTTCGCGCAAGCCAGGCCTGCGAGCGCACGGTCCCGGCAGCCGAGAACCCCGGCGCCCGCCTGGGGGCCATCTTGGGCGTCCTGGCCAAGAAGGGGCGCGACAAGGTGACCTTTGTGACAGGCAAGCCGATTGATTCGTTGGGTCTCTGGATCGAACAGCTGATCGCCGAGAGCACGGGCAAAGAGGGCACTGGCATATTGCCAGTCGCCGGAGAGCCACTGGGCGACCCCGCCGTCTACGGCAACGACCGGGTATTCGTCTACATCACGACCGATGGAGGCGCCAACCCGGATCTGGAAGCCAAGTTGAAGGAGCTGGAGGAGGCCGGGCATCCCGTGATCCGTCACGTCATGCAAGACGAACTGAGCCTGGGCCGGGAATTCTTCCTCTGGGAGTTCGCCACGGCCATTGCCGGGGCCATAGTCGGGATCAACCCCTTCGACCAGCCCAACGTCCAGGAGAGCAAGGACAACACCAAGGCCCTGCTGGAAACCTATCGACAACAGGGCAACTTGCCCTCTCTGGAGAAGCTGACCGAAGAGGGCGGTGCGGCCGTGTATTGCAGCGCCGAGACCAAAGACGTCCTGGCGTCGAGCTCGGGCGGCGGTCTCACCGACACCCTGACCGCCCACCTGGCGCGGGTGAAACCGGGCGACTATGTGGCGATCACGGCGTATTTGCCTGAAACTCCCGAACACGACAAGCTCTTGGAGAAAATTCGCCTCGCAATTCGCGACTCGAGCAAGGTGGCCACGACAGTGGGCTACGGTCCGCGTTTTCTTCACTCCACCGGCCAGCTCCACAAAGGGGGTGGAGACAACGGCGTCTTTTTGCAGATCACGATCAACGACGCCCAGGAGCTTCCGATCCCGGGAGAGAGCTACTCCTTCAGTGTGCTCAAGCAGGCGCAGGCACTGGGGGACTTCCACTCGCTGGCCAAGCGGAATCGACGGGCCATCAACGTCAACCTCGGCAGTGATGTCGCCGCCGGCTTGCAGGCGTTGGCGGACAGTGTACGGCAGGCGGTCTGAGCCGGCCGCACCATGAACCAGTACGAGCAGCCACGCCGCCCCAGCCCGCGGGCAGGGGGCGGCGTGGCTTGAATTGATCCACTCTAGGGGGAATGAACGATGTCTAACGGAAATGCAAAATTTGGAATGGTAGGGCTCGGAGTGATGGGCCAGAATCTAGCCCTCAACATCGAGCGCAACGGTTTTCCCATCGCCGTCTGGAACAGAGAAACCGAGTGGGTGGACGAGTTCTGCAACAAGAAGGCGCAGGGAAAGCGTGTCACGGGCACCAAGTCGGTCGAAGACTTCGCGAAAGCCCTGGAGCGTCCCCGCCGGATCATGATGATGGTAAAGGCGGGCCCGCCCGTCGATTGGACAATCGACTTGCTCAAGCCCCATCTGGACCAGGGCGACATCATCATCGATGGGGGCAACTCGTACTTCCCGGACACCATGCGCCGGGAAGACACGCTGTCCAAGGAAGGGCTCAAGTTTTTCGGTGTGGGTGTTTCCGGGGGGGAGACGGGTGCCCTGTGGGGACCCTCCATGATGCCGGGCGGAGACCAGAAAGCCTACGAGGAACTACGGCCCATTTTCGAGAAGATGGCCGCCAAGGTGGATGACGGCGCTTGCGTTTCATATTGCGGCCCCAACGGCGCCGGCCACTTCGTCAAGATGGTCCACAACGGCATCGAGTACGGCGACATGCAGCTGATCGCCGAGGCCTACGACCTGATGCGCAACGCCCTCGGCTTGAGCACCCAGGAGATGGGAGACATCTTCGCGGAGTGGAACGAGGGACTGCTCAACTCCTTCCTGATCGAAATCACCTCCAAGATCTTCACCGTCAATGACGACAAGAGCGGCAAGCCGCTGGTCGACGTGGTGCTGGACAAGGCGGGACAGAAGGGCACGGGCAAGTGGACCTCCCAGGTGGCCCTCGACGTCGGAGTGGCCATCCCCACGATTCACGCCTCCATCGAAGCTCGTTTCCTTTCGGGGCTCAAGGACGAGCGGGTGTCGAGCAGCAAAGTCCTGAGCGGCCCTTCGGCCAGCTTCAAGGGCGACAAGAAGGAGTTCATTCAGTGCATCCACGACGCACTGTATGCCAGCAAGGTGTGCTCCTACGCCCAGGGCATGGCCCTCATCAAGGCGGGTTCGGATCACTACGACTGGAACATCAACCTGGGCGAGATGGCCCGGATCTGGAAGGGAGGCTGCATCATCCGCGCCCAGTTCCTGGACAAGATCAAGCAGGCCTATCAGCGCAACCCCCAGCTGCCCAACCTCTTGATGGATCCCGATTTTCGGGCTTGGGTGATGGATGCCCAGCCGCGCTGGCGGAAAACCGTTCAGACCGCCCAGGAACTGGGCATTCCGTTGTCGGCCATCTCGGCCAGCCTGGCCTACTATGACACCTATCGCACCGCCAATCTGCCGCTGAATCTCACCCAGGCTCAGCGCGATTTCTTTGGCTCCCACACCTACCAGCGGGTCGACGACCCCTCGGGTGAGTTCGTGCACACCGACTGGGTGGGGATCACCGGCCAGAGCTGAAGCATGTCGAGACGGCTCGATTCATCGGAGCGGCGCGCCTCGGGTGAAGCCGCTCCGAGCATCCACCTGACGTGGGAGGACGGACTATGGAAACTGCTGCTTTGAAGAACCCTCTGAGTGAAGGTTTGCGCCTGGAACGCACGCCCGAACCCTGCACGGTGATCATCTTCGGCGCCTCCGGCGACCTCACCATGCGGAAGCTGATTCCCGCCCTGTTCAGCCTGGCTCAACAGAACCTGCTGCCGGCCAGTTTCGCGGTTGTGGGTGCCGCTCGGAGCCCCTTCAGTCACGACGAGTTCCGAGACAAGATGAAGAGCGCCATCGAGGAGTTCGCGGACGTCGGGCCGCAGGACGCCAACCTGGTGGACAGCTTCGTCTCGGGCATCTATTACAACCCCAGCGACCCCGGCAAGCCGGACAGCTTTCAGAATCTGGATCAGCTGCTCAGCCAGATCGACAAGGATCGGGGGACTTCCGGAAACCGGCTCTTCTATCTCTCCACGCCTCCCAGCCTCTACGCGCCGATCTGCAAGGCCCTGGGTCAGGTTCAGCTGCACGATTCAAAGGGTTGGACGCGGATCATCATCGAGAAGCCGTTCGGGCGTGATCTGGACAGCATGCGTGCGCTCAACAAGGACGTCCTCTCGGTATTCGAAGAAGATCAGGTGTACCGCATCGACCACTACCTGGGGAAAGAGACGGTGCAGAACATCATGGTCCTGCGCTTCGCCAACTCCATCTTCGAGCCTCTCTGGAGTCATCATTACATCGAACACGTGCAGATCACCGCAGCCGAAAGCCTGGGTGTGGAGAAGCGGGGCGGCTACTACGAGCAGGCGGGTGCGCTCCGGGACATGATTCAAAACCACTTGTTTCAGGTGTTCACTCTGGTGGCGATGGAGCCGCCCGTGTCGCTGGCATCCAATGATGTGCGCGACGAGAAGACCAAGGTGGTCAAAGCAATCCGCTCCTTCAGTCACGAGGAAGTGCCGCATTTCGCCAGGCGCGGCCAGTATGGCGCCGGCTCGATCAACGGCAAGCCCGTCAAGGGGTACCGCGAAGAAGATCAGGTCGACCCCCAGTCCAGTACCGACACCTATGCGGCCGTCAAGCTCTGCGTCGACAATTGGCGCTGGGCCGGTACGCCCTTCTACCTGCGCTCGGCCAAGCGTATGCCGAAGCGGATTTCCGAGATCGCCATCCAGTTCAAGAGAGTGCCTCACGGGCTCTTCGTGGACACTGAGGCCAGCTCGCCCACCGAGCCCAACCGGCTGATCGTCCGAGTCCAGCCCGACGAGGGGATCACCGTGAAGTTCCGAGCCAAACTGCCCGGCCAGGCCATCAACATTCGCAACGTCAACATGGACTTCGACTACGGCACTTCGTTCGGAAAGAAGTCGCCGGAGGCCTACGAACGCCTGCTCCTGGACGCCATGCTGGGGGACTCCACCCTGTTCGCCCGCGGAGACATGGTGGAAGCCTCCTGGGAGCTGCTGATGCCCGTGTTGGACGTTTGGAGTGAGGCGGCCGGCGACAAGTTTCCCAACTACGCGGCCGGATCCTGGGGCCCCAAGGAGTCCGACGACTGGCTGGGCAGTGAAGAGCGCCAGTGGCGCCGGCCCTGAGTTCGCCTCGCCGCGGCTCGACACGGAGGCCGGCGGCGAGACCGGTTCGATTTTTCTTGAATCGATTCTGGAGTCATCATGGACAACAATCAGACAGCCACGGCCGGGATCGACGTCCCGGCACTCGAACGGGAGATTCGGAGTCTCTGGCAGCAGAAAGCAGAAGAATCTCTCGAGCAGCAGGGACAGGAAGTCACCCGTGCCTGCGTGCTGAACCTGATCGCCTACGCTCCCAGGGTGGATGCCAGCGAGATCGCCAAGGTCATCTCCGCCGTCACCAGCGACCACCCCAGCCGTTCCCTGGTGCTTCTCTCCCAGCCGGAGGCGCCCGCCGACTCTCTGAGTGCCAGCGTGAGCAGCCTGTGTCACTCCGCGGGGGCAGGACGCCAGCAAGTCTGCAGCGAGCAGATCCTGGTGACGGCCGCTGGAAAGCGGGTTCAGCAGCTCCCCAGTGCGGTTCGCCCGTTGCTGGTGTCGGACCTGGAGACCGCCCTGTGGTGGCGGGCAGAACCCGATTTCGAGGACAGTGTCTTTCAGGAATTGGTCGAATTGGCCTACCGGGTCATCCTGGACTCGGCGTACTTTTCCGATCCCTCAAAGACTTTGCCCAAGATGGCGGAGTTCGTCCAGGGTCGCAAAGCCGAGCACGCCTTCAGCGACCTGGCCTGGAGCCGACTGAGCCCTTTTCGCCGCCAGCTGGCGGCCTTTTACGACGTCCCCGAATACCGGTCCCACCTGGATCGGTTGGGACACATGGAAATCGTGTGCGGCCGCAGGCGCGAGGAGGCCCTGCCCGTGCAGGCGTTGCTGGTGGCTGCCTGGTTCACTGCCCGGCTCGGCTGGAAGCCGCTGGGCAAGTTCGAGTGGCCCGAGGCCAGGACCGGACAGGTCCGGCTGGACGCCGGGGGCCGGCCCATTCAGATCGTCGTCAAGACCACTGCCGCAGAACCCGGCCTGGAAAGCGTCCAGCTGGTGGCCGGGGGCGATCCGACGGCCTCCTTTCGGGTGAGTCTGTCTCAGGACCGCTCCCACGTTCAGCAGGAAATCCGCCTGGGCTCCAGTACCCGTGCCGGCAAGATCCAGCGCTACCAGAAGCGCGCTGAAGATTACCTGCTGGCCCGCGAGCTCGAAGTGCTGGGGCACGATCGAGTCTACGAGCAGTCGCTGGCGGCCGCGCCCAGCCTGGTCTGATCGGGTATCGAGGCCGGATCGACGTCCAATTTCGTCTCGAGAAGAAAAGAGCGTCTGAGATGGGTCGAGAATTCATTGTCTGCAAAGATGCCGGTGAAGTCAGCCGCCGGGGCGCCGAGTTGTTCGTCCGGATGGCGAGCGAACGAGCCGGAGAAAACCAGCGTTTCAGCGTGGCGCTCTCCGGAGGTTCGACGCCCAAGACCATGTTCCAGCTGCTGGCCAGCGACGAGTTCCGCGCGCAGGTTCCGTGGGGCCAGGTGGACCTGTTCTGGGGCGACGAACGTTGCGTCCCCCCCGATCACGCGGACTCCAACTACCGCATGACGCGGGAGGCACTGCTCGAGAGAGTCCCCATCCCGAAAGAGAACGTCTATCGCATCCCCGCCGACCACCAGGACCGGGACAAGGCGGCCGCGCTCTACCAGGAGACGCTGCGCCGTTACTTCGGCCTGGGGCCCGGCCAGCTGCCGCGCTTCGACCTGGTCTACCTGGGGATGGGAGACGACGGCCATACGGCGTCGCTCTTTCCCGGCACCAAGGCTCTGGCTCAAGAACGAGACTTCGTCACCAAGAATTACGTGGACAAATTCCAGTCCTATCGCATCACCTTGACGGCCCCCGCCATCAACAACGCTGAGCACGTGGTGTTCCTGATCGCGGGCGCCGGCAAAGCCGATCGCTTGCACGAGGTCCTGGAAGGTCCGAGTGACCCGGACCGGCTGCCCTCCCAGCTGATTCAGCCGGAGGGCGGCAGACTCGTCTACATCGTGGATCAGGCCGCTGCCGCCGAGCTGAAGGGGGCTGAGTAGGGCTGGGGAGGGCGTAGCGGGCTCAGGGGCTCAGGGCTCAGGGTGGTCCATCTCAGGTTGTCTGGCTGATTTTTCTGGGCGCTTGGCGCTGTTGGCAGAGCGGAGAAGAAGGATGCGCTACCTGGCGGGAGACATTGGGGGAACCAAGACAAACCTGGCCGTCTTCAACGAGGAAGGAGGGCGCCTCCTCCCGGTCGCCGAAGCGACCTTCGTGAGCCGCGAATATCCCGGCCTCGAACAGGTCGTGGAAGAGTTTCTCGAAACGGCTGATGGGGTGTCCATCGAGGCAACTCAGGCGGCGGCCTTCGGCATCGCCGGACCAGTGATGGGAGACATCTGCCGGACGCCCAACCTGCCCTGGGTGGTCGACGCCCGGATCATGAGGAAGCTGCTGGGCGTCAGCAAGGTCAAGCTGCTGAATGACCTGGAGGCAAACGGATGGGGCATTCCCGTACTCAGCGAAGATCAGCTGGTCACGCTCAACCAGGGCACCCACTATCCGGAAGGCCACGGAGCCCTGATCTCAGCGGGAACCGGCCTGGGGGAGGCATTCTTGTTCAACGACGGCAAGAAATGGATTCCCGTGGCCTCCGAAGGGGGCCACGCAAGCTTCGCGCCCCGCAATGACCTGGAGTTCGAGTTGCTGCGCTACCTGCAGAAGGAGTTCGGCCACGTCAGCTATGAACGCGTCGTCTCCGGATTGGGCATCCACAACCTCTACCGCTTCCTGCGGGACACCGGGCGGGGCGAAGAGCCCGACTGGCTGACTCGAGAGATCCGGGACGGCGATCCCACTGTCGCGATCTCCAAAGCCGCCGCCGCGGGACGCTCCGAACTCTGTGAGCAGACCATGCGTCTGTTCGTGTCCCTCTACGGCGCCGAGGCCGGCAATCTGGCGCTGAAGTGCAAGGCCTTGGGAGGTCTCTACGTGGGAGGGGGGATTGCGCCCCGCATCATCGACCGGATGAAGGACGGCACGTTCATGCAGGCGTTCGTCGACAAGGGCCGCCTTTCGCCGCTCGTCAAGGAGATTCCGGTCCGGGTCATCCTCAATCCCAAGACCGCCCTCTACGGGGCGGGCCGTTGCGCTGCCCAGCTGTGAGCGGACTCGAGAGCGAAGCTACCAGCTCAACTTCCCGACGCTCCGGGTTTCCCTCCCAACACGAAAGGTCTTCCCATGCCCCCGAATGAGGCGACTCCGATTCCAGGCGATTCCGAGCTCCTCTACTTGCGGTCCCTGGCCCGCCAATACCCTACGCTCCCGGCGGCAGTGTGCGAGATCGCACGGCTCCGTTCGGCGCTGACCCTGCCCAAGGGAACGGTGCACGTCCTGAGTGACATTCACGGGGAAGCGAAGAAGCTCAAGCACGTGATCCACAATGCCTCCGGCAGCCTGAGGCCCACGCTGGAAGAGCTCTTCCGGGACAAGCTCGACTCCAGGCAGAGGCGAGACCTGCTGACCCTCCTCTACTACCCCCGCGAAGCCTTCGCCCGCCTGCGAGAGGAGCTGGTTGACGGTGAACGCTTGAAGGATGAATTCCGCCATCGCGTCGACTTGGCGTTCGAACTCATGCGCTACGTGGCGCGGCGGAGCACCGTGCGGCAGATCGACCGGACCTTTCCCGAGGAGTACCGGGAGCTCTTCCATGAGTTGTTCTTCGAGAGGCCGGAGACCCTGGAGACGCGCTACCTGGACGCCCTGCTCGATACCCTGGTGGACTACGACCTGGCCCTGGATTTCCTGCAGCAGGTGTCGCGGACCATCCGTAACTTGACGGTGCGAGAGCTAATCGTGGCCGGCGATTGCGGCGACCGGGGACCCCGCATCGACCGGGTCATCGACAGCATCCTGAGACAGCCCAGTGTCGCTTTCACCTGGGGCAATCACGACGTGACCTGGCTGGGTGCCTGTCTGGGACACGACTTGATGATCGCCACCGTGCTGCGGATCTCCCTGCGCTATCGCCGGCTCTCCCAGCTCGAGGAGGGCTACGGAATCATTTTGTCCCCGCTGGAGAAGTTGGTTCGCGACTGTTACTCCGAGGATCCAGCCGAGATCTTCCTGCCCAAGGGCCACGGCCTCCGTGAGACCGTCACCATGGCGCGCATGCAGAAGGCCATCTCCATGATCCAGTTCAAACTGGAGGGCCGGGCCATCGCCCGCAATCCCGACTGGCAGATGCAGCATCGCGACCTGATGAGCCGCGTCGACTGGAACAGGGGGACCTTGGGAGTCGACGGCCTCGTGCATCCGCTGCGGGACAAGCTCTTCCCGACGGTCGATCCGGCCGACCCTCTCGCCCTTTCTCCCGAGGAGGAGGCCTGCATGAGCCGGATCCGCCAGTCGTTTCTGGCCAGCGACAAACTCTGGCGCCACATGCTGTTTCTCAAGAAGAAGGGCCGCATGTACGTGGTGCGCGACCGGACCCTCATCTTCCACGGCTGCCTGGCCGTGGACGAACGAGGGGAATTCCTCCCCCTGTCCATCGACGGCCGGCCCTACCAGGGCAGGCCCATGATGGACAAGCTGGATTCGGTCATCCAGCGGTGTTTCCGTGACCGGTCCGATCCCGATCTGGACCTGCTCTGGTACCTCTGGGCGGGAGC
>JBFKLX010000085.1:0-21876 GCA_041630155.1 Acidobacteriota bacterium
AACTGGGTATCGGCAAAAGGGGGAGCGGTCGGCCCAGTCGAGGCACCGGTCCCATCATCCCGGATACCCATTTCTGAAGGTTGGGACCCACCATCGTGGCTCCACTCGCGCCACAGCTGAAGATCAGCGACGCCGCCGCCCTCGGTGCTGATCCGGCCATCGCCGCCGTTGTGGGGCTGGTCGTAGACGGCCAGGGCCAGAAACCCGTTCGGGTCCTCGGAGGCGGGCTGCGGCGTGTAGTTTCGGAACAGTTCGGTGCCGCGTCGATGACCCCGTGGCCGTTGCGGTCCATCGCCAGGAAGGCCTCGTCCGCTCCGCGACTGCACCAGGACAGTCTTTCAGCGCCGCCGCCCGCAACGGGCGAGTCTGTGCGGGAGTTGTTCACGGGCGTAGAAGTCTGGTAAACTATTGGCTTTTTGACTAGTGAAAGCGAGTCGAGATGAAGCGGACTTTTCAGCCCAACAACCGGCGCCGGAAGAAGAAGCACGGCTTCCGTGCCAGGATGAGCTCCAAGAGTGGCAGGGTGATTCTCAAGCGCCGGAGGGCGAAGGGAAGAACCAGGTTGTCCGCGAGTGATGAGGGGTGAAGCTTCGGAGTTCGAGCGGCTGTGCAAGAGGAAGGACTTCTTGCGAGCCTATCGGGAGGGCGATCGGGTTCACAGTGAGTCATTCGTCTTGTACATTCGCCCCACCACCAAGGAAACCCACCGCTTCGGCCTGACGGTATCACGGAGGATCGGGAGGGCCACCGTTCGGAATCGGGTGAAACGGGTACTGCGAGAGGTTTTTCGCAGGAACAAAGTGCCCCTTGTTCCTTGTTGCGATTTTGTCGTCAACGTCAAACATTCGATCATCGAGACTCGATTCACTGATCTCGAACAGGAATTTCGTGTAGCGGTTCAGCGTTGGAAAGCTCAGCGGCAGCAGGCCTGAAGTGGATCGTCCTACTCTTGATTCGCGGCTACCAGGGGTGGGTGTCACCATTGCTCCCCATGCGGTGCCGGTTCCACCCTTCATGCTCTCAGTACACGTATGAGGCCGTGGAGAAATGGGGCGCATTCCGCGGGTCATGGCTGGGGGTGAAACGAGTGGCGCGCTGCCACCCGTTCTCCAAAGGCGGACCGGACCCGGTGCCCTGAGCCCGGTGTGAATAGTTATGAACCAATTCGAGCCAGGTGATACCGATTCGCAGTGGCGCTTGCTGCTGGCCATGTTGTTGGCGACAGCGGTGCTGCTGGCGACCCCCATGGTCCTGCAATGGTTGTACCCTGACGCCCACAAGCCCCCCCCACCCCCCGTGACCAGCCAGACGGCGACCCCTGAAGAGGTCCCGGAAGTGAGCGCCTCTGGGCCAGTAGAGCCGGAGGTCGTCGAAGAGGATCCGGGAGAAGTCTCCCAGGGGACTGCCCGGTTGGTGGAAATCCGAAACCAGGACGTCATTTGGACCTGGAACACTCGCGGAGGCGGGCTTGAGAGCGCCCGGCTGTTTGGTTTCGCGGGCCTGGACGGGGACCCCCTGGAACTCATCCCCCAAGGGTTGCCGGAAGACGTCCCGGCGCCCTTCACAATTTGGAGTGAAGACCCGGAAATCGACGAAGAGCTGAAGCAGGCCACCTTCGAGGTCTCTGGGGTGAGCGTGGAGGGCGAGGTGCTGCAGGCGCCAGCCGTGGTGCGTCTTTGGTACCGGAGTGCCCGCTTGGAGGTGGAGCGGGTCATTCGGATTCCCGCATCGGGGTTCATTCTCGAAATGGAGTCCCGGGTTCGACGCCGGGGCCGCGAACTCCGCCACTTCCTGGTCTTGGGCTCGGGCGTCGGCCGATCTCCCGCGCCGTCATCAGGAGGGTTCTTCTCGGTCCGGACGGGCGATTTTGGGTTTCCGGGCGTGGCCTGGTTCTCCTCGGCGAACCGGGAGGTGGAGCGTCTCAGCGTGGAGGATGCGGAGGGCGTGTTGCGCTTCGGGGAGGCAAATTGGCTCGCATACGACAGCCTCTATTTCACCTATGTGATCTTGACGGACGAAGCTGGCATCGAGGCCGTTCGTGTGGCGCCCCGGATTTGGCAGCAGCCGGGTGAGGAAGGCCAGGAACCGACTGAAACAAAATTGCTGACCGCCGATGCTCTTCTGGGGGGCGACTCCAATCTGTTGCTGTTTTTCGGACCGAAGGATCCCGAAACACTGGACCAGATCGATGCGACCCTTCCCCAGCTCATCGATTACGGCTGGTTCTCTTTGCTGGTCAGGCCGCTCCTCTTTTTGCTCAAGGTGATTTACTCCACCGTCATGAATTACGGGTGGGCAATCATCATCCTGACTTTCCTGATCAATTTGGCTTTGATGCCGCTGCGCTACAAACAGATCGTCTCGATGAAGAAGATGAGCGTGCTACAGCCAAAAATGAAGGCGATTCAGGAACGCTACAAAAAGATGAGCCGGGACGACCCCAAAAAGCAGGAGATGAATCGGGAAATCATGGCATTGTATCAGAAACACGGAGTAAATCCATTAGGGGGATGCCTTCCGTTGCTGATACAAATGCCATTTCTCTATGCTTTCTACAGTATGCTGGCATATTCGGTTGAGCTTCGCGGTGCACCCTTCATGTTGTGGGTGCAGGATTTGTCGAAACCGGACCCATATTACGTGACACCGATTGCAATGGGGTTCACCATGGTCGTTCAGCAGCACTTCAGCCCCACCACGGGCGACCCGTCGACCCGGCGCGTAATGATGCTGATGCCGATCATGTTCACGTTCATTTTCCTCTCGGTTTCCAGTGGGCTGGCCTTATACTTTCTCTTCAGCAATCTCTTTGGTATGGCTCTTCAGTGGGCGATACAGAAATGGAGCGCCGAAGAGGAGGAAAAGCCGAGCTCGAAGCCCAAGAGAAACCCCCGAAAGAAGGCACGGACGAGGTGAGAAGCGATGAGTGAGAGCAGCGAATCGGTTGTTGCTGAAGTGCGGGACTTTGTGGAACGTTGCCTCGCCGAGACCCGGCTGCGGCTGACGGTGGAGTGTCACCAGAACGAGAACCTGGTGACGGTCCTTCTCCAGGGAGAGGACAGCGACGTGGTGTTGAGAGAGAACGCCCGTCTGCTATATGCCCTGAATCACCTGGTCAACCAGGCGTTCTTTCGGCGCTACCAGCGGGAGCATAATTACCTTCTGGACTGCGAGGACTACCGGGGCGCCCGGGTGATGGAATTGCGGCTACTGGCGCAGAAAGCGGCGGAGAAGGTTCGTGCGTCCCACCAGCCCTTTCGCCTGCAACCCATGCCATCCTCAGAGCGGCGCGTGATCCATTTGGCCTTGGCGGAGGAGAGAGGGGTCAGGACGACCAGCCAGGGGACCGGGCGCTTTCGAAGAGTGATCATCGAGCCGCAGTAAGATCGACATTGGCGTTATCTTGGTGCACGGGAGTCGGAACGATACGATCGTGGCGCTGGCATCGGCACCCGGCCGGGCGGCCCTTTCGCTGATTCGGATCAGCGGGCCTCTTTCCCGAACGCTTTTGCGGCACGTTCTTCCCGGCCACGAACGACTCGAGCCACGAACCTTGACCCTGGGACAGCTGCACGACCCCCAGGGGACACCCATCGACCGGGCAATTGTGGCCTGGTTTCCCGGGCCCGCCTCTTACACCGGCGAAGACGCAGCTGAGATTTCCTGTCACGGCAGCCCGCTGGTCGTTCGTCATCTGATTGAAACCTTGTTGGTCTTGGGCGCCCGGCTCGCCGAGCCCGGAGAATTTACCTCGAGGGCCTTTCTCCATGGAAAGATGGATCTGAGCCAGGCCGAGGCGGTGCGCGATCTGGTGGCCAGCCAGACGCAGTTCCAGGCCCGGGTGGCGAGGGAGCAGCTCGAAGGAGCCGTGGCGAGGGCATTGAGTCCCTGCAAGGAGTCTCTGGTGGAGGTGATCTGTCAGCTCGAGACACGGCTGGAATTCGTGGAAGACGAGGTCGAGCCGGCCGCCCTGGAGGAACTGGGTGGCCGATTGGAGGGAATCCATGGCCAGCTCTCGGGGTTGGTCGAGGGCTTTGGCTTTGGGCGCCTGATCGAGGAGGGGGTCCAAGTCGCCATCGTGGGCCGCTCCAACGCCGGCAAGTCCAGCCTGTTCAACGCCCTGGTTCAAGAAGACAGAGCGCTGGTCACGGCCATCCCGGGAACCACCCGGGACGCTGTCAGTGAGACCATTGACCTGCTGGGGCTGAGTGCGCGCCTCATCGACACCGCGGGTATTCGGCAGACCGACGACCAAGTCGAGATCCTGGGTGTCGAGCGGACCCGAAGGCTGGCCGGCGAGGTCGATGTCGCGATTTTCGTGCTCGACGGCTCCGAGCTTTTTCAGGAGTCGGATCGGGAGGTCTGGAACTTGTTGAGCGGCGTGGGGGCCCTTCCAGTGATTCTGGCCGTGAACAAACAAGACCTGGCTCAGAGAATCCAGATCCCGGAGGAGGTCGAGTCCGCGTGTTTCGCCCGGGCGGAAGTGTCGGCCAGTTCCGGTCTGGGGGTGGGAGCCCTGAGAGAGTTGACGCACCAGGCGTGTGTTCGGGACACCCGGGTCGAGACGGAGGGCCCCTTGATCACGAACCTGCGTCATCAAGGCTGCGTTCGGCGCTGCCGGCAGGCCGTCGAGGCGGCCCGGCAGGCCCTGCGAGGCGGCGCCAGCGAAGAATTCGTCGTTGAGGACTTGAGGACCGCGCTGCGGGCCCTGGGGGAGGTAACGGGCGAGACCACGGTGGAAGACCTGCTGGGGCAAATCTTCTCCACTTTCTGTATCGGCAAGTGACGCCAACTTCCAGTCACTCGACGGCCGAGAGCAGCCCCTCGTACAGTCGCTGCAGTTCTTCCTCTGAAAAGAAATGGAGGATGATGCGGCCTCCCTTGGAGTGGCGCCGGATCTCGACTTTGGTCTTCCAGGCGTGCTCCAACTTTCCGACAGCTGCGCGAGTGTTGGGGTCGAGCGGCGCACGGCTTCGCCGTGCCGGCTGCTGGGAGGACTGAATCCGCCTCTCGACCTGGCGCACCGACAAGCCTTTCGCCATGATTTCCCGGGCCAGGGCATGCTGTTGTCGGGCGGCGAGCGGGAGCAGGGCGCGAGCGTGCCCCATGGAGAGCTGGCCCGCGACGACCAGGCCCTGGATGGGCTTGGGCAACTTGAGGAGGCGCAGGGTGTTGGCGACAGCGGTGCGGCTGCGACCCACCCTGACGGCGATTTCTTCCTGGGTGAGGGAGAAGCGGTCCAGCAGCAACTGGTAGGCTTGTGCCTCTTCAATGGCGCTCAACTCGTCGCGTTGAATGTTCTCGACCAGAGCGACTTCGAGGGCCCGCTCATCGGACAGGTCCTGCACCAACGCCGGAATTCGCTCCAGGCCGGCCAGTTGGGCGGCTCTCCAGCGGCGCTCGCCCGCCACCAATTCGAATCCCGGCCCGGGAGCGGCGCGCCTCACGATGACGGGCTGCAAAACACCGTTTTCTTTGATGGACTCGGCCAGCTCCGACAAGGTTTCCGATTGAATCTGGAGACGCGGCTGAAAGTCGTTGGGGCGGATCTCTTCCAGGGGAATCTGGACCAGGCCAGACACCGCCGAAGGGCTGATTGGACCACCGAAGAGGGCATCCAGGCCCTTGCCCAGAGCTTTTCGTTTCATCGATCGAAAACCTCCTGCGCGGGAGTCTTTTGGGGTTGGGTCAAGGGGCTGCTCCATTGGCCCGGGCCAGAATTTCCCGAGCCAGTTGGACGTAGGAGTTGGCGCCCCGAGAGCGGGCGTCGTACAGGAGGATCGGCTTTCCGAAGCTGGGAGACTCGGCCAGGCGCACGTTGCGGGGAATGATCGTCTGAAGGAGATGCGCTCCGAGATGGCGTTGCACCTCGTCTCGGATCTGAGCCGAGAGATTGAGGCGCTCATCGTACATCGTCAACAGGATTCCCTCTATTTCCAGGCCCGGGTTGAACGCCTGACGGACCCGGTCCAGGGTGTTGAGCAGTTCAGTGAGTCCTTCCAGGGCGAAATATTCGCACTGGATCGGGATGAGCAGGGAGTGAGCGGCCACCAGGGCATTGAGGGTGAGGATTCCCAGCGAGGGAGGGCAGTCGATCAGCACGTAATTGTAGTCGTCCAGAAGGTCGGTCAGTACGTGCTTGAGGCGGGATTCCCGATCGGTTTGGTCCAGCAGTTCCACGGTTGCGCCGATGAGCTGGCGATTGGAAGGCAAGAGGTGCAGCGTCTCGATCTCGGTGGCCTCGAGTACGGTGCGGGCCTCGGTCTCCAGCAGCAGCGCCTCGTAAAGAGACTGCGCGACCCGGTTCTTGTCCAGGCCCAACCCGGAGGTGGAGTTGCCTTGAGGGTCGAGGTCGACCAGCAAGACCCGGGCCTCGGCGGCGGCCAGAGAAGCCGCCAGGTTGATTGCGGTCGTGGTCTTCCCGACGCCCCCTTTTTGATTGGCGATGGCGATTACCCGTGCCATGAGGTTGTCCAGAATAGCACACATTTCCGGTGCCGGCGGATCCAATCGCTGGGCGAGCTGTATGCCCGAGATCGGAGGCCGTTTCAGGTCTGCGGAGAAGCCAGATTGGCCTTGCCGGGGCCTGCGCTCCGGGGAATGTTTCACGTGAAACAATGGCTGGCCACCACCACCCAACGCAGTCTGTCGGCTCACCCCCGCTCACACGAGCAGTGAGGCGAAGCGGCGCTGGGAACCGGGAACCTGCGCCCGCTGGATTGTCTGCCAGCCCCGCAGTCCCTCGGGCAACACATCCCCGTGCAGACAGACCAGTCGCACCCGGTTTCGGCGCCAACACTCGACCAGCTCTGCCCCCGGGGAAAGCGCACGCACAGACACGAGATCCCCGGCCCGGTAGCCCGGGTAAGCTTCTCCTCGCCCCCGGAAGAAGCACACTTCGAGACTCAGCGCCCGCGCCGTCTCCTCGAGAAACACCATGCGCTTGAGCCGCGGCTCGATCAGAACGACCTCCAGGCCCGGCCGGCGGATCTTGACGGCGAGCCCCGGAAAGCCGGCGCCGCTTCCGACGTCCAGCAGCCGCTCCTCAGCCGCCAGCAGGTGGTCCGCCAACCAGAAAGACTCGAAGAAATCCAACCTCAACCACTCTTCGGTACTGCGGCGCCCCGACAGGTTGATGACTCGGCCCCACTTCCGGAGCCGCTCCAGATAGAGACGAGTCTGAGCCTGCTGGGACGCGCTCAGGGTGAGCCCAAAGAGTCTTTCGAAAGGGCCGAAATCGAGGGAGCCGGAGCCTGGCATTGCTGTCTCGGTCAAACCCCCGGCCGCTCGATGCCCAAATGAACATTCAGGATCGAAACGGCCGCCGGGGTGATTCCGGGAATCCGCGCAGCCTGCCCCAAGCTGGTCGGCTGGACCTTCTCCAGCCGCTCCACCACCTCCCTGGACAGACCAGCTATCCCTTGGTAGTCGAAATCCCGAGGAATGCGTCGGGCCTCCAGGGATTCCAGTCGCCGCACGTTGCGGCGCTGCTGCTCGATATAGCCCTGGTACTTGATCTCGATTTCCACCGCGGCGGCCTCCTCGGGCGAAAGATCGCACCCGCCCTGCTCCAGATGAGGCAGGAGGTCCCGCAAGCCGCATTCCGGCCGGCGCAGCAACTGGGCCAGGCTGGTCCCCGGCTCGGCACCGAACAGTTGCGCCAACTGGTCCAGTGGAGGCCTGCCGGTGCGTTGGCGATCCAACCGTTCGATGGTGCGGTCGACCCGTTCCCACTTGCGCTGGAAATCCGCGAACAGCGATCCCGGGATCAAACCCAGGCCGTGGGCCAGAGGCATCAAGCGCCGATCCGCGTTGTCGATTCGGAGAAGGAGGCGGTACTCGGCCCGCGAAGTGAACATCCGATAGGGCTCGTCCACGCCCTTCGTGACCAGGTCGTCGATGAGGATGCCCACGTAACTTTCATCCCGGCGCAGGACCACTGGCTCCACGCCCTTGGCCTGACGGGCGGCGTTGATTCCCGCCACCAACCCCTGCGCCGCCGCCTCTTCGTATCCCGTGGTGCCGTTGATCTGGCCGGCATGAAACAAGCCCTGTACGGCCTTGGTTTCCAGGCTCGGAAAGAGCTGCGAGGGCTCGACGAAGTCGTATTCCACGGCATAGCCCGGGCGCAGAATGTCCGCCTGCTGGAGTCCAGGGATCTCGCAAAGCATGGCCCGTTGAACGTCAACCGGCATGCTGGTCGAAAGGCCATTGATGTAGATCGTCTCCCCTTCCAGCGTCTCGGGTTCCAGGAACAACTGGTGGCTGAGCCGATCGGCGAACTTGACCACCTTGTCCTCGATCGAGGGGCAGTAGCGGGGACCGATTCCAATGATCTCGCCCCCGTAGAGAGGGCTCCTGGACAGGTTTTCTTCGAGGATGGAGTGAACCCGGGCGTTGGTGTGGGTGATCCAACAGGCGATCTGGGGCAAGCGAGCCGCCTTGGTCTGAAACGAAAAGAAAGTCGGGGCCGGGTCGCCGGGCTGCTTCTCGAGCCGGGAGAAATCGACTGTTTCGCCGCGCACTCTCGGCGGAGTTCCCGTCTTGAGCCGCCCCATCCGAAACCCGATTCCGCGGATCGAATCGGCCAGGCGAACAGAAGCGCGCTCCCCTGACCTGCCCGCCCGGAATTTCTGTTCGCCGACGTGACACAGGCCGTTCAAAAAGGTGCCGGTCGTCAGGATCACACAGCGAGCACCCAACTGCCCCCCCGCCGACGTCTCCACGCCCAGGACCCGGCCTCCCCGGTGGCGGATCTCGGTCACCTCCGCTGCCACGACGGACAGCAGTTCGCGACTGGAAAGCATCGCCTGCATCTGGTCACGGTAGCGCTGCTTGTCGCATTGAGCCCGTGGCGCCTGCACCGCCGGACCCCGCCGTCGGTTGAGCAGCCGGAACTGGATGCCGGTTGCGTCGGCGACCCGGGACATGAGCCCGCCCAGCGCGTCAATCTCACGCACCAAGTGTCCCTTGGCGATGCCCCCAATGGAGGGGTTGCACGACATCTGGGCCACCATGTCGGTGCTGATCGTCAACAGAGCCGTGCGCGCTCCCAGGCGCGCCGCCGCCGCCGCCGCTTCGCAGCCCGCATGCCCACCACCAATCACGATCACGTCGAAGTCCGAACTCATCCGGGTCATTATAGCCAAAGGGCGGCGTCTCGAATGGCCGGCTGCGGGGCGCCCGCGCCGGTTTGTGCGATAATGGGCGCCATGATTTTCGGGCGCAAGAAGCGGTTGACCGAGATGGTCGCCTGCGCCGGCTGAGCGTCCAAGTTGGCACCGGAGGTGCTGCAGAGAGCTTTGGCCGGCATTGGCGGATTTCAGGACGAGAACGTGCTAGTCGGTTACGAAACGGCCGACGACGCCGGAGTGTATCGTCTCGACGACGAGCACGCCTTGGTTCAGACGGTCGACTTTTTCACTCCCATCGTGGACGATCCGCACGTCTACGGCCAGATCGCCGCCGCCAACGCCGTCAGCGACGTCTACGCCATGGGGGCGCAACCGCGCTTCGCCTTGTCCCTGGTCGGCTTTCCGGAGGGCAAGCTGGAGGAAGCTGTTCTGCGCGAGATCCTCCGGGGTGGCGCCTCCAAGCTGGAGGAAGCCAGGGTGGCCATCATCGGCGGCCATTCGGTCAAAGACCCGGAGCTGAAATTCGGCTATGCAGTCACTGGCTTTGCCCGCCCCGAGGAGATTCGGACCAACCGGGGCGCGCAGCCGGAAGACGTCCTGTTGCTGACCAAGCCCCTGGGAACCGGCGTGGTCGCTACCGCCATCAAGGCCGGTCGCTGTCCTGCCGAGGTAGCCGAAGAAGCGACCCGCTGGATGACACTGCTCAACGAAGCGGCCAGCCTCGCCACCCGCCCGCGGCAGGTCCATGCCATGACCGACGTGACGGGGTATGGACTGGCCGGCCACGCCTTCGAGATCGCGATGGCGAGTGGGGTGTGCCTGGTCCTGGAAGGGGAGCGCGTTCCCTTCGTGCCCGGCGTCGAAGCACTGGCCTCCAAGGGCCTGATCCCCGGAGGCGTTCAGAGCAACCGGCGCTACTTGGGCTCCTCCGCGGACTGGGGAAGCTGCCCTTCCCAACGCCGGGACGTCCTGCTCGACCCCCAGACTTCGGGTGGGCTCTTGATCAGCTTGCCTTCCTCGGAAGCAGATCGTCTCGAAGAGGATTTGCGCAGCGCCGGAAGTTTCGTGGCCCGCATCGGGCGGGTGGAGCAGCGCGGGGAGGTTTATCTCAGGGTGGTGTGACGGCGCCCGAACCCGCGCAATCACTCGGGGCTGATCTTGAGGGAGCGCAGGAACTTCTCGTCCTGGGTCGTGAGCTCCATCTCGACGGTTCCCGAGGCGACCTGCTTGGGTTCCCCGGAGCCGCGCCGGTTGAAGCCGATCGTTGCCTCGATGATCAGGAAAACGTCGAATCCATTGTCACGGATCTTCTGAATGGCAACGGAGATTTCAGGTGAGACGGTCAGGGCCTCGTTGATGGCGCTTTCCAAGGCCTTTCGATGCTGTTTCAGTTCCTCATCCAGCATTGCCAGATTCCTTCGCCATTTGCTAAGATCCGGCTGGTCTTTGGCGTCCCGGCAGCCGGCCAAGCGCCATCATAACAGAGTCCGGTCGTAAGTAAAGTGGAAACCAGGAAGCGAAAGTCCCGCCAGTCCGCGAAAATTGTCTATCGGCCGGACGATGCACCCGCTTTCGATTACGCTTCCCAATTGGCCGACCCCGGCCAATATCCCTACGCCCGAGGGATCTATCCCCGGATGTACCGAGATCGGCTGTGGACCATGCGCCAGTACGCCGGCTACGCCACGGCCGAAGAATCCAATCGGCGCTACAGGCTGCTCCTCGAGCAGGGCACCACGGGGCTCAGTGTCGCCTTCGATCTCCCGACCCAGATCGGCTTGGATTCCGATCATCCGCTCGCCCGCGGAGAAGTGGGCCGGGTGGGCGTCGCGATCGACACCCTGGCGGACTCGAGGAGGCTCTTCGACGGGATTCCGCTGGCAGAGGTGTCCACCTCGATGACGATCAACGCCACTGCTCCCATTCTTCTGGCGCTCTACCTGGTGGTGGCGCGTGAGCAGGGAGCGGACTGGCGCCGCCTCAGGGGGACTGTCCAAAACGACATTCTGAAGGAGTACATTGCGCGCGGCACCTACATTTATCCGCCCGCGCCCTCTTTGCGGCTAGTCACCGATATCTTCGCCTTCTGTCACCGGGAGCTTCCCGAGTGGAACACGATCTCGGTGAGCGGGTATCACATTCGGGAGGCCGGCTCTACCGCGGCCCAAGAGGTCGCCTTCACCCTGGCCAACGCCGAAGCCTATGTCGAGGCCGCACGGAGAGCCTCACTGGAGGTAGATGAGTTTGCTCCTCGAATGTCCTTTTTTTTCAATGCTCACAACCATTTACTGGAGGAAGTCGCAAAGTTTCGCGCAGCCCGGCGCCTGTGGGCGAAGCTGATGCGCGAACGTTTCAATGCCCAGAATCCACGCTCCTGGATGTTGCGCTTTCACACCCAGACGGCCGGCAGCACATTGACGGCCCAACAACCCGACAACAACGTCGTGCGCGTCGCCTACCAGGCCCTGGCCGCCGTCCTCGGCGGCACCCAGTCTCTGCACACCAATGCCCGGGACGAAGCACTCTCCCTACCCACCGAAGAGTCCGCTGCCTTGGCCCTCAAGACGCAGCAAATCCTGGCCCAGGAGACCGGGATCACCGACGTCGCAGATCCCCTCGGCGGGAGCTGGTACGTGGAGGCCCTGACCAATCGGCTGGAGCTGGAAGCCTGCGATTATCTGGACAAGATCCGAGAGCTGGGCGGCATGCTCCAGGCCATCGAAACCGGCTACGTTCAGCGCGAGGTGGAAAGCGCCGCGTACCGGTATCAACGAGCTCTCGAGGAGGGGGAGCGCGTGGTGGTCGGGGTCAATCGCTATACTACCGAACGGGCGGCAGAGCCCCTGCAGATCCTCCGAATCGACCCGGAGGTCGAAGCCCGGCAAGCCGCTCGACTCGAAACGTGGCGACGCCAACGGTCACCCGAGGCGGTCGAAGAGGCCCTGGAGCGTCTTCGAGAAGCTGCGATGGGCACCGGCAATCTGATGCCCCCCGTCATCCGCGCCGTGGAGAGCGGAGCGTCCGTCGGTGAGATCTCCGACGCTTTGCGGGAAGTGTTCGGAGAGTACCAGGAGGTGCGGGCTTTTTGAGATCTCCCGGGTTTTGCGGAGCGGCATGAAACTGCTGCGGGTGGAGGGACTAGTAAAGCACTATCGGCTGCGGTCAGGGATCTGGCCCCCCTTGGGCCCAGCCACATCGGTGCTGAAGGCGCTCGACGGAGTCTCGTTTGAAATGAGCCAGGGGGAGGCCCTGGGAGTCGTCGGTGAGTCGGGTTCGGGCAAGACGACGCTGTCGCGGTGCATTCTTCGCCTCGAGGCCCCCACGCGAGGCCGGATCTTTTTCAAGGGAGAAGACTGGATTGCCCTGAGTGAGCGCCGCCTCAGACCATTGCGGCGATTGATCCAGCCGGTTTTTCAAGACCCATATTCCTCATTGAACCCGCTCATGACAGTCGCAGACATCGTCTCGGAGCCACTCGTCATCCACGGACTGGGAAGCCGTCTGGAACGGTCGACCCGAGTGGCGGAGCTGCTCGACCAGGTTGGCCTCGATCCCGCCGCCGCCAACCGGAGGCCGCATGAGTTTTCCGGCGGTCAGCGCCAACGCATCGCCATCGCGCGAGCGCTGGCCACGCGGCCAGAGCTGATTCTGGCCGATGAGCCGCTTTCGGCTTTGGACGTCTCGGTCCAATGCCAGATCCTCAATCTGCTGGAGCGCTTGAAGGGGGAACTGGGCCTGGCTTTGCTCTTCATTTCGCATAGCCTCCCCGTGGTGCGCCAGCTGTGCGACCGGGTGGCGGTCATTTTCCGTGGCCGCCTAGTGGAACTGGCGCCTAGTGAAAAGTTGTTCGTGAGCCCCCGGCACCCCTACACGCAGCGTCTGCTGTCAGCCAATCCCTTGTCGCGCAAGAAAGCGCCCGAGGCCTCCACCTCCGGGTGGGAGTCTCAGGTGGGGGAACTGCAGCAGGTCGACGACCAGCACTGGGTGGCGCTTGGGGGTTGCGAGGCCGGCCCGGGCGGCCAGTGCTGAGGATCGTCACACCCGTCGTGTCTTGGCTTGCAGGGAGAGGGATCTTGCCCGCCGGGGGTCAGTTTCCAGAACCGTCGCCGGAAGCCTTCAGGACCCCGATGTAAGGCAAGTTCCTGAATTTTTGGGCATAGTCCAGGCCGTAGCCGACCACGAATTCATCGGGAATCTCAAAACCGAGGTAGTCGACCGTGACTTCGATCTCCCGCCGTGAGGGCTTGGACAGCAGTGCGCAGAACTTCAGACTGGAAGGACCGCGGCCGGCCAGATTGCGCAACAGGTAGTTGGCTGTCAGGCCGGTGTCGACGATATCTTCCACCAGAATCACATCCGCTCCCTCGATGCTGCTCTCCAGGTCCTTGAGGATTCTGACCTGGCCCGAGCTCTTGGTGGCGGCGCCATAGCTGGACACCGAGATGAAGTCCACCTTGAGCCGGAGATCCACGTGCCGTGTCAGGTCGGCATGAAAAATGGCGGCGCCCCGCAGGATACCTACCAGCAAAGGAGACTTGCCTCGATAATCGCGGGTGATTTGAGCTCCCAGCTCGCGGACCCGGCCCTGAATTACCTCTTCGCTGAAAAGGATCCTGGCGATTTCGCTGTCCAGCTCGCGCATCGCGGCATGATACCGAGCCGAGGGGCCGGTTTTCAACCGGCCTTGGCCTGGTCGGGCTGGCGCCGCACCAGGCGCCCGGCGAAACGGAGCAACCACCGGCCGGCGAGGCTGAGGTCGTCCATGTACGAGTAGACGGTCGGAAGAATGATCAGGGTCAGGAAGGTCGAGGTGGTGAGCCCACCGAACACCGCCAGGCTGACGGGCGCCCACATTCGGGCGCGCCCTTCGATTTCGGGAAAGAGACCGGGATAGAGGAAGGGCAGTGTCAACGGCATCAGGCCGAACAGAGAGGTGCAGGCGGTCATCAGAATCGGCCGCAGCCGGTCGGCCCCGGCCTGGAGTATGGCAGCACCTCTCTCCATGCCCGTCCGCCTCAGGTTGTTGATGTGATCGATCAGGATGATGCCGTTGTTGACCACCAGGCCGAACAGAACCAGGATGCCCAGATAGGCCATCTGGTTGAGCGTGGTGGCCGTGGCGTAGAAGATCACCGCCACCCCGATGATGGAGAAAGGTACGGTGAAGAGAATCGTCAAGGGATGGATGAAGCTCTCGAAGAGGGCGGCCATGATGATGTACATGAGAATGACCGCCAGAATGATCGAGAAGAAGTTGGACGTCTCTGATTCTCGAAACCGTCGCCAGTTGCCGCCGATCTCCCAGGCGTAACCCGGGGGCAGCCGCAAGTCCGCGAGAGCCGAATTGACCGACTGCGAAATCATCCAGAGCCCGCCCTGCTCGGTGTTGCCGACCACGGTGAGAGTGGCCTTGCGGTCCTCGCGCTGGATCGCCAGTGGCCCCTTGCGATAGGCATAATCGGCCACCGACTGCAGGGGAATCATTTCCCCCCGGCGGTTTTCGAATTGCAGGTTTTGAACCTCCTGAAGGCTGACCTGGTTGCCTCCCCTCATCCGAATCACGATGTCGATTTCCCCCTCATCGCTCTTCATGCGGGTGGTGGCACGCGTGCTGAGTGCTGCCGCCACGGTGCGCGCCACCAGTAATGGCGAAATGGCGAACTGCTCGCTCCGCTTGCGGTCCACCTGCAGGTGGATCTCATCGTCTCCGGTCTCCAGGGTCGTCTGGACGTCTCTCACGCCCGGGACTTCGAAGAGGCGCTCCTTGATCAGGTCCCCGTAGATTTCGAGGACTCCAGGATCGTCTCCCTTCAATCGAACCTCCACCCCCATTTCTCCCCCGCCACCGTAGTGCCGGAGCCGTCCCAGGCGATACTCGACACCGGGCTCCTCGGGCAGCGCCGCCAGGATCTTTTGCGAGAGAATCTGTGCCGATGTCGTTTTCCCTTTCTCGACCAGGAAGACGTTCATGTCCCCCCGGTAGAGTCCGCGATTGCTGGTCCGATTGTTGAAGCTCGACGAAATGGACCGGATCTCGAACTCCTCGCGCCGTTCGAGCAGAGTCGATTCGAGCCTGCCCAGAAGGTTGTCGATGTCCTGCAGAGAGAAAGAGCGCTCCACGAATATGTCGATTCGGACTTCTCGCTGGGCCACCTGAGGAAACAAGTCCCGGTCGATGGCTTGAAACATGCGGTAAGAGCCCCAGCCGATCAGAATCATCAAGAGCAGCATCACGACGCGCCAGCGCAGCAGAAACTGCATCAGGGACTGATACGCTTGTGTCAACCAGACCAGCGCTTTCTGCTTCGGCTTCTCGGTGCCCGTAAAGATGCGGCTGGACAGCATGGGGACCAGGGTCAGCGCGACCACCATCGCGGCGATCAGAGCGACGCTCACGGAAATGCCGAAGTCCCGCAGCCAGCGGCTCGAGAAGGAGTCCTCGACGAAGAGAAAGCTCAAGAACACCGCCACGGTCGTGGCAGTGGAGGCCAGCACGGCCACCGCCACTTCGCTGGTGCCCCGAATCGCCGCGTCGACTGCTCCGAACCGCTTCTCCTGTTTGAAGCGGAAGATGTTCTCCAGGACGACGACACTGCTGTCGACCAGCATCCCCACTGCGACCATCAGGCCCATCAGCGAAACGATGTTGATGCTGATTCCCGCCACACCGCCCACCCCAAGCAGAAACAGGAAGGCAAAGGTGAACACGATGGAGACTGGTATCGCCAGGGCAATAATCAGCGTGCTGCGAAACTTGAGCAGGAACAAATACAGCACGATACAGGCGAGAATCCCCCCGAAGATTCCCGCCCGGGTGAGATCGTCAATGCTCTTGAGGATCTCCTCGGACTGATCTCGAAAGATCTGGACGCTGAACGAACGGCCGTATTGAGGCGATTCCTGTAGGCGCTCGAGCTCCTGGCGAAGACCTTGGCAGACGCCGACCACGTTGGCGGTTGCCGCTTTGTAGACCACCACTGTGACCGACTCCTGGCCGTTGAGCCGGGAGATCGAGGACTTTTCCGGGAAGTCGAAATGTACTTCGGCAACGTCGCCCAGCGTCAATCGTCCTCCCATCAGAGGAAATCGGCGAATTTCCTCCACGCTCTGAAATTCGCCGACGGTCCGCAGGCTGTACTTGCGGTCGCCGTCGATGACGTAGCCTCCGGAGACGTTGACATTGTTGCTGCGCAAAGACTGGCTGAGTGAGAAAATGTCGATTCCGTGGGACTGCAGCCTGGCGGGGTCGAGATCGATGAGTATTTGTTTCGGATCCGCCCCTCTCACGTCGACGTTGGCTACGCCGTCGATACGCTCCAGCCTGGGTTTGAGGACCTCCTCGATGAAGCCGTGCAAGTCCTGGCGGTCGCCCCGCCAGCCGACCGCGAAACGAAACACCGGGGAATCAGTGCTTTGCCAGCGCCGGATCGAGATCCGCTCCACCTCCTCGGGCAAGCGATTGCGCACCTGATCGAGCCGATCCCGAACTTCCAGTGCCACCAGATCCATGTTGGCATTGGAGCCGAACTCGAGGCGCACGTTGGCTCCCTCGCTGGAAGAGGTGCTCTGGATCTTCTCCAGGTTGTCGAGTGTGCTCAACGCTTCCTCCAGGGGGCGGGTGATGTCCCGCTCCACTTCGCCCGGGGAAGAGGAGGGGTAGCTGGCGAATACACTCAGTCGTGAGGAAGAAATGTCGGGCAGCAGCGCCAGGGGGAGCCTCTGCAGCGAGATGTAGCCCAAAACCAGGACCGAGGCGACCGCCATCAGCACGGTGACCGGCTTGGAAACCGAAAAGCTAGCAAACTTCATCTCGATGTCTCCCGTACGACCAGAGTGTACACAACTGGCACCAGCACCAAGGTCAGCATGGTGGACGTGACCAGCCCACCGATCACGGTGATCGCCAGAGGCACCCGCAACTCGGCCCCCTCACCCCAGCTCAGCGCCATCGGCAGCAATCCCAGGACCGTCGTGCTGGTGGTCATCAGGATGGGCCGCATCCGGACCGCGCAGGCTTGCCGGATGGCGTCCATCTTGGAAAGGCCCTCGCGTCGCAACTGGTTGGCCCGATCCAACAAGACGATAGCGTTGTTGACCACGATTCCAGCCAGGACGATGAATCCGATCAGCACCACCACGTTCAGCGGCTGACCGGTCAGGAAGAGTGCCAGGCCCACGCCGATCACGCCGAAGGGGATGGCGAACATAATGACGAAGGGCTGCGTCAACGATTCGAACTGGGATGCCATCACGAGATACACGAGGAAGATGGCCAGAAGAATCGCGAAGCGCATGCTGTCGAACGCCACGGCGCGTTCCTCGCTCTGCCCTCCCAGGTAAACCTGGAAGTCGTTGGGTACAACGAAGCCCGCCAACACGTCCTGAATGTCGTCGACCACGCTCTGCAAATCCCGGCCCACGATGTTCCCCGTGATCACGCCGATTCGTTGGGGTCCAAGGCGGCGGATTTCAGCGGGTCCCTCGTCGACGCGAACATCGGCGACGCTGGCGAGTACGATGGGGTTGGCCCCTCCCGGATTGATCACCAGATTCTCGAGCCGATCCAGCGATCCGCGGTCTTGTTCCTGCAGGCGCACGCGAACGTCGATGCGGCGATCGCGCTCGCTGTACTCAGTGGGGATCTCGCCTTGCACCTTGTTTCGGATCAGAGCCGCGATCTGATTGATGGTGAAGCCATAATTGGCCAGTCTGCGCCGATCGAACTGGATTTGGACCTCCGGGTTGCCCCCTTCCGTGCTGGCCTTGAGATCGCGCAGCCCCGGGACATTCCTCAAGGCATCTCTGAGCCGTTCCGTGTGCAGCTTGAGGGCCTTGAGATTGTAGCCCTGAACGATCACCTCGACGGGCGTTTTGAAGCTGAAAAGGGTCGGCCGGGAGAATTTGTATTCCACGCCCGGCAACTGGACCAGCTCATCCCGGATTTGTTCGATGACCCGGGCCTCCCTTTCGTGCAGGTAGCCCGGCTCCAGCCGAACCAGGACCTGAGCGATGTTCTCCCGTTCCTCGGTGGCTGAAACCCCGCTCTGGTTGCCGGCCCCGACGATCGCATAAACGCTGGAAACCCCGACCTGGTCCCGCAAGCTGCCCTCTACATCCTCGACCCGCACGGCGGTCTGCTCCACCGGCACCCCGCTGGGCAGCTCCAGGTCGACGAAGAATTCACCCTGGCTGATCTCGGGAATCAGCTCGGCCCCCAGGGTGGTCAACAGCAGCAATGAGCCGGCGAACAACAGCAGGGCCACCGCGACGGCGGTCCAGCGATATCGGAGGGCCAGGTCCAGCATCCTCGAGTAGAATCGCACCGGCCCGAGGGAGGCCGGCCTGGAGGCTCGTCGCGACGGTGCTTGCGACTGCCCCAGGCTGGCCAGCATGGGAATCAGCATGATCGCCACCAGCAGGGAGGCGGCCAGTGAAAAGGTCACGGTCAGCGCCTGGTCGGCGAAGAGCTGGCCTGCAACGCCCTCCACGAAGACGATCGGCACGAAGACGCAGATCGTGGTCAGGGTGCTGGCCACCACGGCGGATCCGACCTCTCCGGCACCCAGGCCTGCGGCCTCTCTTGTGGAATAACCTTCCTGCCGATAGCGGTAGATGCTCTCCAGGACGACGATCGAGTTGTCCACCAGCATCCCGATTCCCAGTGCCAGTCCGCTGAGAGACATGATGTTCAGCGAGATCCCCCAGCTGTACATCAGGAAGAAGGTGGTCACGATGGAAAGCGGAATGGACAAGCCGATGATCACGGTGGAGCGCAGGGAGCGCAAGAACGCGAACAGAACGATTACGGCCAGGATGCCCCCGTAAAGGGCGGTCTGAAGGACTTCGTCGATGGATTGCTGAATGAACTCGGACTGGTCGAAGACTACCTCGAAGTCCAAGGGGTCGCGCTTGCCGCGATATTCCTCCTCCAGGCTCTGCAACCGCTCCCGGACCCGCCGGGCCACGGAGACCGTATTGGCGTCAGCGGCCTTGAAGACAGAGACTTCGACGCTTTCCTGTTGGTTGATTCGGGTGATGATGTTGCGTTCCTTGTAGCCGTTGTAAACGCGTCCAATGTCGCGCACCCGAATCGGAACCCCGCGACGCTGCGCGATGATCACGTCGTTGATTTCATCGACGGCCTGAAATTCGTTCAGGGTCCGGACCAGATATTTGCTTTCCCCCTCTCTCAAGGTCCCGCCGGTCAGGTTGATGTTCTCCTGCGCCAGGCGCTGTGTGACCTCCTGAATCGAAACGCCCAGAGAGGCCAGCAAGCTCTCGTCCAGTTCGACGGCGATCTCCTCTTCCAGTCCACCGGAGACTCGTACCGCAGCCACCCCTTCCAGGCTCTCCAAATCCGGTTTCACGAATTCATCGGAGAGGTAGCGCAGATTGGAGAGGTTGGGCGAACCGGCGACGCTGATTCGCATGATCGGATCGGTGGACGGATCGTAACGCAGGAGCACGGGCTTTTCGGCGTCCAAAGGGAGCACCAGCAGGTCCAGCTTCTCGCGCACGTCGAGGGCGGCAAAGTCCATGTCGGTTCGCCAGCTGAATTCGATCACGACATCGGAGGACTCCGGTTTGGCAAGCGAACTCACCCGCACGACGTTGTTGACGACACTGACCGCATTCTCCACGGGCTTGCTGATCAGGGTTTCGATCTCAGCCGGGGCCGCCCCTTCCATGCGGGTGCGGATGGTCAGCGTTGGGTACGAGATTTCAGGCAGGAGATTGAGAGCCAGCCGGTCGAAGGAGACCGATCCGAAGACGGCGAGGGCGACGAAAATCATCGTCACCGTCACGGGGCGGCGCAGCGAGAACTGGACGATCTTCATGGTCGTCCGCGGCCCCGCAATTCCCGAATCCGTTGGAAGAAAGCCTGCCTCTTGGCTGGATCCTGCATGAATTCCGGGTCTCTTTCGAGCTCGGCCTGGTACGCGGCCCGCACCTCAGGGTTCTGAAGCATCCTCTCGAGATTGGGCCCGCCGAACCCCCCGGGCGCGGGTCGAGGCCCCGGGGCGGAGGCTCGCTCTTCACTTGCGGGGCGCGCCTGGACGATGGCCTCGGGGGGACTGGGGGCAGGAGCATCTGCATTCTCCCAGCCGAGGACCGTCACGGCGTAGCCGTCGCTGAGACCTTCTTGTCCGACGGTGACGACGGGCTCACCCGCCTGCAAGCCGGAGAGGACTTCCGCGAAGCTCTCCTCGCTGAAACCCAACACCACGGTGCGCTTTTCGACCGTACCGTCCCCACGGATCACGAAGAGTTTGTTCTCGTCTCGTTCTCGCAGGACAGCCCTCTTGGGGACGACTGTGGCATTCGGGTGAGTCTCGGTTGCGATGTAGGCAGTGCCGAACATGCCCGGCCGCAGAACTTCCAGATTCCGGTTGACCTCCAACGTCACCTTGACCGTCCCGGACTCAGCATCGACCGTGGGGCTGACCATCCGGATGACTCCGGAAAACTCTCTGCCGGGATAGGCCTGCAGGCGCAGCTTGGCGGATTCCCCGGGCCGAAGCTTCGAGAGATCCTTTTCCGGAACGAAAATTCTGGCCCAAAGGGGGTTGAAGTCTTCCACCACGAACACGGCCTGGTTGGGCGACACCCGGCTTCCCACATCGATGAGCCGCTGAGTCACTACCCCCCCGATCGAAGAGAGGATGCGCGTGTGGCTGAGCTGGAGCTGGGCCGCTTCCAGGCGCGCCCGGTTGCTAGCGGTTTGTTGCTCGGACACTTCCTGGGCGAGGGCGTCAGTCTGGTTTGCCAGGGCCGACTGGTCGAATTCCTGCTCGCTGATCAATTTTTGTTCCAGCAGCGAGGCAGAACGGTCAAAATTGGCCTGGGACAATTGAGCCCTCACCCGCGCCTGGCGCAGGGAGATCTCGGACTGCTCGAGCGCGATACGGGCTTGCTCGTACTCGTTTCGGATCTCCTCGTCGTTGAGACGCGCCAGCAACTGGCCTTGCTCCACCCGATCTCCCTCCTCGACCGGGATGGCTTCCACCAAAGCGTTGACCTGGCTGTGAATCGTGACTTGTCGAATCGATTCCAGCGTCGTGTTGGACAGGATGTAGCTGGAGATGGGACGGCTCTCGGCACGGAACGCCTTGACGCTGATCGCTTGCGGCATCTCGGGTCCACCACCGGCTCCGAATCGAGAAGGTCCGCCATTCCTGCCACCCCCCGGTGGGCCGGCCTCGTCAGAGCCACACCCGGCCAGGGCGACCACGGCCAAGGAACAAATTTTGAGTAGAAAATATTTCGGCAATGTCCTGCACCCACCTCTCCGCCTTATATACGCGGTTTTGGAAAGTTCGTTTCTAAAATCCCGGCCCGTGGCCGGAGTTCGCGACCCGCTCGGAAAAGTTTCAAACAGAGTCACTTTCGGGTCCTGCTCCCTGACGGAAGGTGTTACAATGATGCGGTTTTATTGCTTGAGCCGTGGAGGGTGCCGGAGTGAGCGTCGAGTACGTCGAGAAGGTCTACAATCGTTATTCCAGTGTGTACGACTTGATTTTCGGTCGAGTTTTCCAGAGCGGCCGCGAGATGGCTCCGGATCTGTTGGCCTTGTCGCCGGAACTGAAGCTTTTGGAGGTTGGCGTCGGCACTGGCCTGTCACTGCCCATGTTCCCTCCCAGTCTGTATGTCACCGGGATCGATCTCTCGCAGAAGATGCTGGACAAGGCCCGTGAGCGAGTGGCCGACCTGGGCCTGAAAAACGTCGACCTGATCAAGATGG
>JBFKLX010000086.1:0-21699 GCA_041630155.1 Acidobacteriota bacterium
CCAACCTCTACGGTGACATCGTCTCGGACCTGTGCGCCGGGCTGGTGGGCGGACTGGGAGTGGTGCCGGGCGCCAACATCGGCAAGGAATGCGCGGTCTTCGAGGCGGTTCACGGCAGCACTCCCGACATCGCGGGCAAGAACATCGCCAACCCCATGGCCGTCCTCTTCAGCGGTATTCTGATGCTGCGGCACCTGGAAATGGCCGAGGCCGCCGACCGGATCTGGCGAGCGGTTTGCCGGGTGACTCAAGAAGGGGAGCATCTCACCCCCGACCTGAAGGGCAAGGCCACCACGGACGAGTTCACCCAAGCGGTGATCGACGAGCTGGATTGACGAGAAAGGACGAATCCATGGTCAAGGGAGAGCCGCCGCGCCAGGCGGATGTGGTTGTCATCGGGGGCGGTCCTGGAGGATACGCCGCGGCTTTTCACGCAGCCGATCTGGGCCTGGAAACAGTCCTCGTCGACACGCGGGAGGCGCCCGGGGGCGTGTGCCTGTACGTGGGGTGCATCCCCTCCAAGGCACTGCTGCACGCCGCCGAAGTGATTTCCGAAGCCGCTCATGCCGGCCAGTTCGGAATCACCTTCCCGAAGCCAAAGATCGACCTGGACAAGCTTCGCTCCTGGAAAGACGGGGTCGTCAAGAAACTGACCGGCGGGTTGGGCCAGATCGCCAAACTTCGCGGAGTCGATTTCGTCCGGGGCAGGGCTCGTTTCGAAGATTCGCAGACACTTCGAGTCGAGGGTGACGAACCGTCCACCATCGGCTTCCAACATGCCATCGTCGCCACCGGGTCCCGGCCTTCCCGGGTGCCCGGCATCGACCTGGAGAGCCCACGCCTGATGGACTCGAGCTCCGGACTCGCCCTGGAGGAAGTCCCCAAACGGCTGCTGGTGGTCGGGGGAGGCTACATCGGACTCGAAATGGGCTGCGTCTATGCGGCTCTGGGGAGCCAGGTGACCGTGGTAGAACTCACCGATGGGCTGCTGCCGGGCGCGGACCGCGACCTGGTTCGCCCGCTGGAGAAACGCTTGCGCTCTCAGTTCGAAGCCATCCACCTCGAAGCCAAGGTGGTGGCCATGAAAGAGGTCAAGAAGGGCATCGAAGTGGAGTTCGAAGGCGCGATCGATCCGAAGACTCAGACTTTCGAACGAGTGCTGGCGGCTGTGGGACGGCGGCCCAACTCCGAAGACCTGGGCCTGGAGAACACACGTGTGGAGCTCGCTCCGCAGGGGTTCATCCAGATCGACCCGCAGTGCCGCACCAAGGATCCGCGGATCTTTGCGATTGGGGACGTGGCGGGTGAACCGATGCTGGCACACAAAGCTTCCCGCGAGGGCAAGGTGGCCGCTGAAGTCATCGCCGGCAAACCCGCCGCATTCGACAACCTGGCCATTCCTGCCGTGGTCTTCACCGACCCGGAAGTAGCCTGGTGTGGTCTGACGGAAACGGAGGCGCAACAGAACGGGACTGAGGTCCGTGTGGCGCGCTTTCCCTGGGCGGCATCCGGCCGGGCGCTCACCCTGGGCCGCACCGAAGGGCTCACCAAGATCCTTTTCGATCCTGAGACGGAGCGTGTCCTGGGCGTGGGGATCGTGGGGCCCGGCGCCGGCGAGCTCATCAACGAGGGGGTTCTGGCGGTCGAGATGGCCGCGGTCGCTGAGGACCTGGCCGCCACGATTCACGCCCACCCGACCCTCTCGGAGACTCTGATGGAGGGCGCCGAGATTTTCCTGGGGCACGCCACGCACGTCTACCGCAAGGGGAGAAACTGAGGCTTGCCCGTTCACAACTTCCAGGCCCTGCAAGGGGATCTGGAGTTTTTCGAGATCGAGTCCAAAGCCCTCCAGGGGAATCTGCTCGGAGATCCGGCTCGGCGAAGAGTGGGTGTGTACCTGCCGGCGGGTTGGAAAGGCACTCGCGATTCGTTTCCGCTTTTGGTTTATCTGGCCAGCTACACGGGGAGCGGCCTGAGAAAGCTGGGCTGGGAGCCGTACCGGGAGAACATCCCGCAACGCCTGGACCGGCTCAGTGCCGAGGGCAGACTGGGCCCCCTCGTCCTGGCCTTCCCCGACTGTTTCACTTCCCTGGGGGGCAACCAGTACGTCGACACGCCCGTGCTGGGACGGTGGGAAGAGTTTCTGCTCCGGGAACTCGTACCCGAACTGGAGGACCGTTACCCCGTGGGCGCAGGCCCGGCCGGGCGGGGGGTGCTGGGCTTTTCCAGCGGAGGCTACGGCGCGCTCGTTCAAGCCCTCCGACACGGATCACACTGGGCCGCCGCCGCCTGCCACTCCGCCGACCTGGGCTTCGACAACCTGTTCCGCAGGGAGTTCCCCAAAGTCGCCACTGCTCTGGCCCGATGCGAGGGAGGAATCGAAGGCTTCGTTCGTCGCTTCCGGGAGGCCCCCAAGGTGAAAGGCAGTGACCTGCAAGTCATGATGATGCTCGCCATGGCTGCGTCCTACGACCCGGACCCTTCCCAATACTTGGGGATCCGCCTGCCCTTCGACTTGAAAACCTGCCGCCTCGACCCCGAACGCTGGCAGCGCTGGCTGGCTCACGACCCTCTGGAGCTGGTCCGTCGCCCCGATTGCCGGGAACGGCTTCGCCGGCTCGAGCTCCTCTACCTGGATTGCGGCAGTTTCGATCAGTATCACTCGCAGTATGGTGCGCGAGAGTTGGTGGGGCTGCTCGAAGCGGCCGAAATACCCCATTTCTACGAGGAATTCCCCGACGACCACAGCAGTGTCGAGTATCGGCTGGACGTCTCGCTGCCCATGCTCTATCGGGCATTGGTTCCCGATTGGCAGTGACTCTCGTGCGGACCCGCGCGACTCCGCTGAACAATTCCCTGGACTCGGCCGTATGGAAAGTGTTGGGAGACACGAACCGATGGTCAAGTTTCTGCTTTTTTGTCTGCTGTTCGTCCTGTGCTGGCCGGTCGCCCTGCTGGCTCTCCTGCTCTACCCCTTCGTCTGGCTGATCCTCCTGCCCTTCCGCCTGATCGGCATAACGGTGAGCGCCGTCTTCGACTTTCTTGGGACGCTGCTACGCCTGCCGGCGACCCTTCTGAAAAAACTGGCGGCGGCCTGAGGCCACGGCTCAATTCCGCGGCCGTGACTGAATCGGGATGGAAAAGTCTTGCCGGCGATAGAGGCAGGTCCCGTTGACGTCTTCGCACACATAGTAGAGGGCGTAGCCGGCCAGCTCGCCGCCACCGCTGAAGCCGTCCGGGGCTTGAACTTCGAACTCCACGCGACGTGTTTCCAGGCTGGTGGGCTGGGCGGGTCCGGCAACTTCGTGATGCGGGCTGTCCACCTCCCAGCTCGACTCCGGGCGCAACCACACGACCAGCCCGGCGACCTCGTTGTTCCAGTGAGCCCGGATCTCCTGGTTGGGGCGAAACACCAGGTGGACGCGGGCCGCGCCGCCCGGCTCCAGCCGGTCGGGAACCAGCGTACTTTCCAGTTGAACGAATCCCTCATCGTCCGGGTGAATCCGGTCCCGGGGATCGGGCTCCGGCGGCGCGGCGCCCGCATCGGGCAGCCGGTCGGCCGGCTGGGCAAACTCGGCTCCGCTGGGTTCGACCAGGAGGGAAACGGGCTCTTCACCCCGCCCGCGGATCTCCTGGCGAGCCCGATGCACCCAGTCGTAAAACGGGTAGGGCTTGTCCAGCCGAGCGCCGTATTGCTGGATGCGCCGCCTCCAGACGTACTGGTTGGGATTCAGATCCAGGGCGCGGCGCCAGGATTGAACCGCTCGCTGAAAATCTTCCGCCTGCCGCAGCCCCGAATCGTATCGGCGGCGCAGCGCCACCCCCAGGCGAAAAGCAGCCGGGGCGTGGCCCGGATTTCGTTCCAGCACGGCCTGATAGGTCTCGACCGCGGAGTCGAGCGCGGCTTCACCACCCCACAAAAAGAGAGCATCCGCATAGCCAAGGGCAGCATCGGGATCGCCCACAGCGGCTTCGGCGAGAGCGGCCAGATCGGGAGGACCGCCGGTCTCCCCCCGAGGATCCGAGTCCCGGCTGGGCCTCTCCATGAATTGCTCGAGCTCCTCGGAGGTGGGGTTGACGACGCGGATGATTCCCGCTTCGTCGATCAGCAGCGTGATGGGGACCGCCGAGACACCGAGCAGATTCAGCGAATCCACGAGAATGGGCCATTCCATCTGCTTCCATTGCATGAATAGCCGGGCGCGGTCCGGATGCTGCTCCTGAATGATCCCGACCAGCTGAAGCCGTCTGTCCTGTTGAAACTGCAAGGTGCGCTCGTGCCACCCGGGCACGTGCCTGCGGCAGCCCGCTCACCAGGAGGCGAACACGTGAAGCATCAGACGCCGCCCCCGAAACTCCGCGATCGAGGCAGGGCTGCCGCCGCCCAGGCGCGGCAGAACCAGCTCCGGAAAAGGCTGACCCACTTCGATATTGCCGCTCGCCAACAGCCAACCGCCGATCTGCACGCCGATCACCCCGATCAGAAAGCCTGGCCACCAACTGGTTCGCATCTGGGACACCTCCTTGGAGATTCAGCTCGTTCCGCCATTGTCGAGGCGGGTCACCCAACTAGCCATGGGGAACCGTTGCACCGGGTCGGCCGGGTCGCCGCGAAATTCAATGGGCGTCGGGGCCAGTATAGTCGAGCCCACAAATTTTATCTTGCCGGCAGAAGCCGGCGACCGGGGAGGGACGGCAATCGCATTTGCTCCGCTTGCCCCTCCCGGAGGAGCATGCCAGCATGGAGCATGGACATCGTCAATTCCCAACTGGACCGGTATCTGGATGGGCTGAGCCGCGTCGCCGACCCCGTCCTGGAAGAGATGGAGCAGCGGGCCAGAGAGCTCCGCTTCCCGATCGTGGGGCCGCAGGCGGGTCGCCTCCTGGTCCTCCTCACACGCCTGCGGGCCGCCCGCCGAGTCCTGGAATTGGGCTCGGGCTACGGCTATTCCGCGTATTGGTTTTCGCGAGCGTTGCCTCCCGACGGAGAACTCATCCTGACCGAATACCAGCCGGAAAACCTCGAGCTGGCCCGCGACTATCTGCAGCGGGGGGCGCCCTCCTGCCGACTGGACTTCCACTGCGGCGACGCCCTGGAGATCATCGACCGGCTGGAAGGCGATTTCGACATCGTTTTCAATGACGTGGACAAACAAGACTACCCGCGCGCTTTCGGAAAGGCACTGGCCCGGATCCGCCCGGGCGGGTTGCTGATCACCGACAACGTCCTCTGGTCGGGCCGGGTCCTGGAACCCGACCCGGATGGGGCCACTCGAGGCGTGCTCGAGTACACGAGGCTCGCCTTCGCGAAGCCGGACGCATTCTCGCTGATCCTGCCGGTGCGGGACGGAATCGGGGTCACGATCCGCGAGTGACTCTTGGAACCTCCCCACGCCGAGGGTCACCGGGTTCGCTCAAATCCAAACTCGGACGTAATGGAGTACATGAGCGCGCTGCCCGAGTACCTCCCCGAAAGCCGGCTCTTCGAGACTTCGGTCGAAGACCTGTCCGAGCTGGAGCTGCTAGCGCTGAACCTGGGGCCCGGCCAGCCGCCGCGCCAGGCCCTTCAGAGCGCAGGGCGACTTCTGGAGGGTCTGGGCGGGCTGGCCGCTTTGCGGGACGCTACCTATCCGGAACTCCGCAAGGCGGGATTGACCCACCGTCGAGCCCTGGCCTGGCTGGCGGGCGCGGCCCTGTCTCGCCGGCTGCAGCAGGAGCGCTTGCGCCCCGGACACCCCTTTCGCTCCAGCCTCGAGATATTCAGACATTTTCGGCCGCGCATGGAATTGCTCCGAAAGGAGTGCTTCTGGTGCGTCCTGCTGGACGGGAAGAATCGCATGATTCGGCTGCGCAAGATCTCGGAGGGCACGCTCACCTCTTCGATGGCCCACCCGCGTGAGGTCTTTCGGCCTGCGGTGCAGGCGGCGGCGGCCGGTGTCATCTTCGTTCATAATCACCCCTCGGGAGATCCCAGTCCCAGCCAGGAGGACCTGCAGTTGACGCGGCGGCTGGTCGAGACGGGAAAGGTCTTGGGCATTCGGGCCCTGGATCACGTCGTCATCGGGGCTTCGGACTATTTCAGCTTCGCCGATCGGGGGATGATCTGAAAATGTCCCTCCGGATGCACGAGGTTCCGCGGCTGCTCCCAAAATGCTGCGCTTGCCCGAACGCCCGATCCTCTGTTAACTGGAGGCGGGGCCCGTCGGCGAGGATTTGAGCCGAGAAGGACAAGGGGCCGCCCAACGGTGTGATGAGGGTTCCCGACTCGGGACACTAGAACGGGGGTAGTCGCTTTGGATTCGATCATCCGGCTGAGAAACGTCCACTACGCCTATGACTCCCACTCAGCCGATCCGATTCCCGCATTGCAGGGAGTCGATCTCACCATTCACGACGGGGAGTTCGTCACCATCGTGGGGCACAACGGCTCGGGCAAGTCGACCCTGGCCCGGCACTTGAACGCGCTATTGCTGCCCGATCGCGGAGAGGTCTCGATCAAGGGCTGGAAAACCACCGACCTTTCCCGGCTGCGTGAGATTCGCTCCACGGTCGGCATGGTCTTCCAGAACCCCGACAACCAGATCGTGGCGACCATCGTCGAAGAGGACGTCGCCTTTGGCCCTGAGAACCTGGGAATCCCCCCGGGAGAGATTCGAGAACGGGTCGACCAGTCGCTCGAGTGGACGGGCCTCACGGAGCTGCGCCACCGGGCGCCCCACCTGCTCTCGGGTGGCCAGAAGCAGCGGGTCTGTATCGCCGGGGTTCTGGCGCTTCGCCCTCAGGTCCTGGTGCTGGACGAAGCCACGGCCATGCTCGACCCGCAGGGGCGCCGGCAGGTCCTGGACCTCGTCCACCGGCTGAATCGCGAGCACGGAATCACCATCGTCGCGATCACGCATCACATGGAAGAAGCCGTCGCGGCCGACCGCCTGGTCGTGATGTCTCAGGGAAAAATCGCGCTGGAAGGCCCCCCTCGCAAGGTGTTCCGTGAGAGGGAGAGGATGGAGCAGCTCGGCGTGGAAGCCCCCCCCATCAGCCAACTGGCGGGCCTGCTCCACGACTGGGACGGCCGCTTTCCTCCCGATGCCCTCTCGATTGACGACTTCGTCACTGCCGTTCTCCGCGAGAGCCGTTTCCAGACTCGGGTGCCGCCCCGCCCCGTCGCGGCGCCGGCGCGGCCGAAGCCGGAGCCGGGGGAGCCCGCCATTCGGGTCCAGGATCTCGAGCACTACTACCTCTCCGGCACGCCCCTCGAGACCAAGGCTCTGGACGGCCTCTCGATGGAAGTGGGAGCCGGCGAAATCGTGGGCATCATGGGCGCGACCGGCTCGGGAAAGTCGACTCTGGTCCAGCATTTCAACGCCCTTCTTCGTCCCCACCGGGGGCAGGTGGAAGTGCTGGGGCAGGATACCGCAGACCCGAAGGCAGACCTGCGCGCCCTCCGGCGGCGCGTCGGCTTCGTGTTCCAGCAGCCGGAATCGCAGCTGTTCGCGCATTATGTGGGAGACGACGTCGCCTACGGCCCACGCAACGCGGGTTGGTCGCACCGAGAGGTGCGCCTCCGGGTGCAGCGTGCCATGCAGGCCGTCGGACTGGACTTCGAGAAGTTCAAGGACCGGCTGACCTTTGCCTTGAGCGGGGGCCAGCGCCGCCGGGTCGCGCTGGCGGGCGTCCTGGCCCTGGAGCCCGAGATTCTCGTCCTGGACGAGCCCACCGCCGGCCTCGACCCGGCGGGTTGCCGCCAGCTCATGGAGCACTTGCTGAACTTCCACCGGACGGCAGGCACGACTCTGGTCCTCGTCTCCCACGACATGGAACAGCTGGCGCAGTCGTGCGATCGCCTGGTCGCCGTCGCTGCCGGTCGGCTCGCTTTGAGTGGAGCGCCCCACGCGGTGTTCAACCAGAGGGAGGAGCTGCACCGGCTGGGGCTGGGTCTGCCGGCGGTCACCGAGGCCATGCACCGGCTACGGGAACACGGCCTCTTCGAGTCGGATGGCCCGATCCTCGAGCTGCAGCAGGCTCTGGCTGTCCTGCAGGAGGCCCTGGCGTGAGTGAATTCGAGCTGCTCCGAAACGTCACCATCGGCCAGTATCTGCCCACCGGCTCGGCCATCCACCGCCTCGACCCTCGGGCCAAGCTGCTGGGCGGACTCTTTCTGGTGCTGGCCATTGCCCTGGCGGGCTCGGTTCTAGAGGCTACTCTGGGGCTGGCGCTGGTCCTGGGGCTGGCGGCCCTGTCTCGAATTCCCCTGGGCTATCTGCTGCGCGGCATCCGCCTGGCGCTCCCCATACTTGTCCTGGTGTTCGGGCTTTCCCTGTTGTTCCGGGGATGGGACCAGGCGGCGGGAGCCGTCTACTGGGAATGGGGCTGGCTGAGATTCACCCGCTACAGCGTCTGGTTGACCGGGCTGAGTTTGATTCGCATCATCGCTTTGATCTTTCTCACCAGCCTGATCACGCTGACCAGCACCACCACGGAGCTCACACAGGGGCTGGAGAAGCTGCTGGAGCCCTTCGGCCGCTTCGGTGTGCCTGCCCACGAACTGGCTCTGGTCAACATGATCGCCTTACGCTTCGTGCCCACCCTGGCCGAAGAAATGGAGCGGGTCATGAAAGCCCAGGCCAGCCGCGGCGCCGACTTCCGCCGCAGGTTCCATCGGCCCGATCAGGCAGCCAGGGCCTACCTTCCCCTGATCGTGCCCCTCTTCATCAACTCTTTTCGGCGGGCCGAGGAGCTGGCGTCCGCCATGGAGGCGCGATGTTATCTGGGCGGTGCCGGACGTACTCGCTTCGTCGTGCTGCGCGGCGGCTGGAAGGACCTGCTCGCGGCGCTCGGGTGCGGTCTCTACCTTCTGGGCTCCCAGTGGCTGGCCTGGCCCTCGCTGAGGGAAGTTCTGCGCGGGCTTGGAGTGAACTGGTTCTGAAAAAACGTCTGGGCAGGCGCCGCTGTCAGACTCGCACTGTGCTAATCTGGCCGGCGCAATGGGAGCGGAAAAGCTGGACCTCACCGCCATAGCCGGCATCCGGGTGGGACACTGGACCAACCTCGAGGCGGCGACCGGCTGCACGGTGGTTCTTTGTCCGGAGGGCGCGGTGGCCGGGGTGGATGTTCGGGGTTCCGCGCCTGCCACCCGCGAGACCGACCTTCTCAATCCCACCTGCCTGGTGGACCGGGTCCACGCCATCCTGCTGGCCGGGGGCAGCGCATTCGGATTGTCCGCCGCCGACGGCGTGATGCGCTGGCTTGAAGAGCGCGGCCACGGATTTCGAGCCGGCTCTCTCCGGGTTCCGATCGTGCCCGCCGCCGCTCTTTTCGATCTGAACCTCGGCCGGAGCGACGTTCGCCCGGATGGGGCGGCCGGCTACGCATGCTGCCAGAGCGCCTCGCAAGGACCGGTCCCGGAAGGCAATGTGGGCGCGGGGACGGGAGCCACCAGCGGCAAGCTGCTGGGGCCCCAATGGGCGACCAAGAGCGGGCTGGGGACGGCCGGGCGCCGCTTGCCGTCGGGATTGACGGTGGCCGCTCTCGCCGTCGCCAACCCCCTGGGTGACGTCGTCGATCCGTATTCCGCGAAGGTCCTGGCCGGCACTCGCCTGCCGGACGGAACGGGTTTCGCGGATTCTCTTCGAATCGGGGTTGCCAGAGAGCGGCTGTCGCCCGATCTACCGGGAGCGAACACCACCCTGGCGGTGGTTGCCACGGATGCCGGCTTGAGCAAGAGCCAGGCGGCCAAGGTGGCCCAGATGGCCCAAGCCGGGCTGGCCCGCGTCTTGCGCCCGTCTCACACCCCGTTCGACGGAGACACCGTGTTCAGCCTCTCACTCGGCGAGCGGTCAGCCGACCTCTCCCTGCTGGGCGCACTGGCTGCGGAACTCGTCAGCCAGGCGATCGTCTCGGGAATACTGGCCGCACAGCCCTGCGCAGGCCTTCCCAGCGCCCGCTCCATGGACGAGAAACTGGGGGAGGAACGGGCGTGAACCACTCCCCTCAACCCAGCCTGTTGGACCTCCGTAAGATCGTGATCACCGGGGTCCTCTCGGCCATCGCCATCCTGCTGGGAGTGACCCGGCTGGGTTTCATTCCGGTTCCCAACATCTCCGGAAACGCCACCATCCTGCACCTTCCCGCAATTATCGGGGCTGTCCTCGAGGGCCCCCTCGTCGGCCTGCTGGTGGGCGGCATCTTCGGGATCTTCAGCTTCCTGCAAGCCACCAATCCAATCTTCGCCAATCCGCTGGTTTCGGTGGTGCCACGGTTGTTCATCGGGTTGGCCGCCTACTACGCTCATCTTCCCTTCAAGCGCCACTCCTATGCCGGCCTGGCGGCTGCAGCCATCGCCGGGACTCTGACCAACACCGTGCTGGTGCTGGCGGCGGCCGTCTGGACCGACCTGCTGGACCCCGCGTTGCTTCCAGGCATCGTGCCCCAGGTCATCGCCGAGGTCGTCATTGCGGTCGTCCTGACCCTGGCGGTGGTTCGAGGCTGGAAAGGAATGGAGACCCGCAAGGGCGGGTCGTCAGTCTAATGCAGCGCACACGAACGTAGTCCGATGAAGTGAAAGGGTGTCCGGGTTGGCCTCGCAAGAACCCGGTTCACCATTGCACGGAGCCCGGCCCGCGGTTTCAGTGCACGAGCGAGGCAGGCCGGGCGGCTCGAGCTTCCAGAATCGCCTCCCGCTCTGCTTGCCACAAGGCATGACTCGATGAGCAAAACTGGTCGATTGGGATCTTTCCGGCGTCAACTTTCTCCAGCAGGGCTCGCTGGGCCAGGTAGTCCAGGTTCTCCACTCCGGCCTTGCTCTGCAGCAATCGCCAGGCCTTCCGGCGTTCCACACAAAAGAGTGCCATCTGGCGGGAGATCCGCACGGTGTGCAGATCGCCGGCGTTGTCCATGGCGGTGATAGAGACTCCAAAATCGGGAATGTAGCTGCGGTGCTTCGGATTCAGAAAACGCCGCTGGAGGACATCGTCCTGGGTGATCCGGACCAGCATCTCGTCCAACGGCAGGAACTGTCCGGCCCGATCCGGATCGAGCTTCTTGAAATGGCGCCGGAAGCGGGCTTCCGTGAAGGCCCAGTGGGCGACTGTGTAGGTGAACCGGGAGTTTGTGGGCCGGTGATTGGCCTGGGACCAATCCAGATTGACGGCAGGGTTGCCCTGCAGGTCGAAACACTCGGGATAAGTCTCCCCTTTCCTGGGGTTGAACACGAACTCGGGCATGCCACGGGAGTCTCGGATGCGGGTGGCCTGCAGAGTAGACAGGTTGTCTCCCACGCCGTGCTCCGGCTGGCAGGTGGTGAAACACTGCAAGAACGCGGTGCCGCGAAACTCGAGCGCATCGAGGATCGTTTTGTAGAGCTTGGCGGCGTTGGCCATCGACACCTGCGCCACCAGCGGGGAGCCGTGCCCCGCGGCCAAGGCCTCGGCCACCCCCTTCTTTTCCACCAGCTTGCCCTGTGAAGCCCTGCCGAACTGGTTGAAGTCTCCCCCTCCCGGACAAGGTGAGGAGTCGGAGTTCTGGCCTCCGGTGTTGCTGTACACCTGCGTGTCCAGCATGATCAGTTTGACGTTGGGGCGGTTCTGCAGGACGACTTTCGAAACGTTCTGAAAGCCGATGTCGCCCATGCCTCCATCACCCCCGACGACCCAGACCTTGGGCATTTCGACGATTTCCTGATCGGTCATCAGGAGGTCCGAAAAGTGGGTGAGCTCGTAAGCCTCCTCCCCGCTCAAGCCGCGGCGGGACAGGAGGGCGTCGGCCAGCCTCTCGGGCAGCACCGAACGCCGCGCGTGATCGAACATGAAGCTCTCACCCAGCATCCAGCCGATCGTGGCGCCATCCTGAAAGAGGGAGTTCATCCAGGGGTAGGGATGGGGGTTGTTGGGGGGCGTGGACCCGTATACCGTGTTGCAGCCGGTATGGGCCGCCATGGCCATCACCGACATCCCGTTGTCGAGTCCGCCGTCCAGTGCCTGGTAATGGAGGTGGTTGAAGGCGTCCTGCCGCATTACGGCGCAGAGGGCTTCGACCAGTTGCTCGGGTGCCACCGGGCCATGGGCTTGGATGCGGGCCCGCGTGTCCTGCTCGTTTTCCCCGCCCAGTCCGAGAATGAGGTGGGCCGCCGTCTGCTCGAGCTGCCCGAACGTTTCGGGGTCCTGCCCCTCGAGATCCCGGAGCAGCGTGAGGCCCTCGGCTTCCAGAAGGTTGGCCTTCTCTTGAAGCCGTTCCGCCTTGCGGCGAAAGACGGGACGCATGAACGACTCAGTGACCGTCGCCACGGCGCGCAGGACGCTCTTCTCTCCGCAACCCGCGCAGGCGCCGTCCCCCGAGACCAGAGCCTCATAGTTGCGGCGCACCATCAGGTGGTTGCGCAGTGCAGCCGCCTTGCTCTCCTGAGGGTTCTGGTCGTCGTAGAGCCCCAGATACTCCCGCGGGGTGTCGGGAAGCAGGTCGAAAAATGCCATTGCCGAGGTGTGTCGCGAGTTGACGTCCGCGGTCTCCGGGACCATTTTCAGGGCCTCGTGGTGACCGCATTCGGTCACGCATTCGCCGCAGCCCTTGCAGAGGTCGGAGACGAAGATCGCGAACAGTCCGCCGCTTCCCTCCTCTTTGCGCTCCTTTCCGGCAAAGACCTGGCTGGCTTTGTTGTAGGCCAGCGGAAGCATCTCGAGTGTGGCCAAGAACTGCCCCCGGGATTCCGGGGCCAACTGGCCGTCCACCATCTCGAGCGCCTGGGAAACCAGCTGGTGGAAGGGCGTCTGGCTCTTTTGTTGGACCTCTTCGAGCATGGTTTGCCGGGTTTGCTGTTCGACGAGTGGCAGGAGGCCCAGCAGCAGTTCCCGCTGTTCCGGGTCGGACACGTAATGGCGGGCCGCCGCGCCCAGGACCGCTCCCAAGTCCTGCGCGGTGTTGGGGAGTGCCGTGTCCGGACAGGCGGCGATACAGGCCATGCACTGGGTGTAGTTTTCGGCGATGAAGACGGGCGTCTCCCGCCGCGCTACGTACTTGCTTGCGCTGGCGCCCGTTCCGGCAGCCATCACGCCGCAAGAAGCATAGGCGGAGGCCGGCTGCGTGTAGCCGAAACCGGCTCGGAATTCCTGATCGAACGTGCCCATGCGAAACAGGGGCGCCCGTTCCTGCTGTCCCGCAGGCACGGGAAACTGGCGGACCTGCCGGGGGCCGCCGGCGCGCTCTTCCGGCTGGTCTTCGTACAGCACCGCCAGCGGAAGCATCGAGGTGCCGCGCAGACTGGAATGGTCCGGGGCCTCCAGCTCGCCGTAGGGTACCTCCCGGCAACGCTCGAAACCCTGACTCATCACGCGCATGTTCGACTCGACGACCGCCTCCCCCAGGTGCCCGAATTTCTTCTGGTACTGCTCGCGGACGACCTCTTCGAAATGCGGATAGTCGATCTGGAAATCCCTCAAGAAAGTGGACACCCTGAAGAAAGCCCCCAGAAACGCATTCCCCTGCATGCGCAGCTGCAGGTCGGGCCGGTCTGTGGCGTGCCGGGCGATGTCGAATCCCGGCAGCAGGAACAGTCGGATCCCCTTCTCGAGGATGGTTTCGCGGTGGCGACGGGGAATGCGTTCCCAGAAACCCTCCGGCTCTTCGTCCGACTCCATCACCAGCACTCCGTCCTTGGTGAGGCCGCTCAAAGGGTTGGTGTGCGTGAACGCCTTGGGATCGCAGCAGAGAACCACGTTGACGTGACGCAGGTCGCAGTTGACTCGGATCGGCTCGGGCGCGACCACCAGGAAATAGGACGTGGGGGCACCCTTCTTCTCGGAGCCGTACTTGGGATTGGCGCTGGTGTGGACGACGTCGCGGATTCGCCCGAACTCGTCCAGGCTGTTCCGCTGCTCTGCCGCGTAGCGACCCAGGTCTCCAATGATGGCTCCCAGGTTCTTTCCGGTCGTGATCATCCCCCAGCCGCCGATGGAGTGAAATCGGACCGCGATGGCGCCTTCGGGCAGCAGCGAGGGCTTTTCGTCCGACTCCACGGCGTACGGGTGGTCGATCCCCAGAACGAAGTAGGACATCCCGTCGGCGGCGCTCTTGCCGTCCTGGCGGCGCCGCTTCTCGCGCACGAACTCGTAGGCGCCCAGAATCGCTTCCGGCCGGAAGTCTCGTGAACCCAGGCCGTAGACGCCCGAGTAGATTCGAGGCACTTCGGAGGGACTCAGCCTGGGAAGGCTGCCATGGCACCATTGCTCGGCGTTCTCCAGAGCTTTGGACAAGGTGGTGCGAATGTCGCGTTCCAATGGATTTGCCCCGGCCATCGGTTCGTCGGTTCGCTCCAGCACGATCACGTTCGACTTGCAGCGCAGCGCTTCCACCAGCGCAGCCTCGGGAAAGGGGCGCAGGACGTTGACGTGTAACGAGCCCACCTTGGCGCCGCGGGTTTCTCGCAGATGATCCACGGCAGCTTCGACGTTTTCGGCGGCCGATCCGAGAGAGACGAAGATGGTCTGGGCGTCCTGACAGCGATAGGAGGAGAGCAAGCCGTAGTAGCGGCCCGTCATTTCACCGAACAGCCGATAGGATTCCTCCAGGAAGGGTAGGATGGGCTCGCTGAAATTGTCGCGCCGGGCGATGACCCCGTTCATGTAATGTTCCTGGTTCTGGACGGGGCCCAGCAGGATCGGGTTCTTCAAGTCGACCATCCGCGGCACTCGCCGCCGTTCGGGGCCGAACAGTTTCCGCTGCCCCTCGGTGGGGCACTCGATCCGGTCTTCCGGCCGTCCCAGAAACTCCCGCAGCAGCTCGGTCTCGTGCCTCAGGAAGGACCGCTCCAGGTGGGTCGTCAGAAAACCGTCCTGGACATTGATTCCGGGGTTGAGGGCCAGTTCCGTGACGCGGCGCAGAATGACGGCCTGGTCGGCGGCCTGCTGGGCGTTCTTGGCGATCAGCATGATCCACCCGGTGTCCAGGGCGGCGTAAATGTCGTCGTGTCCGCAGTGGACATTGAGGGCGTGTTTGGTGAGGGCGCGCGCGCCTACCTCGAGGACCATCGTCGAGAGTTTGCCGGGCGCGTGGTAGTACTGTTCAATCCCGTACACGATCCCCTGGCCCGAGGTGAAGTTCACCACCCGTCGGCCGGCCACGGAGTAGGCGATGGCGCCGCCCTGGGCGGCGTGCTCTCCTTCCGTTTCGACGGCCAGCTTGGGGTGGCCCCAGATGTTCAGCTTGCCCTCGGCGAAAGCCTGCTGGTAGTACTCTCCCATCTGGGTCGAAGCGGTGATGGGGTAGAAGATGCCGGCGTCGGTGAGGCGGGCTTCGGTGAGGTAGCCCACCAGGTAGTTGCCGTCGCAATTGACACGGATGCCCGGGTAGCGGGGTTGCTGGCGCATGCAGTTCCTCCCTCGAGACCTGAGGAAATCGAGGATCTGATCCAGAGCCGCGGGTCGTAGGCGCGCGCGCAGTTGGTGCCACTCGCTACCGCATTCGAGAACCGCCTACCGAGCTGGTTGCCAGGTCTACAAACCGCTGAAAGTGTAGCCGCATCGGGTCCGGAGTGCAACCGCAAGGATCACAGAAAACCTCGGGCCCGACCCGGCGCACAGCGCCACCGGCTCGGCCCCGAATTCAATTCTCGGGCCGTGAATCCGCTTCCGTCACGGCACGGACAATCAGGCTCTCCACCTCGCTCCAGACTTCCGGGTCCAGCCCCATCTTGGTGTGGGCGACCCGGAAGAGCTTCTTGTAGAAGCGGACCCGGGAAATGTCGATCGATTTGCCTCGATAGCGGAAGCGCAGGTTGGTGACGCTGGTGCGAGAGGGGTCCTCGGCTTTCACGTTGGACTGCCCCTGTACGATCCAGCCGTCCGTCTGGTAAAGGTTGTACGCCTCACGCACATTGGAAGGAATGCGGCCGTCGCCACGGCCCACGCTGTCGATCTGGACGGTCAGCCGTACCGGAATCTTCCGGCGCTGCAACTGGCGCGCCAGCTTGACGACTGCGGCACCCCCGAAGCTCTGGCCGTAAAGAATCAGCCGGGCTGAGCGCCTCTCCTCTTCGTCCAACCCGCCGTCCAGATTGCGGTCCAGGGCCGCCTCGATCAGCTGCAGCGCCAGCTCGCGCTTCTTGTTTTCGACGCTCTCCACTCGTGCCGCAAGGTCCAACCGGCGCAGCTTCAGGACCAGCTGCCGCACTCCCTGCTGGTCGTCGTCCCAGCGGTCGCGCCCTCCCAGGAATCCGAGAATCAAGAATTCTCCGGGCCGCAGCGGAGTCTGCGTCGAGAAATCATGGTAGCGCTGGCCATGAAAGAAGAGGCAGCCGCTCTGCAGCAGCAGCGCCAGGCCGGCCAGCGCCAGGCACACCCGCCGCGTCCTGTCCGTGATGCGGCCGTGCCCACCGCACGCAGATGCCCCAGATGTCCGGCTACGGTTGGTTTCGACAGCATTGCGGCCACCCTCGGCGGCGAGATTGCGGCCGGTCGAATCGTGAACGGGTTGCAACGATTCGAAACCATAACGGGGAGCACCCCGGGTGTCAAATCGGTCGGGTCGCTCGAATGCGCGGCAGCGGGGTCGACTGCCGATTCCTTGTGCTAAGATCGGGGATTGTCGCGGCCCGATTCGGTGGAGCCGTGGAGGAGGCCCGGGTGGTTTCGAGCGAAGCGGGCGGCTGGCTGGGCAAGGTGCCCTCCGAAGATCGGCTGACTTCGACGATCCGGGTGGTGCTGGCTTCCTCGGCCCTGCTGATCATCCTGCTGGACCCCTCCGAGCCCGACCGCTTCGTGGCGCTCACCTACAGCATCCTGAGCCTCTACAGCCTCTACAGCGTGTTGCTGTTGGCGGGAGTCTCGCGGGGTCACGGCTGGGCCCGCTGGCTCTCCCCCTGGTGCCACTGGCTGGACGTCTTCTGGTACACCGTGCTGGTGGCGCTGAGCAGCGGCAGCCACAGCATCTTCTTTTTCGGGCTCTTCTTTCCCATCATGGTCGCATCGTTTCGGGAGGGCTTCCGCTCCGGAGTAGCCGTGACGCTGACCTCGGCGTTTCTGTTCACGCTGGTGGGACTGACGGTAGCCCCGACTGAGGCGACGTTTTCCTGGAACCGCTTATTGCTCCGGCCCACCTATCTCCTGTTGCTGGGCTATATGATGGCCTATTGGGGCGAGATGGAAATCCGCATGAAGCGGCGCCTGGCCCTGTTGAGCACGATCACCACATTGTCCAATCCGCGGCTGGGGGCTGAAAGCATCCTGGGCAGTGCGTTGGCGCCGATCCGCGAGTTCTTCAACGCCGAGACCTGCTTGCTGATCGTGCGCGAACCCACGGGACAGGCTTTTCTTCAGCGCAGCTCGGCTGGGCTCGAAAAGGCAGCGCCCGAGGCGATCGATGCCAACTTCGGAGATCTCCTGCTGCGGATTCCGGAAGGATTGTCGGTCATCTTCAATCCGGGCCGGCGCTGGCCGATCCGGCCCGAATATCTGTCCCTCGACCCGCTCCGGGAGAAGGCCGGGGATTGCGGGCGCGCCCAGACCGAAACCGTGGCGGCGGCGCTGGACGCCGGCGGTCTCCTGTCGGCCCCGATATCGTACGGAGGCGAACGCAGAGGGCGCATCTATCTGCTGCGCCGGAACGGCTCTTTCGCCCGGGCCGATTTGGAGTTCTGCAGCCAGGTCATCCAGCACCTGACTCCCGTGCTGGACCACATCGAGCTGGTCGACCGACTGGCCATTACTGCCGCCGAGGAGGAGCGCACCCGGGTGGCGCGGGACATCCACGACAGCGTGATCCAACCCTACATCGGGCTTCAGATGGGCCTGACCGCTATCCGCGACCGGCTGCGCCGGGGGGGAGACGCCACCCTGGGGGTCGAGCAACTGATCCAGACGGCCGACTCCGCCATTCAGGATCTGCGGCGCTACGTCAAGGAACTCCGCGGCCCCGGCACCCGCGCCGAGAGTCTTCTCGACGCCCTCAAGCGCTTCGCCCGCCGCTTCGGCGAGCTCACCGGGATCGAAGTGGAGATTCGCGTGGAGCCCGATCTCCGCATGAGCGATCGCCTGGCGGGCGAGACCTTTCAAATGGTCGCCGAGGGCCTGAGCAACGTGCGGCGCCACAGCCAGGCGGACCGCGCCGTGGTGAGCCTGGCTCAGCCCGACGGTCTGCTGGTGATCCAAATCGACAACCCCGCCGCTGACGCACTTCAGCCCTTCTTCCCGCGTTCCCTCAGTGAGCGGGCCGAATCGCTGGGAGGCCGGGCCCAAGTGATCGTCGATCACCTCCATCAAACCACTGTCCGCATTGAGATACCCTTGGATTGGAGGAGCGAGTCTTGAGCCCACCCGACACCGTCAAAGTGCTGCTGGTCGAAGATCACGCGGTGGTGCGAACCGGCTTGCGGTTGCTGCTGGAAAGCCGGCCCGAGTTTCAGGTCGTGGGAGAGGCTGCCGGGCGTTCCGACTGTCTCCGCCTGGCCCAGCAGGAGCAACCCGACGTGGTGCTTTTGGACCTGGACTTGGGAGGGGAAAGCGGCCTTGCCTTCCTTCCCGAGATCCAGCAGTCCGCACCCCAGGCCCGAGTCATCCTGCTCACCGCACTCCGCGACGAGGCCGTCTACGAGCGAGCCGTGGCGCAGGGAGCACTCGGAATCGTTCACAAGGAAACCGCAGCCGAAGTGCTTCTCCAGGCTATCGAGAAGGTGTCCGGCGGCGAGACCTGGCTCGATTTGAATCTGACCGCCCGGGTATTGCAGAAGATGTCGCGCGGCAGACCGCCCGAAGAGCAGGCCCACGTTGCCCGAATCGCCAGCCTCACGCCGCGCGAGCGTGAAATCATCAGCAGCGTTGCGGAAGGGCTCAAGAATCGCGAAATCGGGAGGCGTCTGTTCATCAGCGAGACCACCGTCCGCCACCACCTCACCTCCATCTTCGGCAAACTCGAGGTGTCGGATCGGCTGGAACTGCTGATCTACGCGTACCGCTACGGCCTGGCCCAGAAGCCGTTCTGATGGGGCAGCGCCTCACCTCCTACGGAATCGATCCAGCATCGGGTCTCCCGGATAGCCCAGGTCACCCCAAGGCATCCGGCCCGACTGACCATGACAGTCGAGGCACTGCAAGCCCTTCCGGGCCGGCGTCACCTCGTGAAAAATCCCCATGTATCGCACCGTGTCCACCCAATGATACGAAGGATCTTCGAGTCCGTACATCACCCGGGCCGCGTTCTTGACGGCCCGATCGATGTCTCCGTCAGCGTAGAACTCCTCAACCACGATGGGCACGAATCCACTGTCGATCAGTGAGCACGGGCAGCCTTCCCCGGTGCAGTTTGAAGGCGAAGATTCGGGCCGAGGGATCTGAGCGAGATCCCTGGGGAAGCATGATACCCACGTATTGCTATGATGCCATGACTATTCAATGGACCTTTTGATCCAGCCCGGGGGTCGAGGTGGGAGATTTCACCCTCTGTTCGATTCGAAAATGTCGCGATGGGGGCTGGCCACCAGAACCCCCGGGTGGCTTCCGATTCCGAGGAACCGGCGGCCATCCGGAGGTCCGTTGGGTAGAATCTCGCTGGTCCGAGGCGTGTCAGCTCGTGCGGAAGGATTCGCCTTCAACGCGGTTGGGGCTGCGGGGCTGCCTGTAGCCTCTCGGCCAGCTGAACCAGCTGCAGAAACTCTCGGCGATGCCCGCCCTCATCCTCTCCAACGCTCCCCCGGGCCCACTCGCGAACCTCAGCCCAGTTGGCGAGGCCCTTGTGGGGACTGTCGCGCAGCAGCATCCCGAAGGCCGCGACGGCGGCCGCGAATCTGAAGTCGTCCGAACGCACCCGCCATTGCTCAGCCGCGCCAGCCAGCGGGAACTCCAGCAGTCGGCTGGTCTCCTGATTCGGCTCCTTGTACCGGAGTTTGACCGTCAACAGCTCGCCGCTCGTGAGGCTGCCGCCCCGGGGGGCTTGGTATCTGAGCGGGTCGACCCCAGGCAGATCGATCTCTACCCCCACCGGAACCACTTCGTACAGGGCGGTGATGCTATGCCCGGCGCCGATCTCCCCGGCATCCTTGGTGTCGTCGTTGAAGTCCTCGCTCTGCAGCAGCCGGTTTTCGTAGCCGATCAGGCGGTACGCTTTCACCCGAGCGGGGTTGAATTCCACTTGAATCTTGACGTCCTTGGCAATCGTGATCAGGGTCCCGGCGAGTTCCTCCACCAACACCTTGCGAGCTTCGCGGAAGCTGTCGATGTAGGCGTAGTTCCCGTTGCCCTGATCAGCCAGCTTCTCCAGCGTTGAGTCTTTGTAGTTGCCCATGCCGAAGCCCAGCACGCTCAGAAAAACGCCGGTCTTGGCCTTCTGCTCGATCAATCGTGTCAGCTCCCCCTGGCTCGTGACGCCGACGTTGAAATCGCCGTCGGTTGCCAGGATGACCCGGTTGATCCCCCCCGGAATGAAGTTCTGCTGAGCTGTCTGATAGGCCAGTTGGATCCCCGAAGCCCCGTTGGTCGAACCTCCTGCGCGCAAGTCATCCAATGCATCCAGGATGCGCTGTTTCTGGTCGCCAGAGGTGGAGGGCAGGACGAGTCCAGAGGCCCCCGCGTACACGACCATCGCCACCCGATCCTGCTCGGCCAGTTCATCGACCAGGAGTTTGAATGCGCGCTTGAGCAGGGGCAGCTTGTTGGCGGGTTCCATCGAACCGGAAACGTCGAGCAGGAACACCAGATTGCTCGGGGGACGCCGGCTCAGATCCACATCCCGGCCGCGCAGGCCGATGCGCACCAACAGATGTTGCGGCTTCCAGGGCGCGGAGGCGGCCTCGAGATGCACGGCGAAAGGCTGCTCTCCTCGCGGAGGTGCGTCCCCGTAACGGAAGTAGTTGACCAGCTCCTCGATCCGCACGCTATCGGCCGGAGGAAGCGAGCCTCCCGTCAGGAAGCGCCGCACGTTGGCATAGGACGCCGTGTCGACGTCGATCGAGAAAGTGGACAGTGGGTGCAGCGCCACCTCCCGGAAGGGATTGTCCAGGATTCTGTCATAGGTTTCCGTGTCGAATTCTCGCTCCCGTTGGGGCAAGCCGCCTCGGGGATCCGCTTCGTCGTGGCCAGGGAGACCTCCGCTGCCCACCACCGGAATCAGTTCGAAACTGTGACGGCCCTGAATGGGGGGAGAGACCTCGTTCTTGCCTCTCGACGCCGTCGGCGGCGGCTCCGGCCGGGGCTGAGAGCGCTCATTGGAGCGAGTATCGGGGATCGCGCCCGACACTCCCGTCAAGTTGCCTTCCTGCGTCGTTCGAATGGAACGAGCGGTGTTTTGCGGGGACGGGAGCGGCACTGGAGCACCGCTGGGGTGCGACGGGGGAGCGCCGCTGCGGCGGTTCAAAACCGCCGCTTGCGGCTGGGCTGCAGCGAGGGTGGGCTGCGCCGGTGCCGGCCCGGGTCCAGAACCCTCGAGCCGGTCGACTTGGGGGGCGGCAGCCGGAGAGCCCAAGGCTCCGGATTGAAGCGGCTCCGAATAGGACGGAACTCCCAACCGCCAGATCGAAAGCGTCGTCGCCAGCAGCAACCCGGCGGCGATCGCACCGGTCCACAGCTTCCAACGAGTACCCGTAGCGGCGCGGGCCGCCTTTTGAATCGAGGTGAGCTGCTCGGGGCGCAGGCCCGCCGATGACTCGGCCTTCAGCGCACGGCCCAAGAGTTCAGCAGTGCGTGCAATTTCCTCCACCAGCTCCCGCGCCTCCGGCGACTTTGCCAA
>JBFKLX010000087.1:0-21438 GCA_041630155.1 Acidobacteriota bacterium
CCAGCTCCTTTCCCGTGCCGTTTTCTCCATAAATCAGGATGCGGCCCTCGGTGGGCGCGGCGTATTCGATTTGTTGCCGCAGGGCCTGCATCGGCACCGAGTTGCCGATCATGACGGTCTCTTCCTGCAGCAGCTGGCGCAGGTTTTGGTTCTCCCTCTCCAGGCGCTGGTGATGCAGTGCGTGCTGGACCGCCAGCAGGACTCTTTCCGTGGTGAGGGGTTTCTCGATGAAGTCGAAAGCGCCCAGCTTCGTCGCCTGGACTGCGGTCTCGATGGTTCCGTGACCCGAAATCATGACAACGCATTGGCTGGGGCGCCGCCGCCGAATCTCCTGCAGCACGCGCAGCCCGTCACTGCCGGGGAGCCATACGTCCAGAAGGATGAGGTCGAAGCTCCTCCGGTCCAGTTCGTGAAGACAGGTGGTTCCGTCGTCGCTGCACTGGACCCGATAGCCCTCGTCCTGCAGCACGCCCCGGAGCGAGGCGCGGACGTTTTCTTCGTCGTCGACCACCAGAATACGGGCTTCGGCCATGATGGCTTTCAATTTAGCGCATGGGCATGTCGAGCGTGAACTTCATGCCTCTCGGGCGGTTGGGCTCAGCGCGAATTTGGCCTTGATGCTCCGACACGATCTGGCGGACGATCGCCAGACCCAAGCCGGTCCCCTTTTTTTTGGTCGAAAAATAGGGGAGAAAGAGATTCTCATAGTCCTGAGGGGCGATTCCACAGCCGGTGTCGGCGAATTCGATGCTGAGAGAGCGCCCGTCCGGGTTGAGCCTGGTGGCCACCGACAGGATGCGTTCGCCGTTGTCCTCGGCCAGGGCGTCCAGGGCGTTGTCGATCAGGTTGACGAAGACCCGGCGCATCTGCTCCGGATCGAGACGAACCGTCCCCAGGCGAGGATCCAGGTCGGTTCGCACTCGGATCGATTGGAGCACCCCGTCGTAGTGCGTGAGGGTCTGTGCCAGCAGCTCGTTCACGTCTGTCTCTACCGGCCGGAACATGGGCAACCGGGCAAAGCGCGAGAACTCCTGCACCAGGTTCTTGAGCATTTCCGACTCCGCACCGATAATCCTCAAGCCCTCCTCCAGGACCCTGCCGAACTCCTCCATCTGAGGGAAGGCGCGGGGGGGCAGTTTGGCGAAGCGCTTGGCGATCCGGTCGGCGGACAGCTGGATGGGTGTCAAGGGGTTCTTGATTTCATGGGCCAGGCGGCGCGCCACCTCCTGCCAGGCCGCGAACTTCTCGGCTCGGATCAGCTCGGTGAGATCGTCCAGGACGATGAGGAACTCCGAGGCGTCTCCGCTGGGGTGCGGATTGGAGGTGACGGTGACGGCCAGGAAGCGCTGTTGCTCGTCGCGGCGGTAGGACAGGTCCTTGCGGCAGACTCCGCTCAGCTCCGCCAGCTCTTTGAGCTGGAGCAGTTCCGCTCCGAGATCCGTGCCCAGGATCTCTCCGAGTGTCCGGCCCACACTGGCCTCGCGGTCGATCCCCAGAATGTGAACGGCGGCCTGGTTGACGGTCCGGACTCGTTCCTTCTCGTCCAGACTGATCACACCGGTGCCGATGTTTTGCAGGATGGTCTCGGTGTAACGCCGGCGTTCGTCCAGCTGCTGGTTGATCGAACGCAGTTCGGCATTGGCGCGCTCCAACTTGAGGCGGCTCTCCTGGAGTTCGGCTGCCATCCGGTTGAAGGAGTCCACCAGGATGCCCAGTTCGTCGACGGCTTGGACCTCGACGCGATGGTCGAAATGGCCTTCGGCCAGCTGTTCGGCGCCCTCGGCAAGGGCTTCCAGCGGAACGGTGATGCGCTTCGAGAGGTAGGTCGCCAACCAGACGAACCCAAAGACCAGGGTCAAGGTGCTGAGGACCAGAATCGAGAAGTAATTGGCCTCGACCTGGTTGACGCCGGCCTTGAGTTGGTCGAACTTCTCCCGAGCCTGCTGCACCTGCACGCGGTGAAACTCGACACTCTGGGGAAGCACCGACTGTCCCAACAGCCAGGCAGCCAGCTGCCCCTGCTGGTCCTTCACGGGTTGCCCGGCGATCAGCAGATCGGTGTCGGCTTGCTGTCTTTCGAAGAGCCGGTAGCGGAAGAACAAGTCCGGTTCGCCCTGGTCCAGCGACTGCAACCTCTCGGCGAAGCCTTCGGGGCTGATCCAGTCGGGGCTCTGCACCAGAGATCCTCCCTCGGGATCGAACAGAGCCAGCGCCTGCAGCCCCCGGGCCTCGGCCAACCGCCCCAGTGCCTCCGGCCGGGTACTCCGAGGCTGCGCGATCTGGTCGGCTGCCTGTTCCAGTGAGCGCTGCAGATTCTCGTGGGCCAGCTGGTAAAAACTTGTGAGGATCTGTTCGGACGAGCCGAGCAGCTGCTCCGAGGGGGAAGTGAACCAGAGGCGAAGGTTGCGGTTGATCAGCCCAAAGGCCAGAAACGACATGATCAGGGCCGGGAACAGCGAGAACAGAATGAAGGTCGTGGTCAGCTTGCTCTTGATGCGGCTGCCCGGACGCCGGGCCTGATACTCGAAGTAGACCTTGACGAGGTCGCGGGCCAGAATGAACGAGAGTGCCAGCACCATCAAAAAATTGATGGCCCAGACTGCGGCCCACAGATTGGTGTTGGACACGAAGTCCGGGTTGCCTACCGAGCTCGGGTTGAGGAAGGTGATGCCGACCAGGAAGGCCGACACGCACAGACCGAGCAGCAAAACCGTCCACCAGATCTTGCTGTAGATCGTTTTCGGCGGCATTTTGGGCACACGACCAGACCGGGCGTCAGCGTCCCGGCTTCCCAGTTCCCGGGAGGGCCCAGCCAACCGGCTGCCACTGCTGGAGTCGGTTGCCAGGGCTTCAATCCGTCGTGTATTGTAGCACTTTCGCAGAACCCCGTAGGGCGGGCTCGAGTCTCTTCGCGTGGTGAGTGGAAGGGTTGCCGTCCGGGAGGAAGGCGCCTATCGGAGACGGGTGGAGTCGTAGATGTTGCGGATTGGGATCGACACGGGTGGTACCTTCACGGATTTCGTTCTGCTTCGGGAGGGCCGGATCACCGTCCTGAAGCTGGCTTCGACCCCCAAACACGCCCAGGAGGCTCTGCTGGCGGGTTTGCGCCGGCTCGCCGAGGACGACCAGGGTTTCCTGGTGCAACACGGGTCCACCGTGGCCACCAACGCCCTGCTGGAGAGGAAGGGGGCCCGCACCCTCCTGCTCACCAATCAGGGCTTTGAGGATCTTCTCGAGATCGGCCGGCAGAACCGGCCCTCACTCTACAGCCTGTCGGCCTCGCGTCCCGAGTCTCTCGTTCCCTCCAAGTTCAGGATCGGCCTCAAGACGCGACTCTCCTGGGACGGCTTCGAGCTGGTTCCGCTCGAGAGCAAGAGTCTGGAGTGGTTGCGCAACAAGGTGGACCAGCTCAAACCGGAGACGATCGCCGTCTGCCTGCTGTACAGCTACGTGCGCTCCGACGATGAAGAGCGAATCGCCGAGGCGCTGAAGTCGGTGGGGGTGCCCATCTCGCTTTCCCACCAGGTACTGCCGGAATTTCGCGAATATGAGCGCACTTCGGCGACCGTCGTCAACGCCTATCTGCAACCGGTGATGTCTTCCTATCTGCGAGCCCTGGAGCAGGACGAATCGATGAGCCGCGGGAAGCTGACGATCATGCAGTCCAACGGCGGCACCATCTCGCCGGAGATCGCCGCCCGCTTCCCCGTCCGCACACTCTTCTCGGGACCCGCCGGGGGGGTCGTGGGAGCTTATCGAGGGGCTCGCCGGGCCGGCTTCGATCGCGTCATCAGTTTCGACATGGGCGGGACCTCTACCGACGTTTGCCTGTGCGACGGCTTCGTGCCCAAGACCCGGGAGGCCGTCCTCGAGCACCAGCCCATTCCCATCCAGACCATCGACATCCATTCGGTGGGGGCCGGTGGCGGCTCGATCGCGTGGATCGACGGGGGAGGTCTGTTGAGAGTTGGCCCGCAGAGCGCCGGCGCGGAACCGGGACCCGTCTGCTACGGCCACGGGGACCAGCTGACCGTCACCGACGCACATCTCTTCACGGGCGTCGTCAACCCCGACTGGTTCCTGGGTGGAGAGTTTCCGCTCCAACCCGAGAGAGTCCGACCCGCGTTCGAAAAACTGGCCGCCGAATTGAGTTCGCGGAGCCGGCAGCAGTGGAGCGTTGCGGAAGTTGCTCAGGGCATCCTGCGGATCGTCACCACTCAGATGGAGGCGGCCCTGCGGGTGATCTCGCTGGAGCGCGGATACGATACGCGTGACTTCTCCCTGGTCAGTTTCGGGGGCGCCGGAGGGCTGCACGCCTGCCGCCTCGCCGAAGCGCTGCTGATTCCGAGAGTGCTGGTTCCCGCTCATCCGGGCCTCCTCTCGGCCCTGGGGATCCTGCAGGCCGATGTGGTCAAGGACGCCTCGCTGACGGTCATGCTGGAATCCCGCTCCGATGACTGGCAGACCCAGCTTCGGGAGCATTTCCGAAATCTGGAGCAGAGCATCCGGGAACAGTTGCTGCAGGAGGAACTGCCGGAGAATTCGATCCAGTTGCACCGCTCGGCCGACCTCCGCTACCTGGGTCAATCGTTCGAGATCAACCTGGCTCAGGAGTCGGAAGGCGACTTCGATTGGCTCGGCTCCTTTCACCGGAAACACCAGCAGCTGTACGGCTACTCCAACCCGGCTCTGCCCGTGGAACTGGTCACGATCCGCGTGGAAGGAGCTGGGGAACTGGCCTCCCAGGAGCAGCATCCCAAGACGCTGGAAGGCCCGGAACCCGTGCGGGACGCCCTGCTGCAGGAAAAGCAGGTGATGACCGACGGCGAGCTGGTGCCCACCCGTTTCTACCTGCGCCACAAGTTGAAGCCTGGCAACCAATTGTCCGGCCCTTGCGTGCTGCTCGAGTACAGCTCAACGACGCTCGTGCCGGCGGGTTGGAAGCTGCGGGTCGATGAGTGGCTCAACCTGGTCCTGGAGCGAATGTGAAGTCGGGGCTCAGTATCGTGGTCCGTCAATACAGCGGCGTATCGAGAGCACGGACCGGCCAGCGCCGGGCAACACACGTCGGCTAAGGCTTGAAGCGCCTCTTCCAGACCACGAAGTACATCAGCACCCCGGCGGCCACGGAGAGATTGAGCGAAGAGACTCGGCCCAACATGGGCAGCCCAACCAGGAAGTCACAATTCTCCTTGACCAGCCTCCTCAGCCCGCGATGCTCACTCCCGACGACGAGCACCAGCGGCAGCCCGTCATCGAGTTCCCAGGGTGCCGTGGCTCCCTCCATGTCGAGCCCCACTGACCAGAAGCCTGCCTCTTTCAGCTTCTTCAACGTCTGCACCAGGTTGCCGACCTGGACGATGGGCGTCAGCAGCGCGGCTCCGGCGCTGGCTTTGACGACTGCCGGGGTGATCCCGCAGCTGTGCCGGTCAGGCAGGAGGATTCCGCCCACTCCGGCGGCTTCGGCGGTGCGGATCAGCGCGCCGAGATTCTGGGGATCTTCGATCCCGTCCACCAGCAGGAGCAAGTCGGGGCTCGTGCTCAGGAGGTCGTCCAGCCGGCGGTATTCGACCTCAGCGAGCTCAGCAACAGCTCCCTGATGGCGGGGGCTGGACGCTTTCTTCTCGAGAATAGCGGGAGGCTCGAAGCGGAGAGGCACGCCCCGCTGCCGCGCCAGCCGGACGATCTCCCTCAGACGGCCGCTGAGCTTTCCTTCGCGCAGGTGGAGCCGGGAAATCCGGCCGGCTCCGGCCCGCAGCGCCTCCAGCACGGGATTGACGCCGTACACGATCATGGCAACAGCTCCAGGACGAGCTCCACGCGCTTTCGCACAGGGGGGACGGGAGCGGGCAGGGGGAGTTGTCGTGCGCCTTCGACGATTTCCACCAGACGGTCCAATTCCGGTCCCGAGCTGCGGCCCGTGAGAGCGACTCGAATCGGGTGGTAGAGGCGTTTGCCGCGGGCGCCGGTTGCCTTCTGGGCTGCCTTCACTGCGGCCCGGTAGGTCTCGGGAGTCAGCGCGGTCTCCTCGTCCAGCGCACGCTGGAAGGCTCGAATCGTCTCAACGGCATGGTCCTCCCGGAGGACTTCCTGCACCTGGGTGTTGTGAAGGTCCCGCTCGGGCCGAAAGTCGAAGATCACTTCAGCCGCCGCAGCCAGGTCTTCCACAGTTTCGAGGTATTTTCGCAAGCCTTCGATCAGACTCTCCAGCCAGTCCCGAATCTCGGACGTCACCTGGTCGATCCAGCCTCGCCGGCGCAGCGACGGCACGACCAGGTCGACCAGCTCGGCTGCGGATCGCGCACGCAGGTGGCTTCGGTTGACCCAGCGCAGTTTTTCGGGGTCGAAGACGGCGGGACTGCGATTGACCCGCTTCAGGTCGAACTCGCGACACAGGTCCGCGGGCGAAAGGATCTCGCGGCCCTCCTCTTCGGGCGACCATCCCAGCAGTGCCAGATAGTTGATCAGCGCCTCGGGGACGAACCCTGCCTCCCGGAACTCGTCGATCGAAGTGGCGCCGTGGCGTTTGCTGAGTTTGGCTCCGTCCGGCCCCAGGATGGTCGAAAGATGGGCAAAGTGCGGGGGCGGCTGCCCCAGGGCCTCGTAAACCAGGATCTGACGAGGAGTGTTGGACAAGTGGCCCTCGCCGCGGATCACGTGCGAGATCTTCATTCCAATATCGTCGACTACGACGGCGAAGTTGTACTGGGGAGACCCGTCGGAGCGGCGCAGAACGAAATCCTCAATCTGCTCGCAGTCGAACTCAACCGGCCCGAAGACGAGGTCTTCGAAACCCACTTTCCCGGAGCGGACTCTGAGCCGCAGGACTGCGGCTTCACCCGACTCTACTCGCTGTCCGGCCTGGGTCGGGTCCAGCCTCCGGCACTTCCCCGAGTATCCCGGCTGCAATCCCGCCTCCAGGCGCTTCTGCCGCTCTTGTTCGAGCTCCTCGGCAGGGCAAAAACAATGATAGGCCGCCCCTTGCTCCAGCAAGCGGGTGGCCTGATCCGTGTAGAGAGCGTAGCGGTCGGTCTGCCGATACGGGCCGTGTTCTCCACCGACTTGAACGCCTTCGTCCCAGTCCAGCCCGAGCCAGCGCAGGTCTCGACACAGCGCCTCCTCGAAGTGGCGTTCTGATCGCGCGGCGTCCGTGTCCTCGATGCGGAGAATGAATGCGCCGGCGTGGCGGCGCGCAAACAGCCAATTGAACAGGGCCGTCCGCACGTTTCCCACGTGCAGAAAGCCGGTCGGGCTTGGGGCAAAGCGCACTCGTACGGACATGGCACGAGTATACAACCAGGCAGTGCGCCGACTGCTGCTGGCGGAGCCGGCGGGTTTGGCGGAATGTTCCTCTCGCCGGGAACACTGGGTGTCTCTCCCTTCGACACTCGGCGCGAGGTGCGAATCGAGTTGGTTCGCGGCGCGGACTTCCAGTCCGGAGCGCCGGCTGGCGGTTTGCAACCCGATCGCGCGAAATCGAAAATAGAAAGGTGCCCAAATCTACCTGGCGGCTCATGGGACTCTGGCTCTCGCTGTTGCCGGTCTTTCTCGATCCGCTCTCGGCTCAGCCCCTGGGCCAGGAGTTCGAGCTCGAGGAAGATCGTCTCTCGATTTACGTGAATGTCCTGGACGCGCGCGGGCAGGCGGTCTCGGGGCTTCCCGCGGACGCATTCGAGGTGCTGGAAAACGGCCATCCCCAGACCCTGGAGAGTTTCCGGGAGCTCTCATTCGAAGGCCCCTTCAGCGGCGCAGTAGAGGAGCGTCGCTGGTTGGTCCTGTTCTTCGCCCCCGACTTGGGATTTCGAGAGCTGTTCCGGGCCAAGCGGGTGGCGGTTCGCCTGGCCGGCATGCTGGATGAGCGCCGAGACGCGCTGGCCGTGATGCGTGGTTCGCGCCTGTCGGCCTTCCGCGGCGGCAGCTCCATTCAATCCCTGATTCGCTATTTCGGAGTCGAAGACGGCCTCCGAACAACCTCCGACGAGCCGGACCGACCGAGTTGGCTCCGCTTGCGTATGCAGGAGCGCCAGGAAAAGGGCGTGGTCGATGGGAAGCACAGCCTTCATCTGTTGATCACCCAAGGTGCGCAGGGGCGGCCGCTGGATCTGCTCGGTAGCCTCAAACATCTGGTGGGCCGGAAAGTCCTGATCTTCTTCGGGACGCGGCCCCCTTCCTGGGATGAGCAGTCCAAGGATGAGTCCGGATATCTGGATCCTCAGATCGTGGGAGATGCCGGGTTCACCCTCTTGGCCGTGAATCCGGCGCATTTCAGCCAGGCCGACGACGCTTCGCTGGCTGCCTCTCGCCGATGGGCCAGGGAGTCGGGGGGAGACGCGGTCAGCCTTTCGAGAGGCGTCCGGAACGTGGTCGACCAGTTGCAGCTCCGCCTGTCGAGAGCCTACTGGCTACGGTACCGGATCAGGGGGCGTCCCGACTGCCGCTTTCGCCGCGTTCAACTCCGCGTCTCCGCTTCCCAGGCGGCCCAACTGGTACACCGGCCCGGCTATTTCGCCACCCAGCCGGGGGTCTTTCCCCTGGCGGACCGCACGCTTCAGACCGTGGCGGGCACCCCCGCCGGGTACCAGGATTTTCCTCTCGGCCTGGGGGGGAAAGTGGATACGGCTCCGGATCCAGGTGTGGCTCACCGAGGCGTACAGATGCTGCTTTCCTTTCCTCTGGGCGCAGTCCGGATGGAGGAGCCCGAACCAGGTCAATGGCGACAACTCCTGATCCTTTTCGTGGGCGTGTTCAACTCCAGGGACAGGCTGCTGGGCGGGATCTATCGCGAACTGGTGCTGCGAGCCAATCAACCCGGGGAACTCAACTCCCTGCTGAGCCGCACTTTTTCGCTCAACGAGACTGTTGAGGTCGACTCTGCTGAGGCGCCAGCCTACCTGCAGGCGATCGTCATCGCCGGTCGAAACCGTCAAATCAGTGTTCAGAGTCATCCGCTGGGGGGGAATTGAGCCGTCCGGGGCTCCACACCTCGCCCGAGGAGCCCTACGGCCTACGCCCTACTGCCTCGGATTCTGCGACGGTGGCGCGCGGCGGCGGAAGAGGTTGGGATCCAACTGGCGGGCCTTCTCCAGCTCGCGGCGGGCCTCTTCTTCTTTTCCCATGCGCAGGTAAACGGTGGCCAGGTTGGCGCGCACCCGCGCGTCGTCCGGGCGAAGCCGCACGGCTTTCAGAAGTGCTTCGACTCCCGCTTCGGGCCGGCCTGCCAACGCGTAGGCCACCCCGAGATTGGCCAGGGCGAAGGCGGAATCGGGAGCCACCTGGACGGCCTTCTCGAGTTCCAGAACCGCCTCGGCCAGCTTGCCCTGGTTCTTGTAGACGACCCCGAGATTGACACGGGCGCGGTAGTGCTCCGGGTCGATCTCGACAGTGCGCTGGAAGCCGATGAGCGCCTCTTCCAGCCGTCCCAGCCTCAGATAGGTCTGGGCCAGGTCGAAGGTCGCCAGCGCGTCCTCGCCACCCAGTTGGATCGCTCTCTGGAACTTCTCCAGCGCCTGGGCGTAGTCGCCCGTGAAGAAATAGGCCTGCCCCAGTTTGTACCAGACGATCCTGAGCGACGGTTGGGTTTGGAGCACCTTCAGGTATCCGGGAATGGTCTCCTGATGACGGTTCTGGGCGCTCAGTTCGAACAGACCCAGAATCTGGTTGTAGAGGCCGATTTGGTCTTTGGGATCGGGCAGCGCCTCGCTGTCTGCGGTCGAAGCTGGAGAAGAAGTGCCGGCAACGTAGCCGAGCGCTTGCAGTTTCCGAAGCGTCTCGCTGTCTGGACGGGCCGACGAAGCGGCCTCAGCGGAGTCACCGGCGAAGCGTTTTTCCAGTGCCTCCAGCTCTTTACGAAGACGGTTGGTCAAAGCCGTGTCCCGGGCCGCCAGGTTTTGCTTCTCGGCAAAATCCGTGTGCAGATCGAACAGTTCCGGGGTGGGCGCTTGAACGTACTTGTACCTCCCGCTGATGAGAGCGCGCAGCGGACTCCAGCCGAACTGGGTGTTGGGGTAGTGAGACTCAGCGTAGAGTCGGGCCGGTGCCGGCGAGGAATTCTTCAGAATCGAGGCCGCCAGCCCCCTCCCCTGGACGTCTGGTGCCAGGCCGCGATCGATCTCCAGCAGCTGCATCACCGTGGGAGCCACGTCGACCAGGCTGACCGGCTCGGACACCGTGCTCCCCTGGGTCTTCTCGCCGGGCAGCTTGACCAGCAGCGGGATCTGCAGCGTGGCGTTGTAGACGAAGAGTCCGTGCTTCTCTTCCTGGTGTTCTCCCAGGCTTTCGCCGTGGTCTCCCACGACCACGATCAGGGTGTTCTCATAGCCTCCCTGCTTCTTCAACCCTTCCAGCAAGGTCCCGACGTTCTGGTCGGTGAAGGCGATCTCTCCGTCGTAAGGGCGGCCGGGATGCTGCGATGCGAAAGGCTCGGGGGGAGTATAGGGGTCATGGGGGTCATAGAGGTGAACCCACAGGAAGAAAGGTGCCCGATCTCGCCGAGACAGCCAGTCCAGGGCGGCCTGCACGACCTCGTCTCCGCGTCTCTGGATGTATCCCGGGCTCACGTTTTCGAACTCGGAGAGGTCGAAATCGTCGTAGTAGGTCTCGAACCCCTGGTCCAGGCCGAACTTCGAATCCAGCACGAAGGCTCCCACGAAAGCGGCCGTCTGATACCCGTGCTTCAGGAGGAGCTCCGCCAGCGTGGTCCGGGACTGGGGCAGCACGTAGCCCGAATTGTCTCGGACCGCGTGGTGCAGCGGGTAGGTCCCCGTCATCAGGCTGCAATGGGCCGGAAGCGTCAAAGGAGCCGTGGTGAAGGCCTGCTCGAAACGAACCGCCTCGGACGCCAGCCCATCCAAGACCGGTGTCCGGGCCAGCGGGTAGCCGTAACTGCCCAGACGGTCGGCTCGAAGCGTGTCAATGCTGATCACCAGGAGGTTGGGCTTGGCCTGGGCGAGCCCAGTGGTCGGGCCCGCGGCCGCCACCGCCAGCAGAACGAAGAGTGCTGCTGCAATGGGGCGTCCGGTGGTGACGGTCACAGCTGGGGAACCTCCAGTTTCGGATTCAACTGCTTAGCCTTCTGAAAAGCGGAACGCGCCTCCTCCAGCCGTCCCAGGCCCCGGTAAGCCTCTCCCAGGTAAAAATGCGCCAGACTGGCTCGGGGTTCCAGTTGGACCGCCCGGCGGGCCTCCTTGAGGGCTTTCTCCCATTGCTGGAGCTTCAAGTAGGCCAGGCTCAAATTGACCCGCGCCTGGATGTGACCGGGGGCCTGTATGAGGGCTTTCCGATAGGCTTCGGCGGCCTCGTCGATTCGGCCCAGCGCGAAGAGGTAGGCACCCAGGTTGTTGTACCCGTCCACGAAGCCCGGGCTCAGCTTCACCACCTCTTGCTCTTCCTGGACGGCTTCCTCCAGATTGCCTGACCTGGCCAGCAGGGTGGCCAGGAGGTGCCGCGCACCGAAGTGCGAGGAGTCCGAAGCGATCAGTTCCCGCGCCGTCGAGATGGCCTGCTCGGCCAGGCCGGACTGCGCATAGGCCTGCGCCAGATTGAACCGTGCCGGGCCGGAGCGGGGATTGTAGCGGAGCGTCAGGCGGAACTCCTCGATCGCTTTGAGAAAGAGTCTCGCGTTCAAATACTCGGTACCCAGCAGGAAGTGGACGATCGGCATCTCTGGCTCGCTGCGGGCCACATCCTCCAGGATCTCCACCGAGCGCTGGTGGTCGCCCCGCCGGGCGGAAGTGATGGCCTGGTTGAGCCGGTTGTAGGTGCCGATCTTGTCCTTGGGATCGGCCAGACCTTCCCAGTCTCCGACCTCCGAACGGGCACCGGCGGAAAAGCCCACGTAACCCAGAGACTGCAGCTGATCCAGGGTGGCCTGATCGACCTCGGCAGCCGGCTCGGCAGCCTCGCCCGCCCCGTACCGATCCATGAGAGTGCCCAGCTCGTCCTTCATGCGCGCAGCCAGAGCACGGTTCCCGGTGAGGATGTTCTGCGATTCCCGGGGATCCTGGCGCAAATCGAACAGCTCGGGCCGGGGGGCGCTGATGTACTTGTACTGACCGTTGGAGAGGCTGAAGAGGGGGCTCCAGCCGAAGTGAATGCGCGGATAATGAGTCTCGGCGTAGGCAGGCAAGTCGACCTCCGATCGCCGCCCCAACACGAAGCCAATCAAGCTCTCGCCCTGGATCCAGGCCGGTATCGGTGCTCCCAGTGCCTGAATGATGGTGGGGGCAATGTCAACGCTGCGGACCTGGTTGGCCAGGCGCACACCCGAGGCCGGATGGCGACCGACTGTGCCTCCCGGGAATTTGAAGATCAGCGGGACTCTCGAGGAGACCTCGTAGATGAAAAAGGCGTGGTGCTCCTCACCATGCTCCCCGAGGCTCTCACCGTGGTCGGCCGTGAAGACGATCAGACTGTCCCGGTAGAGCCCCTTTTCCTTCAATGCCGACACCAGGCGGGCCAGTTGGGCGTCGACGTAGGCAATCTCGCCGTCGTAGGGGTTGCCCTTGAAGCGAGTCGCGTACGGCTCCGGAGCGGCGTAGGGATCGTGAGGGTCGAACAGGTGGATCCAGAGGAAGAAGGGCTCCTCTCCCTGCTGCCCGAGCCAGGAGAGAGCCCGTGAGACGACCACCTCCGCCGGCCGCTCCACGCGATCGAAGTCGACCTGGTCCCCCAGGGGAGCCGAGAAGTCGTCGTCGTAATAGTCGAATCCCCGGTCGAGCCCCCAAGTCGCACCCAGCACGGACGCCCCGACGAAGGCAGCCGTCGAGTAGCCCCTCTCGGAGAACCATTCCCCCAGCGTGGGGATGTCTTTTCGGAGGCGTCCCACGACGTCCCGGAGGCCGTGGAACATCGGATAGGTGCCAGTCAGAATGCTGGCATGCGAGGGCAGCGTCATGGGAACCTGAACGATGGCGTTCTCGAACGTCGCGCCGTCGCGGGCCAATTCTGTCATCGTGGGGGTCGAGCCTGCCGTGTACCCATAGGGCTCGATCCGGTCGGCTCGCAGCGTGTCGACGGTGATCAGGACGACGGAGGGACGGTCGGGCGCGCCGAGGAGGCCGGTCGCAGCCAATCCGAACAAGAGCAGAAAAACTCCCCGGGGCATCCTCTTCGACCGGGGCGGGTGAGCGAGCTTCAACGGATCAACCTCTCCCTTTCGCGTCACGAGTATCCAGGCCATTCGTCGGGGTCGGGGAAACAACCTGGAGGGCGCCGAGAAAATCCATTCGACATTATAGCCCAGCCATGGGCCGGCCCGCGGCAGGCCGGAGGGCTGAGGGCCGAGGTGGGAGCCATGGCCTGGACTCGCCAGGCTTCCTTACTCGGGACGCGGCTCCAGGCCGAAGGAAGCTCGGCGGATCACGTAGCTTCGTGACGCGTGGTCGATGGCTTGGACTTGCACCACGTACCGGCCGGGATCGAGGTCCTCCAGCGGAAAGGCCGATCCGTACTCGGCCAGGTTGGCCTGGGTCCGCTTCACCTGGCGGGGCTTGGAACGCTTCACGACCCGGCCTTCGCGAATGAAGGTGACGCTGACCCGGGCGCCAGGGCTTTCGCGGGGCAACCAGAGCTGGAAGTACAGGAAGAGGTAGCTGTCGGGGCGGAAACGGTCGAGGCGGCTGGGCCGGAGGCGAACCCGTTCGAAGACGATGCCCTCTCCCAGCTCACCCCCCTGGATGCTCGTGCCTTCCGGAACCAGCTCCATCCGATTGGTCAGCAGCAGCCCACCCAGCTTCACCTTGACGGGTGCGGCTTCGGTCAGTTTCACAGGCTGTTCGGTGATGCCGGTCCGACGGCTCTCCCCACCCCGCACCACGGTCCTGAGCAAGAAGTCGCCGGAAGGTGCGGTGAAGAAGTTGGAGTAGCGGAGCTCTTGGGCTTCCCGCGGGCCGGCGGCTGCTCCGTCCCACTGCGCCGAGTCGACGAACTCGTCGAACACCTGGCCGTCGCCGTCCAACAAGGCCGCGTAGATGTCGAACCGTTCGGCGCCCAGGTCGGCGACCCCACCGGTGATCTCGAGGGGGAGCCACCACTGGCCCGGGCCGCGCCAGAAGGCCTGGCAGGAGAGTGCGACTTCCAGGGGTTCGAAACCGACATTGGCGTCGACGACCGCCAGTTCCTTGGCGACGGCTGCCCGTCGTTCCCGTTCCCGCTCCCGTTCTTCCAGCAGTTCGCCGGGTGACCGGAAGATATCGTCGAGATACCGGGAGAACTCGCCCAGGCCCGAGTTGGGCAGTTCCGCTCCCCGCGCGTTGATCACCGCGGGCGGGCCCGCCATGACCAGACGGTATCGGACGTCCGCCTCGAACCAGTTGGGGTCGGAAGCCGGAAAGAATCGTCTGGAGAGTTCTTCGGCCCGGTCCTGAGCCGTCTTGGACTCGCCCATGACGAAGCTCTGGCGATTCATCCCTCCGCTGGGTTGGAAGACCAGACGGATCTCTCCGCGATAGTACTTGGCATCGGGAATCTGGTGATAGGACCACACGATGGTGTTAGGGTTGCGGGCGGTGGACGGGATCTCGCGGGTGGGACTGATCTGTGAGCGGGACTTGGAGAAGGACTCGTTGTCGGGGGTCCCATGCAGGATGAAGACTCGCCCCCGATCGGTCTTCCATCCCGGAATCCCTTCCCGGAACATCTCGTTGGCGAATACCAGCCGACGGTAATGCTCTTCCTTGTATTCGTTGCGCTCGGTGGAGGGAGTCGGATCGCGCCGTCTCCAGAATTCCTCGATGAACCCTTCGCGGCTCTCGTCGTCCTCGAGTTTCTTGAAGGCCTTTTTCTCCGCTTCGGAGATGATCCAGACGACCTCTTCTTGCAGCCATTTCTCGTACTTGTTCCTGGCCAGTCCGATGCCGCCGCTCAGCAGCAGGACGGCTGCCAAAGCGATCAGGCGGTCTGCGCTGCAGGAAGTCTTTGGACTCATGCCTTCTCAATACACTCGAAAATCTGCCCTCCGCGACACGGTCTGCTGGGCGACCGGGTCGTGAACCTCCAACTCCAGCGAGTACAGTCCCGGCCTCAACCTCTGCAGCGGCAGGGTCAGCCCGTAGGCCGTGCGGCGCAGCTTCTTGTCCTCGACCCTGGAGAGTGTGAAGTAGTCGAGGACCCGATCGGGCAGGTTGGCCACCAGTTGCTCTCCTTGCCAGAGGCGGCACTTGAAGTTCAGCGCAGGTTCCCGCTGCCCGTCGCCGAGGGCCGGGTTGTAGACCTCGACGAAAGCGGTCAGCCTCTCCTTGCGACGAAAATTCGCGTCGGCGGCGGGAACCAGCGCATGCTGCTCCAGCAGGATCGGCCGGGAGCCCCCCAGAAACCGGGAGCGCTCCAGCTCGCGAATCTCCCGTCGAGGCATGACCTTGTCGAAGAGCAACACGTCGCTCATGCTGACACCCTCCTCACTGTAGTCGGGGAGGTTGACGGGGTGCTCGCCGAAGTAGACGCTCTCTCGATTCTTCAAGAAGCCGTACACCCGCAGCTGGTACGGACCTGGGCGGGCGGCCAGGCGAGATTGATACAGCAGAGGCTCCTCCTCGGAACCGGCTTTGCGCTCGGAACGACGCAGCTGCAAAGAGTCGACCAGCGTCGCGGCCGGTGTGCCGTCCGGGCGGACCAGTTCCAGTAAGACGTCCAGCTCGTCCCCCGCGAACCTGGGGTCGATCCCCAGGGTGATCGGGACCAGCGTTCCGCCCGATTCGGCGCGTATCGAGCCGAAGCGCACGTCCATCTCGAAGTGCTCGAAAGAGATTCGGGCGCCCACCTGTTCTCTGAGCCGGCGGCCCCGCCTCAGCTTTTCCTGGAGGACTTCGCCCGGCGAGCGTTCCAGGTCCCGGAGGGCCGCGTGAAAATCGTGAACATTGAAGGATGGTGTCCGGTTGGGGTGAAAGATGCTCCGGTAGAAGGTGTCGATGTCGGGGAACTTGTATTCTCCCGCGTAGAGGATCTGGTAGCGGCCCGTCACCTGCTGGCTGCTGTAGAAGTGCATGATGGCCGTGTCACGAGCCAGGCGCGTCGGATAGGGGGCGTTGACGCCCCCTCCCAGGCCCCGGATGGTCTGGTGGAGCTGGACCAGCTCGATCGGGCTGGTCCGGGAGAAGATGATCTGGAAGGGGCCCGAATGGTGGCCCGCTCCTTCCAGGTGCCGGTAGACCCAGATTTCGGTTTCGGGGCGAACCAGCTCCAACCGGTAGACCTTGCGCCGGTCCTGATTTCCGGCGCCCACGATCACCTCGGTGGGATTGATGATGTCCACCGACAGGCCGTCACCTCCGAAGGTGAAGGAGACATCGTCGGGAGGGCCGTGCATGATGAAAATGCGTCCGCGGTCAGTCTTCCAGCCCGGCATTCCGTCCTGGAACTTCCGGCTGGCCTCCTGAATTCGCTGGTAGTGGATTTCTCGATACTCGTTGACTTCCGTCGAGGGGTCGGGGTCCCGGATCCTCCAGAAGTCCTGGATGAGCCGCTCGCGGGCCTCCCGGCCCTCCTGCTGGAGAAAGTCTCTGCGCTCCTCCTCCGAGATGATGTAGACCACCTCTTGTTCGAGCCAGCGTTGATGTTCGGTGGTGAGCGAGGTCGGAGACGCCGCCTGGGAAGTGAACAGGAAACCCAATGCCAGGGAAAGGAGCACGGGCCAACGTCTGTTCAATGGCATCCGGTCTGACTCTCCCTTCCTCTGGTGCCTGCCAGCGATGAGGAGACGGCAGGCGAGTCTCCAGCGAGTCGAAACTCGAAAACGGGACGAATCAATTGTAAACCCCAGGCTCCTCCTGTGCGAGCGGCAACCTGGCTCGCATCCTTGCCATGATCCCCTGCGGGCTGCGGGGCCGTCAATACCCGAGGGCCCGAATGGCGGGGCCCGGTGTTCATCCGGAAACAAAAAGAGGCGCTCCCGATCGAGAGCGCCTCTTGGTGCGGTTCACAGGGTCAAAGCCTGTTCGAGCTCAGAACAGGATCTTGACTCCGAGCTGGATCTCGCGTGCGTCGAAGGACGCCGTCGAGCGACCGAACTGGGAGCTGTTGATCTGCACCGTCGGCTGGAAGAAGTTGGGGCGGTTCGTGATGTTGAAGAACTCGAACCGCAGCTGCACCTTGGCTTCCTCCGTGATCTGGGACAGACCGAACTCCTTGAAGATCGAGAAGTCGACGTTGGCGAAACCGGGCCCGTCGTAGGTGTTGCGACCCAGCGTGCCGTTTGTACCCGGAGCCGGAATTCCGAAGAATGCCAGCCGGTCGGTCGTAGAGCCCTGCACGCCGAAGACGCCGCCCGGTCGGACGAAGTCCAGCCGGCTGCTGTCCAGGTGGTTGCCCACCGAAGGCGTATTGGGCCGGTCGTTGCGCTCGCCGTCCGCGTTGAAGTCGCAGCCGGCGCCGAAGCTCAAGCGGCAGAAGGGAGTGAAGGGCTGACCCGACTGAACGGCCACGATGCCGTTCAACTGCCATCCGCCCACCACGTTGCGCAAGAACCAGCTGTCCGCAGATTCGAACCAGGGGGTGTCCCAGAGCCAGTTGACCACGAAACGATGCCGGGCGTCGAAGACCGAACGTCCGTAGTCCAGTCTGACGTTGGTGACGTCCGTGGAGAAGCCTTCCTGCTGAGCATTCGAGCTGGTGGCGCCGCTGTGCCACGTCGAACGCGTGTCCAGCGACTTGGCCCAGGTGTAGTTGGCGTTGAGGGCGAAGCCTCTGGAGTAACGCCGGTTCAACTGGACCTGCAGGGCGTGATAGTTGGAGTTGACGTTGTTTTCCCAAACCCGAAGCACGCCTTCGTTGCGGTTGACCAGGTTCAAGGCGGTATCACCGGCGAAGTCCCCGTTCGGGCTGGGAAGCCCGATGGCGTCACCGGCGAACCGGTTGGGATTATCGGCGCGGATCAGTTTCCGCCCCAGCGTTCCCACGTAGTTGACCTCGAACGTGGTGTCCCGCAGCAACTCCCGCTGAATCCCCAGGAAGAAGCTCTGGACGTACGGGTCGCGCTGATCCGGATTGGGAATACCGCTCAGAAAAGCACGGTTCGCATTGGCCTCGTCGTAGGCGATGATGTTGCCATCGAAGGTGGCTGCCCCCGGATTGTTGTTGGGTCCGGTGGGTGTGACCGGGCTGCCGTCCTGAGGCCCGTAAAGGATCACCTCTCGACGACCTCTGTCGCCACACACGTCGCAGACCAGGTTGAAGGAGTAGAACGGCTTGTTCCACCGGGAGTTGGCCAGCGGATTGTAGATACCGCTCTGGTAGGCGATGCCGTAACCCGCGCGCACCGACATCTTGCCGTTGCCCGTGGGATCCCAGGCGATACCGAGCCGCGGCGCGAAGTTGTTCCAGTCGTTGCCCGACAGCTGATCCACCGGACCTTCGAAGAAACCGTTTCTCACGCGTTCGAACAGATCGTCGCCGTTCTCGAAGTTGAAGCGGGTCGCCCGACCCTGCACCTCGGTCAACCGGCTGTAGAAATCCCAGCGCAGACCCAGATTGACGGTCAGATTGGGTTTCACCTTCCAGTCGTCGTTGATGAAGAAGCCGACTTCCCAGTTTCTCCAGCCACGGAAGTTGCTGGCCAGCTCACCGCCGGACACGCAGTTCGGTGTGACGCATCCTCCCGTCCCGAGCGTGGGATCCACTCCGCCGACCTGATAGTAGGGGTCGTCCAGACCGATGAAGACCAGGTCGAAGAAGTAATAGGAGGGGCGGCCTACGTTGAATTCGCTGTTCTCCTGGTTACGGCGGACTTCCGCACCGATCTTCAGGCCGTGGTCACCCTTGGCGATGCTCAGGGTGTCGGCGTAAGTGAAGATGTTCTCGTGGAAGATCTGCGGGTAACCGTTGTAGGCGCCGAAAGCCGCGTTCCCCGAAGAAGAACCCGAAACCCGCGAACCGGCGTCCACGATTTGCGGAACGCCCGGCGTTCCAGCCAGGATGTCCCCGATGTTCCGGGTCAACCCGGTCCGCGCTTCATTCACCATGGTGGGTGAGAAGACATGGGTCCAGTTGAAGGCCAACTGGTGGTTCTTGGAGGTCACCGGGTTGTTGAAGGCGGAACGGCCTTCCACCACGGATCCCAGACTCCGGTTGAAGAAGTAGCGGCCGTACACCTTGTCGTTCTCACCGAACTCCTGGTCGATGCGCAGGCTGAAGCCGTCGTTGTCGGTGGCGTCCGGGGTGAAGAAGGAGGTCTCACCGATCATCGGGGCGTCAGCTGCCAGCGCTCCCGCCGGAGAGCCATAGGTGGTGCCCAGGAAGGCGTCCACCTCGCCCTGGGTGGGATTGTCGATGTAACCGAAATTGACCAGGTATTGGCCCACCGTGCGGGTCGGCGTGACGGTCGGACCCGGATAGGTGCTGAACAGAAACTGCGCCACGGGCGCACCGTAGGTGCTCATGTAGTTGGCCCAGGCGCGGCTCTCGAAGATCGCGAGGGCGCTTTCGCCCGTGCGGATTCGGGTGCCTTCATAGGACCCGAAGAAGAACGTGCTGTCCTTCACGATCGGGCCGCCCAGGCTGAAGCCGAACTGGTTCTGCTTGAACTCAGGGGCATCCTCCGCGTCGAAGAACTCACGAGCGTCCAGGTTGTCATTGCGGTGGAATTCGTAAACGCTGCCGTGGAAGGCATTGGTTCCACTCTTGCTCACCACGCTGACCACCGAGCCGACCGAGTTTCCGTATTCCGCCGAAAAGTTCAGCGTCTCGATGCGGAACTCCTGAATCGCTTCCAGGTTGGGAGTCGTCCCGGCCGCGTCGCCCGCTCCGGTTCCGCCGCTGAGACCCTTGGACGTCACGCCGTCCAACCAGAAGCCGTTCATGTTGGCGCGTCCGCCGTTGACGTTCGTGTCCTGGCCGGGCTCGAATACCGTGGCGGTCGTGTTGACCGCGCCCGGGGCGAGCTGCATCAGCTGGAACACGTTGCGCCCGTTCAAGGGCAACTCGGCAATCCGCTTCTTGTCGACCAGCGAGGAAAAGGTGGTCTTTTCAGTTTCCACGGTCGAGGCCACGTCAGTGACTTCGACTGTCTCGGAGATGTCTCCCAGCTCCAGGACCAGCTTGACGTGTACCGTCTCGCCGACCGTCGCAGTGACCTGGGTGCGGGCCTTCTTGAAGCCTTCCAGGGCCGCCTCGAGCGAGTAATCCCCGGGGATCAGGTTGGTGACCCGAAAGTTCCCCGAATCAGTGGTCAGGACGGATCTCCTGTCGCCGGTGGCTAAGCTTGTGATGCTCACCTCGACCCCGGGCACGACAGCGCCGGTCGCGTCTACGACTTGACCAGCGATCGCACCTGTGCCTTGGGCCCAGGCGCCGCTAAAGCCCAAGACGAAAGCGATCAGGCCCGCCAAAAGGAATTTGAGAGCCTTGCGATTGGACATTTAAATCCTCCCTTGAATAATCAGCCCTCTCCCATGGGGCTGCAAAAACAAGTCTGCCGCACTTCTGCGGCGGAACGCTCAACACTGTACCCCTGGCTCAGAACAAAAGCAATTCTTAGACCCATAGCTTCGAGAGTGCCTGCCTTCTTCAGTAAACCTATGATAAAACATGAGATACAGCTTTCCCCCCAAGGAGTGACAGGCCCTGACAGAAGAAGTAATCCAAAAAAATGGAGGCGGCTCGGCGGGCCGTGTTCAAGAAGTTGGATTCCCCGGTTGAGAGGTGCGGCAGGGGCGGCGTCCGGGCGGAGGCCTGAGGCGGGCCGTGACACCGGCATCGCGCTGGTGATTCTTACGGAGGGCGTGGGGCATGGGGCTGCATTCTCCCTCGGGCGGCTATAATGTTGCGATGCGGCGGCAGCGGGGCGGGATCACGGCGGGAATCCTCATCGCAACCGTTCTGATCTGGGGAAGCGCGGCGGCGGCGGATGACGATCCAGCCTCGATCGTCCTGATCACCATTGATACTCTGCGGGCGGATTACCTGGGCAGCTACGGCAGCACGCGGGCCAAGACCCCCACACTGGATGCACTGGCTGGAGAGGGCGTTCTATTCGAGAATGCTTATTGCCAGGTCCCTCTGACTCCTCCCTCGCACGCGTCCATTCTGACCGGGACTTACCCGGCGACCCATGGGCTTCGCGATTTCACTTCCGGTGCTCTGGGCCCCGACCTCCCCACCATGGGCACACTGCTGCAGGCCCGGGGCTACCAGACCGCGGCTTTCGTCAGCGCTTTCGTCCTGGATGGAAGCTGGGGCTTTTCGCGTGGATTCCAGCACTACTTCGACGACTTTCGCGTCGAAGATCTGCAGGGCGTCAACCCCGGCAACGTGCAGCGTCCGGCCAATGAAACCCTGGATCAGGTGCTGCCCTGGCTGGAGACTGCGCGCGAACCGTTCTTCCTGTGGGTGCACCTGTTCGACCCCCACCACGACTATCGGCCTCCGGAACCTTTTCGGTCGCTCTACCCGGATGACCCATACGCCGGCGAGGTCGCCTGGGTCGACAGCCAGCTGGCGAGGCTGGTGGGA
>JBFKLX010000088.1:0-21435 GCA_041630155.1 Acidobacteriota bacterium
AGCCGGGCTGCGGTGACCGTAGACGGAGAAGAGGTCGGAGGCATCGGCCCGGGCCTGCTGGTCCTGGTGGCGATGGGGCGGGAGGATGGGCAGGACCAACTGGAGTGGATGAAGAGGAAGATCCTCAACCTGCGCATCTTCGAGGACGAGCAGGGCAAGATGAATCGTTCCGTTCTGGACACGGGAGGATCGCTGCTGGTGGTCTCCCAATTCACACTCTATGGGGATTGCCGCAGAGGAAACCGGCCTAGTTTCTCTTCGGCTGCCCCTCCCGAGCGGGCCGCCCAACTCTACGAGCAGTTCCTGCAGGAGCTCCGGGGCGCTGGAGTGACGGTGGCGTGCGGGCGCTTTCAGGCCATGATGGAAGTGTCGCTGGTCAACCAGGGCCCAGTCACTCTCATCGTCAGTTCTCCCTGAAGTGGGCCCTCGCCGGTTGTTGGCTCCCACCGGCGGGAGGCCGGTGGGAGCGGCGTAGGGCGTGGGGCGTGGGGCGCAGGGCGTGGGCTGGCCTGGTTGGTGTCGGGACGTCGTTCGAGTTTGGCAGGGCGTAGTTGCCTTCGCCCTTTGCCTTGCCCTTGCCCTTGCCGGGCCGGACTCGAAAAGCTCGAGTTCCCAACACCAGCCTTGCAGACCTGTCTACGCCCTACACCCTACGCCCGGAGTCCTCAGCCCTAGGCCCTACACCTTACGACCCCGGAAAGGCCGGTCCCAGCTGGAGCTCTCCCTGGAGTTGGGGGGGCAGATTGGGGAGCCAGTCGGGGCTTCGGTAGAGGAGAATCGCTATCTCGACTTTGCTGCGGGAGTTGCGGACCCAGCGGTCGACCTCCGCATTGGTCCGTTGCAGGGTGAGGATCTGGCGAATCTGCTCTTCGACCACTTCGATCGGGGGTGGCGTCTGCTGGCTGGCCACCAGTTCGGGCGTCAGCTCGTTCAAGTAGTAGTCCGTGATCTGGTCGGGCAGCACGATGATGAAGGGCTCGAAGCGGACCTTGACGAACTGCAGCACCGCCAACTGGCGCCGGATCAGCTCCCGGAGGTCGTTGGGGGACATCTGCATCGATCTCAGTTTTGCCTGGAATTCCTCCTCGGAGGGAAACTGGTCCCGGTAAGCGGCCAGGCGTGTTTCGACCAGCTGCGGCGTGACCAGGATGCCGGGGGTCTGCGCCGCTTCTCGGGCGATCAGTTTCTGTTCCACCAACTGCTCCAGCGTCTGCAGCAGCAGCTCACGGCGCTCGACCGGGTCCTGGGGGATTTCCTGCCGGCGGTAGCGAAGGGTCCAGAGCAGGTCGGACAGGGTGATGACCTGATTTTCGACCACGGCGGCAACCTGGTCGATCACTTCGGACCGGGGGTGGGAACTGAGTGCGCCCAGGACCAGGAGCCATGCCAGGGCGGCGCGAAGGGTTGGAATTCGGATTGGCTCGAACATGGAAAATCGCCTCAGAAAGGATGTCCCAGGGTGACGTGAAAGTTGAAGTGGCGGAATCCCGGCACGGCGGGAGGGTCGGGATTGTAGCCGATGTCGAAGCGCAGAGGCCCGATGGGTGTGCTCAGCTGGAATCCGAATCCAATCGCGTGGGAGAGTTCCGAGACCGAGAAGTCTCCCAGTTCCCTGAACACGTTGCCCACGTCGTAGAAGAGGGCACCCCGCAAGCGGCTCCAGATGGGAAACCGGAATTCGGTATTGAAAATCAGCAGAGCGTTTCCTCCCTCCGGCACCGGGCGGCCGTTGGGGTCCTGGTTGCCGTTTTCGTCGACCAACACGACGTTCCCGTCGTCGTCGCGCAAGAGGGGGCCGGCCAAGTCCTGCGGAAGCCCACGCAGGGTGGAGGCTCCGCCGGTGAAGAAGCGCTGACTGATGGGCACCTGCTCGCTGCGGCCGAAGGGGCCGATCAGGCCCAGGCGAAGAGAGGCCACCCACACCATGGCAGTCTGCACGGGGCGGTAATACTGGCCTTGCAGAAAGATCCGACCCAGTTGCTCTTCCGACCCCAGGAAGCGTCCCGCCACGGAAAGGTCGCCACTCAGGAAAAAGCCGGCTCGCGGGTCGCTGGGTGCGTCGCGCGAATCGTTCAAATAGGAGAGGCCCAGGCTGGAGAGACGGAGCCTTCGTTCTTCGCGGAAGAACTCGAGGGGTTGCTCGAGATTGAGGGGAACGTCCAACTCGACCCGCTCGAACTGATAGCGAAAGAAAAGTGACTCGCGCCGGCTCAGCCGCTTTTCCGACTGAATGGCCCCACTCAGGGTGAACGAATCGAAGGGCCGTCCTCGAATCGCCCGTGTCCCGCCGATGGTTCTCCGGGTTTGCGCCTGCTCGTTGTCGGCGCTCAGTGAGAACACGGTGGGCAGCCTCCAGCGAAGAAAATGGGGAATCGTGTAGGTGACGCTGCCACGCTGGCGCCGGGCGCCCAGGCGAGTTCCCAGCGTCAATGAACGGGCCTGGCCCAGAAAGTTGTTGTCGGTGATGCCGAAAGTGCCGCGAGGACCCTCGAACGAACCGTATCCAATGCCGTAGAGCAAGGTGTACTTCTTCGCTTCTTCGACCTGCACCAGGGCCAGACGTGTCTGCTGTTCCTTGAAGGAGGGAGCGTCGTGCACCTGTACGCGGTTGAAGACGGCCAGGCCATACAGGTTGGCTTCAGTCTCCAGAACGTCGTCCAGCGAGAAGGGCCCTCCCTTGGAGAGCGTGATTTCGCGGCGGATCACTGGTTCCCGAGTGCGCCGGCGACCGGTCACGACGACTTCGTCGAGGAAGGACGGTTCGCCTTCGCGGAGCACGTAATGAACCGAGACCCGGTGATCGCTGAGCCGCTGCAGCTCCGAGCGGAGCTCGACCTGTCGGAAGCCCCGGTTCTCGTAGAGGGCGGTAATGGCGGCCCGGTCTCGGGCCACGCGCAGAGGTGAGAAGGGGGCGCCTTCCCGGGTCTGAACCTCCGCGCGAACCAGCTCCTCCGGGATCTGTTCGGGCCCCAGCAGGGAGACTTCGGCCACGTGATATCGTTCCCCTTCGGCGATCTGAAAGATGACCCGTATCTGAGCCGGCGAGACGGCAGCCACTCGATAGTCGACGGCCACATCCAGAAATCCGTTCTGCTGATAGTGAGAACGGATCCGGTCCCGGTCCTGGTTGGCCAGCTGGGCGGTGAATTGGCCGTTTCCAAAAAAGCCGGCTTCCCTCACGGTGAGCAGTCCCCGCAAGACAGTGGTGCTGGCGAACCGGTTGCCTTCGAACTCGATGGCCACCAGCTTTTGTTTCTGACCCTGCTCGACTTGGATCGACGCGGAGCCGGATTCACCGTCCGGATCGAGCTGGTAATCGACTCGAGCCAGAAAGAAGCCCCGTTTTTGACGGTCTTCCAGGATGATGTCGCGCGACTCCTCGAGGAAGATCTCGGCCAGACTCCCCTCGCGGAAGAGGGGCAGCTCGGCCAGCTTTTCCGGCGGCCAGTCCAGCCCAGTGATGCGAATCGCCGTCATCTCGCGCGTCACGACTCGGAACGCCAGGTCGACCAGGTTGTCGGGTTGGCGATAGCGGGCTCCTCCGCGCAGGGAGACCGAGGCGTCCAGAAAACCGCGCACGGCCAGATAGCTCTTCACCCGTTCCAGGTCCGTTTCCTGCTGGGTTTCGGAGTAGGGTTTCCCCGGCTGGGACTGGATCAGCTCGAGCACCTGCTGGCGGTCCACCGGACCCTCCAGCTCCAGCTGCAGCTCCCCCACGGCGGCCTGCGGTCCAGGCTCGACTCGGAATCGGACGTCCAACTCGGCTTGCTCCTGATGAAGCTCGAATTCGGGCTGGATCGAAGCCCGAAAAAAGCCGTGGCGCTGGTAGAGAGACTGCAGGCGGGCCAGGCTTTCTTCCAGCTGGCTCGGCTCGTAGACGCGTCCCGGACGGAGGGTCGGGGCGCGCCGGAGCTGCCGCTGGGGGACCCGGGTGCGTCCCTCGAAACGGACGGCCCGCACGTCGTAGCGCCGCACCAGCAGGATTTCGACATCGACCTGACCGGATTCCACCGGCTCGGCGAGTATTTGAATGTCGTGAAAGATCCGGGTGGCGTGCAACCGCTGGATGGTCAGACGGCTGGCGGAACTGGAGAAGGGCTCACCCTCTCGTATTTCGATCAGCTTGAAGAGATCTTCACGAGTGATCCGGCGCAGCGGTCCATCGCTGCGCAGGAGCAGGCTCCGGACCTGGCGATTCTCCAGGGCCGATCGCTCGAGTTCCGATGGGGTCTGAGCGGAGACCCCCCCGGTGAGAAGCAACATGATCGAGGCCCAGCAGGCGAAGGGGCCAAGTGCGACGTTCCAGAGCATGCGACTCAAAACCGTTTCTTGAGCTTGAAGTCGATGGCGAGAGCCCCGTCCTGCTCGCCCGTTCCCACTGCCGTCAGCCAGTCGGTGATTTTGAGTTCGACCACCACGAGCTGGCCCTGGGTCTGGCTTCCCAGATCCGTGCTGTAGGTGACCGATACCCGATTCCCCAGCTGTTTTCCCAATGTCACCCGGGCCCCCGGGTTGCGTTCGCTGCCATACAGAAATGGGTCGATCGACACCTTGTCGAAGCCGAATAGCCGGCTGCTCTGGGCCTGCAGCTTCTGGCCGAGGCTCTTGCTCAGCACCGCCCCCGCTCCAAACAGCGCCAGGGATCCCACCTGGTCCTGACCCTCGCTGCCGAAGAGTTCCTCCTGCGTCTGCCCCACCGCCAGCAGGGAGATGATGCTGGGTGTGGGGAGCGGAGGGTCGGACCGGAACGACACCTTCAGCTGATCGACGGGTCCATTGACGAGAATGTTCACCGAAATGTCCCGCACCTCGGTCTCAGCCTCGAAATTGAAGACCGGACGCGTCTGCCTGGGGTTGTTGAAGGTGATCGACCCCCGGGTGACCTCGTATTCGTTGTTCTCGAGAAACAAGGTGCCCTCGTCCACCGTCAGGTTTCCGAGGATTACCGGGTTCTCCAGGGTGCCGCGGATCTTGAAGTCTCCGCTGGCAGTCACCTGTGCCAGGTTGTTGTCGATCTGAAGGGTCCGGTAGCCTTCCACTTCGATGTCCAGCACCAGCTCTTCATCCGACACCGAGGGTGCGAAGGCGGGGCTGCCCGTGTAACGCAGGATCAACTCGGGAAGGGAAATCTGCTCCCGGTACTCGGCCGAGCGAATGTAGACCACCCCCGAGAGGAGTTGCGAATTCTCGTTGCGCAGGAAATCCACGTCCAGGTCCAGAGTAGAGAACACCTCCTGGGGGTATTCCACGCGCAGGCCCGAACCGTACAGGTTGACCTTCCAGCGGACCGGCCGAAAGCCGTCCAGGAAAACGCCTCCCTCGGCGTTGACGGTCCCGTAGCTGGTGCGGGCCGAGAGCTGATCGATGCCGATCTGGTTGGCGGTGAAGCGGAACCTGCCGGTGGTGTCGAACAGGGGAGTGGGAAGGCTGGGGTGTTGCAGAAAGCCTTTCTCGATTCGGGCGTCTCCCACGATCCGCGGGTTGCTCAGCGGGCCCGAGACCACGGTCTCGAGGGAGACCGAACCCAAGGAGGTGCCTCCTTCCAGGAAGGGATTCAGGATCAGCAGGTTGACCTTGCCGTCCACTTCGAGAACCACACTGGGCTCGCGCCGAAAATCCAGTTCTCCCGTCAACTCCAGCTCGGTCTCCCGGCCCGTGAAACGCACGGGTTCCAGACGCACCTGCTGGTTTGCGTATTGGATGGACAGGGGTGACTGGTTACGGATTTCGTAGCCTGCGGCTACCAGTTCGATTTCGGGAAAGTTGGCACGCGCCCGCAGCTGAGAGAGATCCTGAGCATCACCGGACAGTTCGAGCCGGCCGCTGGCGCTCCCTTGGAGGTCGACCTGGGTCTCGGTGGGAAGGAGCGCGAGATACCGTTCCAGCGGCAGTTGAGCGAGCTCGAGTTCGGCTCGAAAAGGATGCGGGGCGTCCAGGCCCACCTGTCCCTCCATCACGAAGGGGTTCTCGAGAAACCGAGTCCTGAGGCTCAACTCCAGGTGGTCCTCGGTGGGCCGGCGGCGCACGGCCTCCAGCTCCAGGTCGTCGAAGAGGTAGTCGCCGAACCGGAACCGGGGAGCCTGCAGGCCCGCCTCCAAACGAAAGCGTTCGAGGTCGCCCGCAGCCGAGATGGAGACTCGGGCCGGGCTTTCCACCGCCAGATCGGCCGGCCAGAAAGAGAGCTGCCCCAGGTCCAGGCCGCCTCCTGTCAACGAGACCGTGAAGTCCTGTTCGGGAAAACGGTAAGAGAAATCGCCCGCGAAGCTTCCCCCCAGTGTCCGCCCCTCCAGCGAAGACAGATGGAGGCTTTGGCCGTCGACCCGATAGCGCCCGCTCAGACTCTCCAGCGGCTGGTCCAACAGGCGGGCCGCCTCGACGCGAAAGCGCCCCTGTCCCTGATACCTCTCGAGGGCCACGCGAGTCACGTCGGCGTCACCGGAGAGCCGCCCCTCCAGCGGGCTGTCGATCTCCAGCAGCGCCAGCCAGTCCTGAACCACGACTTGCCGGACCTCCAACTGGAGATCCTGCAGCCCTCCTTCGGCTTCGCGCAAGGCCACCTCCAGCGAGCCTTCCAGGTGGTGCGGATCTCCCTCCAGGCTGAAGTAATCCAGGGCAAAGTGCTCCCGGTCCAATGAAAAGTCGGTGTGAAGCTTCCCCAGCGGCTGCTGGCGAAGCTCGGCCTGCTGGACCCGGGCCTGTCCCTGCAGACGGAAATCGGACCCTTCGCCCTCCAACTGCACCTGGCTGGACACACCTCGGAGCTGGGGCAGAGGCTGTTCCTGCATCCAGTCCGGCCACAGCGGCGAAAGAGAGGCGAAGTCGACCAGCCGGTGTCCCTGCTCGGCCGCCAGGGTCGCTCGCACCTCATAGCGGCCTCCCGCTTCGACCCGGCCCGTGAGAGACACCTGGCTGTCCAGCGTCTGCAGGCTGCCCTCACCGAAGCTGACCCCGTCGCGGCTGACTCGAAAGGGACTCTCGCCGGAAAAAGGAAAGGCGGCCGGCGAGAGGGGCGGCTGGGGCAGGACCAGGTCGCCCCGCCAGGTCGCCGTTCCGGCTCCGCTGATCTCAGCCAACTCCAAGCCCGGCCAACTCAACTCTGCGCCGGCCCGCGCGGTGCCCCGGACTCTCAGCTCCGGGCTCTGCAGCCAGGGGGCCAGACGAGCGATTTGAAAATCAGTGGCCCGCACCTGGAATCGGGACTGCTGTGTTTCATCCCAGGCCAACTCCCCCTCGGCCTCGACCCTTCCCCCTTCGAAGCGGCTGGAGAGCCCGGTCGCCTCGAGCGAGGTGCGATCCACGGCCAGGCGCGCCGTGAAGTCGCCGAAGGAGAAGTCGCGCCAGCGGAAGGCCTCCGAGCGCACCTGACCGCGATAGAGGAAGTCCCCTTTGGTTCCCGAAAATACGCCGCGGGCCGCGAATTCCCCTTCCGGAAACTCTTCCGCCAGCGGCGGCTGACGGATGAGCCTCGGCTGAGTGACGACGGTGCCCTCGAAGCGATAAGTCAGCTCGCTCAGATCGACGATCGCGCCCGACTGCTCGGCGCGCAAGGCCGGAGTCGATATCTGCAGAGACGGCATCTCGATCGAGTTCTCGAGCAGCTCGAACTTCAAGTCCACGTCCATGGGAGCGAGTTCCAGCGCCCCGGCCCTGAAATCGACGCCGTTCAGTTTCAGGATCCCCGCGTAGCGTTTCCGTTCAGGGAAGAATCGCACTTGCAGATCCATTCCACCGGCTGAAGAAGCCAGCCGCAATGGGTGGTCGTCGAAAATGATCAGCCCCTCCTCCAGGGTCCAGCGGCGGATGCCCAGCAGGATCAGTTTGGACAGGTCAGGGGGCGGACCTCCCTCCTTGCGGAACATGTTCACCAGGTTCAGCCGGTCGTTGGGATCTTTCAGAATGCGGACCACCAGCCCCCGCAGACGCAGATCGTCCAGCGTGGCCGCCGGGCGCAACAGACTCACCAGCGAGAAATCCACTTCGAGCTCCGGCAATTCCAGCGCCGGTTCAGGGGCCGGGAACTGGGAGTCGTAGAGCCGCAGGCCCCTCAGCCGGAAGGCAGTTCGAGTCCAATCCAGGCCCGCTGCCTCGAGTTCCGCCCGGACCACAAAACGCTGCTCGAGTTCGCTCACGATTCGACTGCGCAGCAGCTCCTGGAAGCTCGAACTCTGCAAATAGACCACCAGAACGACAGCCAGCGAAAAGACCAGAGCCGGAATCACGATCGCTGTCAACTTCAAGAAACGGCGCATATAGAATCCCGTTAAAACCTTGTAATAGCATTATTTTAGCAGACTCCCCGGGGGGCTCCGAATCGGTTGACAAATTCCCGAGATCGTGATTATGATTTGGAGCGCTCGGAAGGCCAGGAAGATCAAACGGGGCAGTGAGCAAGACCGATTTCGAACTACTTTTCGGCAGCCGATTGGAGTACCTGGACCTGGTCCAGAACGTTTCGGAGAGCATCGGCCGAATGGTAGGGCTGGATGAGGACGGCCAGTATTGGATCAGCCTTTCGGTGCGGGAGTCAGTCACCAACGCGATTCTGCACGGCAACAAGCAGGACGGCGACAAGAAAGTCACCGTATTGTTCGATTTCGGCCTGGATCGCCTGGTAATCCGGGTGCGGGACGAGGGGAGTGGATTCGACGAAACCCAATTGCCCGACCCTCTGGACCCGGATAATTTATTGAAGCCCAGCGGGCGAGGAATTTTCTACGTGCGATCCTTCATGGACCAGGTGAGCTATCGGGCACTTCCTGAAGGTGGCTGGGAAGTTCGCATGGAAAAAGTTTTGAATCATCAACAGCAAGGAGACAGCGATGACCATTGACACTCGACAGGTGAAAGATGTCACCATTCTGGATATTCACGGCAAGATCACCATTGGAGAGGGCAGCGCCGAGATTCGCAACGTCGTCCGGGAACTCCTGCAAGCCGGCAAGAAGAAGATCCTGCTCAATTTGGGCGACGTCAGCTATGTCGACAGCTCAGGGATCGGAGAACTGGTCAGCTCGTTCACCACGGTCACCAACCAGGGTGGCCAGCTCAAACTCCTCAGCCTCACCAAGAAGCTGAGAGAACTTCTCGCCATCACCAAGCTGTTGACCGTTTTCGATTCGTACGACGAAGAGCAGGAAGCCGTCGCGAGTTTCTGATCGATATCCCCTTTTCGATTCCTGGAGTCTCACCAGGCGGGCCGGTGCACCGGCCCGTCCTTTTTTCCCATCGGCGTCATCGGGCAGCGGCCGGGCCAAGCCCTCGAGCCTCCGTTGCCGACGCGCGCGAAACGCGGGTCGGGCGGGCCCCTGTGGTTTCGAAACATCCCGAGCGGATTCTCCGGTGCGCCGGCTGCGAACATGGTATTCTGGGCCGGAAGGCAAGCTTTCGAAAGGACATTCGAGCAGAGAGCCGTGGCGAAGTATTCACTCTATGTGGTCAGTTCGGACGGGCAGAAGGTTCCCTTCCTGCGCGGCATGCTGACTCACTCCTTGATCGAGCAGGGTCTGAGTTTCAAGGACGCCTACAAGACCGCCAATCTGGTCCGTGACCGGGTCCGCGATCGTGGGACGATCACGGCCAAGAAGCTGCGCCACGTAGTGGAGGAGGTGGTGCGCGCCGAGTTCGGTGACCGCTATCCTCTGCTGAGCGAGCCGCTCCCCTCACAAACCCATCCCATCTGGGTGCGAGGCCGCGACGTCGTGCCGTTCAGCAAGGGCATCCTTTCGCAGTCCTTGCAGGCTTCCGGGCTGGAGCCCCAGGAAGCCTACAAGATCGCCCTGGAGATCGAAGACTCTCTTCGCAAGAAAGAGCGGTCCGAAATCAAAAGGGACGCGCTGCGAGGGCTCATCTTCAAGAAAATGTCCAAGCTCCACAGCGCCGAGCTGGCCGAACGCTATCTGCTCTGGCGGCATTTCAAGACCCCCGACCGGCCCGTGATCATTCTGTTCGGCGGAGCCACCGGAGTGGGCAAGACTACCGTGGCCACCGAAGTGGCGTACCGCCTGGGCATCGGCAAGCTGATTTCCACGGACACGATCCGACAGATCATGCGCATGATGTTCTCGCGCGACCTGCTGCCGGCCATTCACAGCTCCTCGTTCGAGGCCTGGAAACAAATGCACACCGGCGAAGCGGGCGATCCTCCGGTGCTGGCCGCTTTTCGGGAGCAGACGATTCGGGTACTGGTGGGCGTGCGGGCCATGCTGGAGCGCGCCGTCCAGGAGAATACCAGCCTGATCGTGGACGGTGTTCACCTGGTTCCGGGCCTGCTAGAGTTCCAGGACTTCGAAGAGCAAGCCTACATTCTTCCCGTGGTGATTTCGACCCTCAACCGCGCCAACTTCCTGGCACGCTTCCCCACTCGAGAGACTCAGTCGGCCAATCGTTCGGCCAAGAAATACCTCGACAATTTCGAGGCCATTCTCCAGATCCAGGACTATGTCCTGGAGATGGCCGAAAACCACGACGTCCCCATCATCGAGAACAGCAACCTGGATGAAACGGTCGCCTCGATCCTGACCGTCATCACGAACTCGTTGCGCGAAAAACTGAAAATCGGCAGTGAAGAACTTTTGGCCAAGGCCCGCTAAAGGGTTGGCCGTCATTCAGGACGGCATCGGCGACCGCCCGGTGGGCGCATTAGGCGGGAAGACTCCTCTGGACGCGGCGCGAACCCCGCACATGGATTCTCTGGTCCGGCGAGGCGTGGCCGGCATGATGCAAGTCGTCACGGAGGGGACGGAAGCCGCCACGCACACCGGACACCTCGCCTTGTTCGGGCAGGATTACCTGTGCTGCGACTACCGGCGGGGACCCATGGAAGCGTCCGGCGTGGGCTTCCAGCTCGAGCCGGGAGACGTGGCACTACGCTTCAATTTCGCCACCGTCGATTGCAACGGGCTCATCCTGGACCGCAGGGCCGGGCGTATCCGGGCGGAAAGCGTCGAACTGACCAAGAGCCTCAACCAGATCCAGGTCCCCGAACCGGTTCAGCTCTTCTTCCGCGCCGCCACCGAACATCGAGGAGTGCTGGTCCTGCGCGGAGACGACCTCTCGCCTCACGTCACCGACTCCGATCCCGGCTCCTTGAACTCGCATGGCGAAGTCCTGGAGGTCCGTCCCACGGTCGGGGGCCGGGCCGCCCTGCGTACCGCCCACTTTCTCAACTCCATCATCCGCTCCAGCCATCGAGTGCTGGAGGGCCACCCCATCAACCAGGCCCGCCGGCGCCGCGACGAGCCTCCCGCCAACGTCATCCTGACCCGCGGCGCGGGAACCAGCCAGCGATACGTCAACCTGCCGCAGAAGCTGGGCTTGAAGATCGCCTGCATCAGCGGCGAAGCCACCGTTGTGGGACTGGCCCGCTTGTCGGGAATGGACACCTTCAACAACGCTCGAATGACGGCCAACCTGGATACCGATCTGGACGAGAAGGCCGCGATGGTGCGCCAGCGCTTGGAGGACTACGATCTCGTCTACCTCCATTTGAAGGGTTGCGACATCGCCGGCCACGACCGTTCACCGCGCGCGAAGCTGGAATTCATCGAGCGCACGGACGCCATGCTCGGCTCCCTGATCGCCCAAGTCACGGATCGTTACAGGCTTTACGTAGCGCTGCTGGGCGACCACTGCACGCTCAGCGAAACGGGAGATCACAGCGACGATCCCGTGCCGGTCTCGCTGTCGGGCGAGGGGATCTCCCCCGATTCGGTCGACTGCTACAGCGAACGCTGCTGCGCTCACGGTGGGCTGGGTCTGCACCCTCCCTCACGGCTCATGTCCCAGCTCTTCGACAAGCTCGTCCGAATCCCCACCCCCTCGCAGCCTCAGGCCTTACAAAGGTGAAAGCTCGAGGCTCTTGCCCTCGCCCTCGCCCTTCGCCCCCTCCCGGCGCCTAGCTGTTAGAATAGGGAAGATCCGATTTGGCATACCCGGGCTTTGCAGGTCTCGAGGCGGGCGCCGGGAGGCATTGGGAAGACCGGATTGCAGTGCGGAACGGGAGGTCAGTTCCTTGCAGCTTTTGAATTCGCTCGGACAGACGATCGTCGCGTTTGTCTTCGTGTTGGGAGTCCTCATATTCATTCACGAGCTGGGGCACCACCTGGTCGCCAAGTATCTGGGAATCCGGGTTGAGGTCTTTTCGCTGGGATTCGGGAAGCGCCTTTTCGGCTTTCGGCGGGGCGAAACCGACTACCGCGTCAGCCTCATCCCGCTGGGCGGCTACGTCAAGATGGCCGGTGAGAATCCGGACGAGGAACTTTCGGGTTCCCCGGACGAATTCCTGTCACGTCCCAAACTGCAGCGTTTTTCGGTGGCGGTGGCCGGCCCCGTGATGAACATCGGCCTGGCCATCCTGCTGATGGCGGTGATGTTCATGGCAGGCACGCGCGTGCTGTCCTACAAGAGCCAGCGACCCGTGATCGGGGCGGTGGAATTCGATTCACCCGCGGAGAAGGCCGGCTTTCGGGTCGGCGATCGCATCCTGTCGATCGACGGCGAACCCATCGCCACTTGGAGGGACCTCGAGTTCAAGATCGGCACCAACCCCGAGATCCTGCTCACTTTCGAGATCGAGCGGGAGGGACAACTCCTGAGCCGGGAGGTGCGGGTCGCCACGGAGGACCAGTTGGGAGGCGGCGAGATCGGTGTCCATCCCTTCATCCCGTACCGCATCAACGCCCTGACTCCGGGTTCTCCGAGCGAGCAGGCGGGCTTGCGGGAGGGGGACGAGATCGTGGCGGTTCGCCTCGAGGACCAGTCCTACTCGGGCTTTTACATGGTGTACGAGATCGTCAACCGCCAGGGAACCGTGCCGCTGACCTTCGTGATCCGGCGGGGGGACGAGGAGTTCGAGAAGACGATTCAACCCACGCCCACCTCCGACGGTCCGCGGATCGGCGCCTACGTCCTGTTCGACACGGAGCTACGGGAATATGGGGTCCTGGAATCCTTCGGCAAGTCCTTTGAAGAGAACCTGCGGCTCACCAAGCTCGTGTTCGTCACAGTGGGCCGGCTGCTCACCGGGCAGGCCTCGATCCGACAAATGTCCGGGCCCATTGAGATCGCCAAGTATTCGGGCATGGCCGCTCAGCTGGGTTGGCTGCCCCTGCTCAGCTTCATGGCCCTGGTGTCCCTGCAGCTCGGCATTCTGAACCTCCTCCCCATCCCTGTGCTGGACGGCGGAGTGATCCTCCTGTTGATGATCGAAGGGATGATGGGAAGAGACCTGAGCCTGCGCGCCAAAGAACGGATCTTCAAGGTTGGGTTCCTGTTCATCCTGTTCCTGATGGTCGTCGTCATCTACAACGACATCGCCAAGAATATATGAGGGGTGGGGTGTAGGGCGCTTGGGCTCGGGGTGCGTGGCCGGCTTCCCGCTGGTGATTCGGCAGAAGGCTCGAGACCTGAGAGCCCTTGAATTTGGCCTTTTGATGCTCGAGATTCATTGAACCTGGAGGTTTGAGCGTTCCCCGTGGCCAACGCGACGGGCGGGGTCTAACTTCGAGGTGCGGATGCCACTCGCCGTACTTCTTCCCCAGCTTCTCTTCGAGCTTCTTCGTCGGCGGCCAGGATGGTGTCCAGGTCGCGGGCCGCTTGCCGACCGTGGCCTTCCAGAACGTGTTCCAGGATTCGGGGGATGGCCGAGAAGGGAACTGATCGGTCCAGGAATGCCCGGACCGCCACTTCGTTGGCCGCGTTGAGCGCTGCCGGGACGGTCCCGGCGGCCTCCAGTGCTTGATAGGCCAATCGAAGACAAGGAAAGCGTCCCAGATCGGGGGGCTGAAACTCGAGCGGGGATACCTCGAACAGGTTCAGCCTGGGCAGCTGGGACTCCCATTTCTCGGGGTAAGTCAGAGCATAGAGGATGGCCGTCCGCATGTCGGTGATGCTCAACTGGGCGAGCAGATTGCCGTCCACGAATTCCACCAACGAGTGCACCACCGACTGCGGGTGGATCACCACGGATACGCGATCCGCCGACACCCCGAACAGATGATGGGCTTCGATGACTTCGAGCCCTTTGTTCATCAGAGTGGCCGAATCGATGGTGATCTTGGGGCCCATTTCCCAGGTGGGGTGCTCGAGGGCCTGCTCCACGGTGACCTGCTCCATCTGGCGAGCCGTGAGCCGCCGGAAAGGCCCTCCTGAGGCGGTGAGGATGAGCCGCTTGACTTCGCCGTCGCGGGCTCCGCGCAAACACTGGTGCAGGGCGCTGTGTTCGCTGTCGACCGGCAAGAGCTCCGCCCCCGCTCCAGCGACCGCCCGCATCACCACCTCGCCCGCCATCACCAGCGTCTCTTTGTTGGCCAGGGCCACCCGTTTGCCCGCCCGCACCGCCTGGTAGGTGGGCAGCAGCCCGGCCGCCCCTGAGATGCCGGCCACCACCGCGTCCGCGGATGGGAGTGCGGCCGCCTCCGACACGCCCTCGACGCCTCCCACGACTCGCACCCCGTCCAGGGCCTTGCTCAACTCCTTCAATCGGCTGGTGTCGTGGAGGGCGACCAGCTCGGGACGATAGCGCCGCGACTGCTCGGCCAGAAGCGCGGTGTTGTCGCACGCAGCCAGCGCAACGACTCGAAACTGATCGGGATAGAGATCGACCAGACTGAGAGTGCTGCGGCCGATCGAGCCGGTGGAGCCCAGTACGGATAGTCTCTTCATGGGCGACGGCTCGCCATTCTACAACAGCCGGGTGAGGAGGTAATAGGCCGGGACGGCCAAGAGCATACTGTCGATCCGGTCCAGGACTCCGCCATGGCCGGGAATCAACCGGGAAGTGTCCTTGACCCCGGCGCCCCGTTTGATGAGAGATTCGAAGAGATCCCCGCAGAGGGCCGCCACTCCGATCACCAGCCCGGCCAGAAGCTGTTTCGAGGTGCTGAACGAGGAGATCCAAACGAACGAGAACAACCAGAACGCGCCCACCGCGCTCAGCAGTGAGGCGATGAAGCCTTCCAGCGTCTTTCCGGGTGACAGCCGGGGTGTGATGCGCCTCTTTCCGAACGCTTTCCCGATGAAGTAGGCGCCACTGTCACAAGCCCAGACGGTGGCCAGGACGACCAGCAGTTCGACGGGCCGGGAGTGATCGGGGAGGGGGCTCGGAGAATCGCCGGGAAACCTTGCAAGCGCGTGAAACTCGGAGACCAGCGCAAAGGGAAGCCCGATCCACCAGAGTCCGGCCAGGCCGGCCCCCGCCGAGGCCAAACCGCGCTCCAGCGCCCTCGTGCGCAGGACGGTCCACAGGGCAATCGAGAAGAAGCAGGCAATCAGGTACCAGAGCCGCGCCTCCGGCAGGTAGAACCACAGCCAGGGCAGGCCCAACATCAGTGGATACAGGATTGGGAAAGCTTGCAGGCCGGAAGCCGTCAAAATCCCCAGGTACTCCCAGAGCGAAAGAAGAGCGAAGAGGGAGACCACCAGCAGAAAGAGCCAGGGAGGCGCGTACAGGACCACTCCCAGGACTGCAAGAATCAACACCAGGGCGGTGACGATGCGGCGGAGCATCAAGAACCCTGCACGGCCGGTGAGAGGATTCCTCCGAAACGCCGCTCCCGCCGCTGGAAGTCCAGCACCGCCTGCAGGAGGTCGATGCCGCGAAAGTCCGGCCAGAGTTTGTCCGTCACGTACAGCTCGGCGTAGGCCACCTGCCAGAGCAGGAAGTTGCTGATCCGCATCTCGCCGCTGGTTCGAATCAACAGGTCCAGCTCGGGCAACCCCGCCGTGTACAGGTTGGCCTCGATGGCGCGATCGTCCAGAGGAGGCCTCACCCCTTCAGCCAACAGGCGGTTGAACGCGTCCACCAACTCCAGGCGGCCGCTGTAGCTCAAGGCCAGGACGAGCTGCATGCCCTGATTGCGACGCGTTTCGCCGGTCACCTTCTCGAGTTCCTTCTGCACACCAGTGGGGAGTTCGTGCAGGCGTCCAATGGAGCTGAAACGGATGTCGTTCTCCTGCAGAGTGTGAAGCTCCTTCTGCAGGTATTCCCTGAGCAGGTTCCAGAGCGTGTTCACCTCCAGGCTGGGCCGCTTCCAGTTTTCGGAGGAGAAGGCATACAAGGTCAAGGCGGGAATGGTGAGGCGGGCGGCAAACTCAATGGTGGACTTCACCGCTCGAATGCCGGCCCGGTGGCCCTGAACGCGCGGCAGATTTCGCTGCCGCGCCCAGCGGCCGTTGCCGTCCATGATGACCGCGACGTGGCGGGGCATCTTCTCCGGCGACAGTCGATCGATCAACCGGCCTTCCGGACTGTCGGGTTCCAAAATGCCTTCGAAACCTTCGAATAGAGCATTCATCGAATTCGCCGCTAATCTACCATACCCCGGTGGCTTCGCGACAACTCCCCCTCTCCCCGTCGCAGCCTTCGGCCATGCGACGGGGAGAGGCCAAAGCTCCAAGCTCAGACAAATCTCGGGCATCGAAAAGGCCAGATTCCAAAAGTCCCTCAGGCTTCGAGCCTTCCCATGGGATTCACCGGCCGCACCCCGTGTTGACGCTCCCCACGCCCTACGCCCACCCCACGCCCTCCGCCCTAAGCCCTCCGCCCTTTTCTCCCCGCATACCAGACTCGCACCAGATACAGCCCCCAGGGCGCAGCGGTTGGGCCGGCCAGCCGGCGGTCGCCTGCCTCCAGGATGCGCTGCATGTCCTGGACGGGACGGCGGTCCCGGCCGATCTCCAGCAAGGTGCCCACGATGTTGCGCACCATGTGGTGCAGGAATCCGTCGCCTTCGATGCGATAGTCCAGATAGTGCCCGCGCTGAAGCAGGTCCGATCGGAAGACCGTCCGGCGTTTGTCGGCCACCCGGCTCCGTGAGGAGGCAAAACCGCCGAAATCGTGGCGCCCCCGCAGGACCTTGCCGGCCTGGCGCATGCGTTCTGCGTCCAGGAGGAGGCGCGCGTGGAAGATGCGCCCGTGGAGGAAAGGAGAGAGGACCGGTCCGTTGTAGATGCGGTAGCAGTAGCGCTTGCGCCGGGCATCCTTTTGAGCATGGAATTGCGGCGGCGCGATCCGCAGCCGCAGCACTCGAACGTCCGGCGGGAGGACGCCGTTGAGGGCCTTGGCCAGGCGCTCCACTGGCCGGGCGTCCTGCAGGCGGAAGTGCGCTACCTGTCCCAGAGCGTGAACTCCGGCGTCGGTCCGGCCGGAGGCGACCACAGAAACCGTCTCCCGGGTCACTTGGGATATGGCCTCCTGGATCAGTTGCTGAATCGTGAGGCGGTTCTTCTGGACCTGCCATCCTGCGTAGCGGGTGCCCAGGTACTGCAACAACATTCGGTATTTCTGCATGGCTTTGGATGCCCTCCCTCGAGAGGTGTCTTTCCCCTGAACATGGTAAAATACAGGCTTTGGGCGCAGAAGCCTTTTCATGGAGTAACAGCAATGTCAGGTCATTCCAAATGGCATTCGATCCGGCACAAGAAGGCAGCCGTTGACGCCAAGAAGGGCAAGATATTCACACGCCTGATCAAGGAGATCTCGGTGGCCGCCCGGTTGGGCGGAGGCGAACTGGACGCCAATCCCCGACTCCGGACGGCGGTGGCTGCAGCCAAGGCCGCCAACATGCCCCAGACCAACATCACGCGGGCCATCAAGAAGGGGACGGGAGAGCTGCCGGGCCAGAGCTTCGAATCGGTCTCCTACGAAGGTTTCGGCCCCGGAGGGGTGGCTGTTTACGTGGAAGCCCTGACGGACAATCGGAACCGCACGGTGGCCGAGATCCGCCACCTCTTCTCCAAGCACGGCGGCAACCTGGGAGAGGCGGGCAGCGTCAACTGGATGTTCGAACGCAAGGGTTATATCCGGGTCGCGCGCGCGAACGTGGCTGAAGAGCGCCTGCTGGAGGTGGTCCTGGAAGCCGGCGCCGAAGACTTTCAGAGCGACGATGACTGCTTCGAAATCTACACGCCGTTCGAGCAGTTCGACGCCGTGCGCCAGGCCGTCGAAAGCGCCGAAATCGAGATCGAGAGCAGCGAACCCACAATGATCCCCACCAACGAAGTCCCCATCGAGGGCAAAGGCGCCCAGCGCATGCTCCACCTCATGGAAGTCCTGGAGGAGCACGACGACATCGAGAACGTCTACGCCAACTTCGACATCGACGACGCCGAAATCGAGGCCTACGCGAGCGCTTGAAGAGGGCTTAGGGCGTAGGGCTTCGACAGATCTTCAGACCTCGTGTTTGGAACTCGAGGTTCGTTCGAGCTTCCCCGGAGCGGGGCCCCTGCCGAGGCCGCGTAAACCCGCCGGGGGATTCGGACAGGATCACAGGAGGGACAGGATCTGTCTTCTCGAGTCCGGCCCAGCCACCCTCATCGAGCAGACTTGCCTTGTCTCCGGGGGGACGAGGCAAGGCAAGCGAGGACCACCGGTACCGGCAAAGACAAGGGGCGACAGATCTACGCCCTACGCCCTAAGCCCTGCGCCCCCCGAAGGGCCCCACCCGGCGAGATCTCGGGTTCCCGGGCGCAGGAAGCGCGCCAAGGTTCGGTCCGACAGGGTGCACGCTTCGAATCAGACCAACCAGCTTTCCGGACGTTTCGCGTTGGAGCCGGGGCAGGGGGTGGGACTCTACGAGCGCGAGAAAGCCCAGCTGTTCAGCCAACTCGGTGAGGTATTGCAATTCTCGCGGCGAGGCGAAGGCGATGTCGAGAAATCGAAGATATGATCCCTTCTCGAAAATCGAGCCGAGCCTTCCACGATGGTTGGAACGGAGACTGCAGCGCATCGGATCTGTCGCTTCAGCTTCCTTGGCAGGCCCCTCGCCCTACGCCCTGAGCCCTGAGCCCTACGCCCTAGGCCCTTCGACGTCCTGAGGGCGAGGGTCGCCACGGGGTCACCCTTGCCCGCTAGAATGAATCCTGGATGATCATCGTTGGGATCGACCCCGGCAGCCGGGTGACCGGTTATGGTGTGATCGCGCTGGAGGGCAGCCGTTGCCGTTGCCTGGACTACGGCAGCATCGAGGGCTGGGTGTCGGGGGAAGAGAACTCTTTTCCGCAGCGGCTGGAGAGGATCTACACCGGACTTTGCGCTCTGCTGCGCAAGCACCCGCCGTCGGCCATCGCCGTGGAAGGCGTGTTTCACGCCGTCAACGCCCAGACCGCCCTGAAGCTGGGTCAGGCCCGGGGCGTGGCGCTACTGGCGGCGGCTCAGTCGGGCGCAACGCTGTTCGAATACTCTCCTCTGGAAGTCAAGAAAGCCGTGGTCGGATACGGGCGGGCCCAGAAATCACAGATTCAACTGATGGTGAAGACTCTGTTGAACATGGCTCGCCAGCCCGAGCCGCACGACGCGGCCGATGCCCTGGCCATCGCGCTGTGCCATGCCTTCAATGGATCACCAGCCCGGCATAGCCGACGACGCTGGAGTCGTCACCCGTGATCTGTCCCGAGTGGGTGTACTGGATCAACTCCGCGCAGCTGGCCCCCAGGCGGCGGGCTGCTTCGATCACTGCCACGGTGGGCCCGTAGCCGCACATCGAAATGTCGAAGCCTTCCACCACCTCCCGCAGCTTTTGAATGTCCAACTCCAGGATGGCCTGGATGGCCATCCGATCTTTGGCCTCGGTCCGCTGGGCCGACTCGAAATGGTTCATGTCCGAGCTGGCGATCAGCACCACGGGTTCACCGCAGCTCTCGACCACCCGGGCCAGCGACTCGCCCAACTCCCGAAGGCTCTCGAAACGGCGGGTCCCCAGGGAGATCGGCAGGAACGAGAAGTGATTTCCGAGGAAGTACTGGAGAAAAGGTATTTGGACTTCCAGAGCGTGTTCACTGCGGTGGGCGTCGGGGCACTCCTGTACCGCCAGAGACTCCGCCTTCAGGCGTTCGGCCAGTTGCCCGTCCACGCGGACCGCCCCCAGAGGTGTCTCCCATTCTCCGTGGGACACGATCGAGATGGGCGCGCCGACACCCACGTGGTTGGGGCAGAGAATCACGAAGCGCCGCGGCAGTTCGATCGATGCATAGGTGGCTGCCGCCACTCCGCCCGAGTAGACGTATCCCGCATGGGGCACGATCAGCCCCTTGGCGTGGATTCGGCAGCGCTCCTGCGGCACGAAGGACCGCAATTGAGTTTCCAACTCCTGGCGGCTGCCCGGATAAAAGCGTCCAGCTACGGCGGCTTTGCGAATCATCTCCCCTTGTCGATCCTGCCCTTCGCGGAAGGCGGACTGGCTTGTCACCCCCCTGAGTCTGCGCCATAATTATGTCACCATGCGCAGAAATCTTTCAACAATGGTGCTCGCGATCCTCCTGTTGCTGAGCCTGGGAGCCTGCGCGTCCGAGCCGGCGCCGCAGCTCGCCGAATCGGAAGAACCGGCGGAGGAGGCCCAACAGGAATCGGCCCCGCCTGAGGGGAACCCGTACGCCACTATGGAGACCAAGGAAGGCCCCATCGAGATCCGCCTCAGGCCGGACCTGGCGCCCCAGGCCGTGGCGAACTTCATCCGGCTGGCCGAGCTCGGTTTTTACTACAACTCGCTGTTTCATCGGGTGATTCCGGGGACCATCATTCAAGGAGGCGATCCCAACTCCAAGGACAACGACCCTTACAACGACGGGCAGGGCAACAGCGGAACCTTCCTGCCGGCCGAATTCAGCGACCAGCCTTTCCAGCGAGGGACGGTGGCCATGGCCCGCCAACCCGCCGATCCCAACTCCGCCAGTTGCCAGTTCTTCATCTGCCTGAAGCGGATGCCTCAATGGGACGGCGAATACACCATCTTCGGGGAGGTCACGAAGGGGATCGAACTGGTCGAGGAGATGTCCAACGCACCGCGATCCAAGAACCCGCGGTTGAAGGATCGCCCAGCCGGCAATCTCACCATCAGGCACGTCACGATCGAGTACCGGCAGGAGTAGAGTCGAGGAGGGATCGGACCCGGTCGTCGAGGCGGCCCGACGGTAAGGCTGTAGAGGCGTCAGGGACTCGATCCGGACCGCATTGAATCGTGCCGATGACTCGGTGGAATGTCGAGACGGCTCCGAAGGCTCTCGTCTGTGGCTTTCAAGGTCGTGCTCCCGGTGGCCCCTCCTGGAAGCCGTTTCCGGTGAAAGAGAGAATAGGCAGCCGCTGCCATTCGTAATCGATCTCGAAGATCCTCCAGGATGAGCCGGACACTGTGGGGATCACCTGTGACAATGAGCAGGGAAATGCCCGCGGGGAGAAGACACGATGAACGCAGAACGGTTGCTGGGAGCTCTGTTGAAAAAAGGCCTGCGCTCGGGACGCCGCGGCCGCCGCCGGCGACGCCGTTCGGGATTGGGAGGCTTGATTCCGGGCGGGCTGACGGGGGCGGCTGGGATTGGGTTGCTGGGGGTGGCCATCGCCGCCTACGAGCACTACAGTCAAAAGAGTCAGCCTCCCGCCCCCTCCGGCCCGGTCCCCGGAGGAGGCCCGGGGCAGCCTCCGCCGGCACGCGGCAGTCGGGCCGC
>JBFKLX010000089.1:0-21227 GCA_041630155.1 Acidobacteriota bacterium
CGGCAGCCAGTGCGATCTTCGGTCGAGTCACCGACAGATCGCGAATCTTTTCCGTGCTCACGACAGCGTTTCCGAGCTGATCCTGGCCGACGGCGTCCAGCGCGATCTTGGGCCTTGTGACCGCGGAGTCAGCCAATTGGGGCGAGCTCACTGCATTCGGGGCAATCTTCTCCGAGCCGACTGCATTGCCGGCAATCTTGTCGGCGACCACGGCGCCCGTCGCGATCTCGTCGCTCCCGACAGCACTCGCCTGCAGTTCGAAGGCTCCCACCACGTCGGGTCTCAATTGGAGGTTGTATCCCGGCCCCATCACGTCTCCACCGAAAATGTCCGTCTTGGCCCAGTAGTCAGCGGGGTCGAAAGCGGGCCCAGTTTCGTAGCGAAATCTCAGGCCGATGATCTTGACCGGTGCGTCGCTTTCGAACCGAAGGCTCAGGTAATCACTGCCCGGATGGAACGGCATCTGGTCGGCGAAGACCGGGGAAACGTCAAGCGCCACCAACTCGTCCTGGTACAGAAACGCCGGAAGCGACACTCGCGAAGAAGTGGAGATGTCGTGGGGAAGCAGATTCTGCGAGACCGAGAGGAACAGACTGTAACGGATGTCTTGATTCTCCTTTCCGATCAGCAACACGGTCGCTTCCTGAAAAGCGGTCATGTCATCGGGTACGGCGAAGCTGAATCGCGTTGCTTTCTTGTCACCGGACCAGTTGCCGGTCTGGTCGTTCTGCTGGCTGGGCGCGACCCAGACCTCCTCGGCGAGAATCTGCCCTCTCACAAAGAGAAAAAGGATGAGAATAATGAAAAAGGATGTTCTTCTGTTTTCCCTGTCAAACATGTTGTTGCTCCCTCCATCAGATCCACCTGACGTCTGAGCAGGTCCAGAAGGGTGGGGGTGAACCTGCTTGGGCAAATGCGGTACCTGGAAGGCAACGTGACCTGCGAGGGTGGTTGAAGGAGAGGCCAAAGCCCCCGCTTTTTTGGCCGGGCTTCACTTTTTCGTGACTCACCCGGGAGCAGGCCCATTCCTCTTCCACAAGTCTAACCTGTGGTTGAAGATCGAGTGGGAAATCAGTTCCCTTATCTGTCAATAAAAGATGATCGAAGTAAAATGGATCTCTTGGTGATCTTGAAGCGCTTCTCCCCGGCGCCAATACCCCAATATTGGTCCAGAAACCCTACGGCTCGATCACACAACGCGGCGCAGGTGTGGGCGAGCCCGAGGTTGGGTACAATGGATCGTGACGACACGGGAAAAGGATGACTCGATGAGAAGCGCTTGGTTTTTTGCTCTGATACTGCTCGCGGTGATCCCCGGCCAGACGATGTCCCAGATGGGGGCTCCTGCCGCAACACCGGCGGAGCTGGTTGCAACCTATGAGAATCTGGCCGACGTGATTCTCGGTGCCAAGGCGTCCGAGAAACAGTTGGTGCTTTCGATTCTGGCCACGACGTACGGCCACGCAGAGGCCGCCTACGCACGGACCACGGCGGAGATGCAGGCAGGCATGGACGTCAAACCGCACATCGAACGTTTGGCGACCTTTGTTTCACACTTGGGAAATGAGGGAGATGCCTCCGTGGCAGCGGTGCGCAAGCGGCTGTTGGAAGGCGGACACCATCACAACGCCGAAGGGGAACGTCAGGGGATTTACGACCCCGGTTTCGTGGTCGTCACCCGCTCGGCCAAAGCCGTCTTCCTGGGCGCGGCTCGCAACCTGGGACGGCTGGCCGGCTCTCCCAACGCTCAGCAGCTTCGCGAAGAGTGGGAGAAGGTCAAAAAGGAGTACCAAAGCCTCACCCAGTGACCTTTGGGGGTTTGGGGCCTGGGCATTGGGGTATTCGACCGCCATCTTGCCGGTGGATTCCCGGAAAGCCGTGGGCCCACCCGACCCCGGAGGAGACCTCATGTCGATCGAATCAGCGACCGGCAAAGCGGTCGCTGCGCTGCTGGGCCTTCTGGGCGCCGCCTGGCTGGCGGCCGCCCCTCCCGAACAGACGTTCCGGTTCGTGGACGCGGCGGCCGAGTCGGGCCTCACCGGGCTCACCCTGGCCGGCAGGCCGGAAAAGGACCACCTGCTGGATTCGGCGGGAACCGGAGCGGCCTGGCTGGACTTCGATCGTGACGGTCTCCTGGACATTTACATCGTCAATGGCTGGAAGCTGTCGGGGAACCAGATCGTTGAGAAGGGCCCCAACCGGCTCTACCGAAACCGTGGAGACGGTACTTTCCAGGACGTCACGAAGCGGGCAGGCGTGGCCGACACCGAACACTGGGGGAGCGGCGTGGCCGTGGCCGATTATGACGACGACGGCTGGGACGACATCCTGGTGACCAACTTCGGCCCCAATGTCCTGTACCGCAACCGCGGCGACGGCACCTTCGAAAACCGGGCGGCCGCCGCCGGAATCGAAGCCCCCGGATGGAACACCGGTGCGTCCTTTTTCGATGCCGACGGCGATTCAGACTTGGACCTCTACATCGCGAGCTACATCGAAGCCACCTTGCAGGACGTCCTGGACGCCAAACGCTCACTGGACTGGAAGGGACTGGACAAGGTCGCTTTCGGGCCCTTCGGCCTGGAAGGCGCGCTGGATCGCTTCTTCCTCTCCGACGGCCGGGGCCACTTCCAGGAGGCCACCGAGAGCGCCGGTCTTCGGGATCGAGTTCGTGGCTTCGGCTTTGCCGTCCGGGCCGCTGATTTCGACGAGGACGGCGATTTCGATCTCTACATCGCCAACGATTCGGACGCCAACTATTTCTACCGCAATCAGGGGGACGGCAAATTTGAGGAGATCGCGCTCTGGAACGGCTCGGCCTTCGATGCCAACGGAGCCGCTCAGGCGGGTATGGGCGTGGCGGTGGGCGATGCGACCGGGGACGGCCTGATCGACCTTTTCGTGACCAATTTCTCAGAGGACGTGAGTACGTTCTACCGGGCCCTGGGCGATGGATTCTTCGAGGACGCCACCACCTGGGCGGGCCTGTCCAAGCCGACCTGGCCGTCCCTCTCGTGGGGAACCGCGTTTGCCGACCTGGACAAAGACGGGGACCTCGAACTGGTGATCGCCAACGGGCACATCTATCCACAGGTCGACCGCCACCCGGAGTACTCCATGACCTACCCGCAGCTCAACCAGCTGTTCGAGAACGACAGCGAGGGACGGTTCCAGGAACGCACCGGAGAGGCCGGACCCGGCTTCCAGGTGCGACTGTCCAGCCGCGGACTGGCCGTTGCCGATTACGACAACGACGGAGATCTCGACCTGCTCTTCACCAACCTGGACGCCCCTCCCACGCTGCTGCGGAACGACAGCCCCGGGGGCAACTGGCTCACGGTCGTCTGCGAGGTGCCTCCCGGCCAAGGCGGCCTCACGGGTACCCGGGTCAGAGTCGAAGCGGGAGGGAAGGTCCTGCTCCGCGACATCGCCAGCAGCGACTCCTTTCTCTCCCGCCACGACCCCCGGCCGCACTTCGGCCTGGGCTCGGCCGGCCGGGCAGAGAAGGTCGAGGTCACCTGGCCCGACGGGAGCCGGACCGCCATGCTGGACGTGGCAGCCAATCAGTTCTTGACGGTTCGAAAGGCGAGTGACGGACCCCGCCCCGATTAGGCGCCGGGCTGCGGACAAACGGAACGCTCCGGGAGATCGTTCTCGTTCCTGGGTGTGATGAAACAATCCGGGCTGCCTGGTTGATTCTGGGCTACGACTCGCGGTACCCGGCGACGACGATGAGGAAGAGCCCCAGGACCAGCACGATCACCTCTCCACGAGACAGGCGCAGCTCTCGGAGCGAGCCCACTCGCACGAACTTCTCCTCCCATCGCCACCAGGTTTGTCTCTGATAGATCGAAATCCCGGCAGTCGCCGCGATCAGGCAGACGTAACCGAGCATTTCCGCGCCTCCGATCGTCAAACCAGTCGCCGTTCCAGCCAGGAAGGGCACGCCGCTGAGATCGAGCGCAGCCAGGGAATTGGTCCCCAAAAACAAGCCCGTAGTCAGGCCCAGGAAGAGCGGTACCAGGTAGCCGAGAGGGATCGCGCCCACTCGCTGCAGGTTCAGCAGAATGCAAATCGAACCCATGATCAGGAGGTTGATCAGCAGTGTTCCCGCGAGCTCGGCCCAGAAACCCGAGAGCTCGTCTACCCAGGATGCAATGAAGAAGGGGTGACTCCCCTTCAGGGCGCCGGGCGCCAGCAGGAGGTATCCCAACAGAAACGCGAAGTTGTGGCAGAGATTGTAGGCACCGTACAGGAGCAGAACCCTGAACAGGACGCCTTCATCTCGCCGGGCTGCATTCGCATTCACGCTCACCTCCTCTCCGAAACTGAGGATGGGGGGACACCCTCGCCTCCCAAAGCCGTTCCCCAACCATCATGGCCCTTTCTTGCTCGGCCTGCCTACGCATCTGCGTTCGCGGGGCGTAGGGCTCAGGGCGTAGGGTCATGGGACGTGGGGGAATGGGGTGCAGGGTCGATTCAGATTTCGCACTTCGAGTTTCGAGCTTCCCCGAAGGGTCCCCGAGGGCCGCGCCGGGTGATCTGGGGACAGGGCACGGTTTCTCGAGGACTGCGAGTTCAACTCCGGGGAAGTTGCCCTGTCCCCGAACTCACCACTGCGTCCTCTGGGTCTGGGTGGTGCATTCTCAGCCCAGGCTGCGGGCCGTTGCGCCCGGGTCGCAAAGGGTCGTTTCGGATTTCGGGCTTGGAGTTTCGAATTTCCCCGAAGCGGCCCCGAGGGTTCGCGACAGTAGATCTGGCGCGCCGGTAGATCTGGGGACAGGGCAAAGTTCTTCCTCGAGAACTGGGAGGGAATCCGGGAAAGTTGCCCTGTCCCCAATTTTTCTCGAGAACTGCGAGTCAACTCGGGGGAAGTGCCCTGTCCCCGAACTCACCACTGCGTCCTCAGTTCTGGATGGGGCACCGCGGGGCAGTAGAGCTGGGTGTAGCGCGTGGGGCGGACGGTCGTTCCTGGAACATACAGGGGTCGGGAAATCTTCCCCCGAGTGGCCATCTTCGTGCGCGTCGTGCTCTTGCGCCTCGGCACGGGAACGCTGGAACCCACCGGCCCTCGTCAGTGTGCCGAGACTCAGTGAAGCAGATCGACCCTGAGGCGGTCCCAAACGCCACCGATGGATACTGCTTCGGGAGCGTAGGCCTGCATGGCAAATCCGGCCACGAGGAAGAAGAGAAGCACCCAGAGCAGAGGGAAACGGGTGCGAATCACTGCAGATTCGAGCCAATCCCGTCGCTCCAGACGTCGCAGCCGGCGATACAGTCCCGCACAGAAAGCGCCGTCCACCAGCACCTCGGCCAACAAGACAGGGGCCTGTGAAATCACGTAGACCGACGCCAACACGGCAACGCCGACGGCCGACAGGAGCAGGACCACCACCCAAACGGCTTCGGCGTCGAGGTCGATGCCGAGTCCCGATCCGCTCGACTCGGCTCCCGAAGGAGGGGCCTCCAACGGGGCAGGGGGAGCAGGGGCTCCCATTCCCGAGACTTCGACCGCGACTTCCACGGCGTCCAGGGGATTGACATTCAGATCGTCCAGATCGATGTCGGCGTCGACTCGAGCCAACCGGAGCCAGAGATAGATCAGTCCCAGGAAGACGAGGTACGCCACGCCCACGGCGATCGAGTAGCGCAACCACATCCGTTGGAGGTCGTAGTGGAGGAGGAGGACGGAACACAGGAAACCCGCACACGCGGTGGCCAGAACCATCAGTGTCATCTCGAAGCGTGGTGCACCGCGGCTGAGCAGCAGCAGCTCGAGCCGCTCGACGAGCCTCGCTCGAAGGTCCCGTTCCCGCTTCATCGGTCTTGCGCCACTCCTGAGAGTCGACCAGTGTTTCGGCCTTTTTCAAAAGTACGGCGGGGACGACCAGTTTGTTCTGGCCGGGTCCGATCGAAGGGCTCGATTCCTCTCGCCCAGGCGCTCACTCCTCGAGTTCGGCTTCCAAGCGGCGGGCCCACCCGGGGTCGATCCGGGCCGGCTGGGCGGGTGGGGTTTCCCGTGGTGAATGGCGATGCGTGCGATAGTAGACGGTGACGACCCCAGCTCCCGCCAGCAGTGCCAAGATGGGCAGCCAGTAGGAGAGTCCGAAGAAGCCGCGCACCGGCGGTGCTGCCAGAATCCGTTCGCCGTACTGGGCGACGAACGCCTCGCGGACCTGCTCCGGAGTCATTCCCTCGCTCAGCAGCCGCCGAATCTCGACGCGCATCCGGCCGGCAGCCGGGGAGTAATGCATGGACACCGGCTGGCTCCAGCAGCAGGGAGAGATCAATTGGGCTTCCAACGCGCGAGCAGGCTGCTCCAGCGCCGTGTCGTCGAAGGCCGCCCCGGCGGCCGGTAAGATCGTCAACCACAATGAAAGAATCAGGTATCCAGGGCGCATGCTCATCCCTCGTGTTGCTACAACCGCCTCTCCCCAGCTCGAATCGAAAGCAAGGCCCGGGCCATCCAGAGTGCCGCGAGGAGCTGCCGGCGCGGCCGGTCCCCAACCGCCGCTGCCCGCGCTCTCGGGCTGGAGCGACTGTGGGGCGTCGGTCGGAGAGGCTTCCCCCGGGGACTCTCCGAGAATGGCGTCTCGACACCAAATCGGGTCGAATCACCCATTCCGGTCCAGTCGGCGATGGGCCTCCCCAGTCCCCAAGGCAGCCCTCCCCTGGAGAGGCCGCCGAGGGTGGCCGATTTGACTCCGGCCCCGGTTTTTTCCGATGATGGAGAAAGACGCCCCGTTCGAGTCGGCTGCAGGCAGGCGCGACGGGCGGCGTCGGATGGTTTGCATGATGCTTTCGCAACGCGTTCAGGTCTGCTGCTGTTGTCACCACGCCACAGGCGCCATGGAGCGCAGTCCTGAAGGCTCGTCTCCCTGAGGGGGAATCCGCGAAACGACCAAAAATCACCGAGCCCGCAGGATTCGCTCCTGCGGGCTTTTTTTGTTTCGGGAGAGTGGAACATGATTGATCACCCTGGAGGATGGGGGCGGCTGGCGGAGTCCCCTCCCCCGTATCCCCCCGGAAGATTTCCCGACTCGAGCGGCTGGGGAACGGGCGACCCATTCCTGGAGCGGGTCGGTAACACTCCGCTGATCGAGATCGAGCGTTGTTTCCGGCCCGGAAAGGTAAGAATTCTGGCCAAGTGCGAGTGGTTCAATCCGGGCGGCTCGGTCAAGGATCGCGCCGCGCTGAACATGATCCTGGAGGCGGAGCGAAGCGGCCGGCTGACTCCCGAGCGGATCATCCTGGACGCCACCAGCGGCAACACCGGTATCGCTTACGCCTGGGTAGCGGCGCGCCGGGGTTACCGCGTCGAACTGGCGATTCCGGGCAACGCCAGTCCGGAGCGCATCCAGATTCTGCGGGGATATGGGGTCGAACTGATTCTGACCGATCCGCTCGAGGGCTCCGACGGTGCCATCGAGGTGGCCCGCCGCCGCTACCAGCAGGACCCAGAGCGCTACTTCTACCCCGATCAGTATGCCAACCCGGCCAACTGGCAAGCCCATTACCGGACGACCGGTCCGGAGATCCTCCGGCAGACGGGCGGCCGAATCACCCACTTCGTTGCCGGCCTCGGCACGACCGGGACTTTCACGGGGGTGGCGCGAAGGCTTACGGAGTTCGACTCTGGGATTGAATGTGTCGGCGTGATCCCGGCCTCACCCATGCATGGGCTGGAAGGCCTCAAGCATCTGCCCACCGCGGCTCACGTTCCGGCGATCTACGAGCCGCAGCTGGTCGACCGGCGGCTCGAGATCGAAACCGAAGAGGGACAGCGCACGGCCGTTTGCCTGGCCCGCGACGAGGGGCTGCTGGTGGGACCGTCCGCCGGGGCCGCGCTGGCTGCCGCCATCCAGGTGGCCCGCGACCTCGATGAAGGGGTAGTCGTTACCCTGTTTCCCGACGGCGGGCAAAAGTATCTTTCGGAACAGTTCTGGAAGTCCTCGCCGGACGGCGGGAGGTGAGTCCGATGCTTTGCCTCAGTCGTCAACTGCTGCAACAGATCCGCGAGCATGCCCGAGAGAGTTATCCCCAGGAGGGATGCGGCGCGATGCTGGGCTGGGCCCACGGTAAATCCAAGGAAGTGCGCCAGGTCGAGGCGATCCCCAATGAGCGGCTGGAGCAGGCGAGCCGGCGTTTCCTGATCTCCTCGAAAGCGGTTCGCGAGCTGGAGCGGCGGGCCGAGGAGCGGGGCTGGGCTGTCCTGGGATTCTTCCACAGCCACCCCGACGCCGAGTCGGTCCCATCGCTCTACGATCGGGAGCACGCCTGGCCCTGGTACTCTTACCTGATCGTTTCCGTCAGGGAAGGGCAGAGCCGGGACGAGCGCTGCTGGAATCTCCGGGACGATCGCTCCGGCTTCCAGCGGGAAGAGCTGGTAATCCTAGGAGGAGACTGAAGATGGCCGTGAAAGTGTTCATTCCCACGCCGCTGCGCGGCTTTGCGGGAAACCAGGAGTATGTCGAGCTGGAGGGCAGTTCGGTTGACGAAGTCCTGCAGCGGCTCGTGCAGCGGCACGAACCGCTGAAACGCCATCTCTTTGCCGAGGACGGAAAGCTGCGCAACTTCGTGAACGTTTACCTCAACGACGAAGACATCCGCTATTTGGAGCGGGAACAGACTCCCATCTCGGAAGGAGACAGCCTCAGCATCGTGCCTTCGATCGCCGGGGGCGCATCGTCAGTCGAGGGACTGCCGGCGCTGGCGCCCGAGGAGATCGAGCGCTACAGCCGCCATCTGATCATGCCGGAAGTGGGGATGGAGGGGCAGCGGCGCCTCAAACAGGCCCGTGTCCTGTGCATCGGAGCGGGTGGGCTGGGTTCGCCTCTGAGCCTGTATCTGGCCGCAGCCGGGGTGGGGCGCCTGGGACTGGTGGACTTCGACGTGGTCGACTTCAGTAACCTGCAACGCCAGCTCCTCCACCACACCAGCGACGTGGGCCGGCCCAAGCTGCAGTCGGCCCGAGAAAAGCTGACGGCCATCAATCCCGAGGTCACCGTCGAGACCCACCAGACGCGACTCACATCGGAGAACGCGCTGGAGCTCTTCGGCCAGTACGAGATCATCGCCGACGGCACGGACAACTTCCCCACCCGCTACCTGGTCAACGACGCCTGCGTCCTGACGGGAAAGCCCAACGTCTACGGCAGCATCTTTCGCTTCGAAGGGCAGGCCTCCGTGTTCGCCACTCCCGGAGGGCCTTGTTATCGCTGCCTCTATCCGGAGCCGCCGCCCCCCGGGCTGGTCCCCTCCTGCGCCGAAGGGGGAGTGCTGGGCATCCTGCCGGGCCTGGTGGGCGTGATTCAGGCCACCGAAGTCATCAAGCTGATTCTGGGGCGGGGCGATTCGCTGGCGGGGCGGCTGCTGCTGTTCGATGCCCTGGCCATGCGCTTTCGGGAAATGCGGCTGAGGCGCAATCCCGACTGCCCGGTTTGCGGAGACCATCCCACGATCCGGGAACTGATCGACTACGAGGAGTTCTGTGGAGTGACGCCCCAACAGGCCGACTCGACCGCCGTCCCGGAAGTCACGCCACTGGAGCTGAAGCGAGAACTGGACGGCGGCAAGGACGTGTTCGTGCTGGACGTTCGCAACCCTCCCGAGGTCGAGATCTGCCGTCTGGAGAGATCGCACGTCATTCCACTGGGGGAACTCATGGAGCGGGTTCACGAGTTGGACAGCGCCCGGGACATCGTGGTGCACTGCAAATCGGGGGCCCGCAGCGCCCAGGCCATCCAGCAGCTCAACAAGCTGGGATTCGGCAAACTTCGCAACCTCAAAGGTGGGATTCTGGCCTGGGCCGAGCAGGTCGACCCGTCTCTGCCTCGCTACTGACGAGCGAGCGGCCTCGGACCACGGAGGAGTGCTCTCCCGAGAAGGTGCGACCAGAACCTGGATCGAATGCGCCCCGGCTCGACTCTTCTCTTGACTTCCTGCCGGCCCGGGGCCGCCTTCAAGAGGAGGGGATGCGGACGCTGCGTTCGAAGGAAGTGAGGCGCCAGGTGGCCAGCTCCAGCAGCGCCAGACGCAATTCGTACTGCCCGGGGGGAGCCAGCAGCTTGTTGCTGTAGAGAATGGCTTTGCCGTTACGGATGTCGCGCGCCCCCAGGTTGACGCGAAAGACTTCGCGCAGGCGCACGGCTTCGCGGCCCGTGGAATCGATCAGCACTCCCACCACTCCCAGCTGGGTGTTGACGCCCACGCGATTCGAGTCTCGAAACGTCAAGGGATTGATCTTGATCCGAAAAGAGACGCCTTCCTGGCCGTCCCGATAACCGCTCAGCACGTCCAGCTGAGCGCCGATCTCCCGGAACTCTACGGCCGCTCCGCTCATGAAACCATCGGCGGCCTGCTGAAAAAGGGCTGCGATGTACCCCTTCTTGTGAGCCAGCGCTTCGGGGAAGCGCTTGAACGGGAGAGAGAGGGTGAGACCGGGCCGCTGGTTTCGCAGATCGATCCGCCGCTGATCCGGAGGCAGATCCGCCAGATCGGAATAAAACCCCACCGTGTAGAGATTTCCAAACAGATGGTCGTTGATCTGGGCCAGCGTGTCGTCGAAATCCAGGATCGTCTCGAAACCGCTGAAGTGCCTTCCCCCCGTCTGACTGGAGAGCCTGGCAAACGCTCCCTCTTTGGCTTCCCGCTCCGGGTCGGGCCGGTTGACGTCCTGATCGCCTGAACTCACGGTGGGGCCGATGTAGATCTGAGCGGCCGAGGGGATCAGAATCGTGTAAATCGAGATGCCGTATTGCCGAGCCAGGGAGATCGAGGAAGCCGCCTTTCGATAACCTTCATCCAGGCCATCCGAAAGAATAATCACGGCCTTCTGATCTCCGGGCTGGCCCCGGCGCCCGAGGTCGGCCACCAAGTTGTTGAGGGAATCGTAGATGGCGGTGCGCCCCAGATGGCGCCTCGCCTCGCGGAACGCACGCAACGCGGTTTCCCGGCTGGAAGTGAAATCCTGGAACAGAATCAGCTTGTCGGTGAAGCCGAAGATCCCCGTTTGAGTTGAATCCGTGATGTTGTCCAGAAAGGTCTGGGCCGCCACGATCTCCTCGGCCCGGGTCGAGAAAGTACTGCCGCTGACGTCCAGCAGAAAGGCCACCCAGGCTCTGCTCGTCCGGCCTTCGTGATTGCGGGGCCTTTCGAAGAAGGCGATCTCCTGAGGAATGCCGTTCTCCAGCAGGCGAAGGTCTTCGCGTGAGAGGTCGTTGCGATAGCGGCCGAGCGCGTCCTGGACGGTGAAACGCAAAGTGGTGAGATTGACGTCGACGCGAATGCGCTCCTGCCCTGTCTCCGGGGTCTGCTCACCGGCTGGCGGCGGTGGGCCCTGTTGCGGCTCCTGAGGCGCGGCATACGGGCCCAGAACGATTGCGAGAGCCAGGGCAGCCAGCACCACTGCCTGTCTCCAGATGGAATCTCCCGCACCAGGACGATTCGCTCTCATCAGGTTGACAATCCTAACAGACTCAGGAACTCCGCCCGAGATCGCTGATCTTCCCGAAAGCGACCGATCATGGCGGAGGTCGTCATTTTGGTGTTCTGCTTCTGGACGCCTCGCATCATCATGCACAGATGCTGGGCTTCCACGACTACCGCGACGCCGCGGGGTTTGATGGCCTCGACAATGGTATCGGCCACCTGCTGGGTCAACCGCTCCTGCACCTGCAGCCGCCTCGCGAACATCTCCACGATGCGGGGGATCTTGCTCAGGCCGATGACCTTGTCCGAGGGCAGGTAGCCCACGTGGCATTTGCCGAAGAAAGGCAGCAGATGGTGTTCACAGAGGCTGTAGACCTCGATGTTCTTCACGATCACCATCTCGTCGTACTTGACTGTGAAGAGTGCGCCGTTGAGGATCTTCTCGACTGAATCACCATAACCCTTGGTCAGGAAGCTGAGCGCACCCACGACCCGGCGGGGCGTTTTCTCCAGCCCTTCCCGCTTCGGGTTCTCACCGATGTCTTTCAACAGCTGGTGGATCAACTTTTCCGAGGCAGGCTTGTGCTTCATGAGATCTCATCCTTGTCCATCTATTCGCGTTTCGCCGGGCTCCCCGGGAATCCAGAAAGCCAAGCCGTGAGGCCCCCAGTCAGAGGACTCGACTACCCCGGCGGCCAGCCAAACGTGCGTCCGCCCAGCACGTGCAAGTGCAGGTGAAAGACGCTCTGACCGGCGCTGGCACCGTTGTTGACCACCACCCGGTAGCCATCGGACACGCCTTCCTGACTGGCCAGGCGTGACGCCACCGACAACAGATGGCCCAAAAGCTGCTGGTCTTCGGGCTGGCTGTCGGCGAGGCGCTCCAGATGGCGGCGGGGAATGATCAGCAGGTGCTTGGGCGCCTGTGGTGAGATGTCCCGAAAGGCCAGCGCCTGGTCATCCTCCCAAACGACGTCGGCCGGAATCTCCCCGGCCGCAATTTTGCAGAAAATACAAGCTGCCGACATTCGTCTTTCCTACTTTCATGAACGGTCAGAAGTGCTGCTCGCTGCGGCTCGGGGCCCCCGCCCGGGCCGGCCGAAGCTGCACGCAGCGAACGAAACCGGCCAAGTCGCGGGCCTTTCGACAAAGTTCCCACCCGTGCAGGGTCGCCTCCTCCGTGACGCCAGCCTCATCATCATATCCCAGCTCCAGCACCAAGCTTCCCCGGGGCGCGAGACGGCTCAGGCCCTCCCGCAGGATGCGACGGTAGACCGACAGGCCGTCCGGGGGTGCGAAGACCGCCCCCGGCGGTTCGAAGAGTCGGACCGATCGATCCACCTCCCGCCATCTATCGGGCGAAACATAGGGAGGATTGGAAACGATCAGGTCGAAACGCTGATGGGGTGACAACGGGCCAAAGAGGTCCCCGCAAATCAGCTGCAGCCGCTCGGCTCCCAGGAGGCCGGCGTTGGCGGCCGCGACCTGAAGCGCCTCCCACGAATTGTCGACCGCCGTGACCCGCAGCCGAGGCTCCTCGCACACCAGCGTGATGGCAATGCAGCCCGAGCCCGTTCCCAGGTCCAAACCGCGCAGGCGCCGGCCGGCCATCTCCCGGAGGGTCCGCAGAGCCTCCTCGACCACGATTTCCGTCTCGGGACGGGGAATCAAGACCGCCGGCGACACCTGGAAAACGCGGCCGTAGAATTCCTGCCGTCCCAGAATGTACTGCAGCGGATAATGGCGGCGCCGGCGCCGCACACCCAACGCCAAGCGATGCAGCTGAGAGCCGGAGATCTCCCTCTCCGGGTGGCTGAACAGCTCCGTGCGCGGGCGGTTCAACACCTCAGCCAGCAGGAGCTCAGCGTCACGCCGGGCTTGGGGCAGGCCGGCCGCGGAAAGGATCCGGACCGTCCGCTGCAAAGCTCTCCCGATCGTCAACGCCGCTCACCCCGCTCCGGATCAGGCAATCTTCTGATGGTGAAGGGCTGCGGACTGCTCGTGCGTGATCAGCGCGTCGACGAACTCGTCCAGATCGCCTTCCAGGACCGTCTCCAGTTGATGGAGCGTCAAGCCGATGCGATGGTCCGTGACCCGGTTCTGAGGAAAGTTGTAGGTTCGGATCTTCTCGCTTCGATCTCCCGAACCCACCATGGCCCGGCGATGCTCGGCGATCTCCTGTTCCTGCTCCCACATCGCTTTTTCGTAGAGCCGCGACCGCAACACCTTCATCGCCTTGGCCTTGTTCTTGATCTGGGACTTCTCGTCCTGACAGGTCACGACTTCATTGCTGGGCAGATGGGTGATCCGCACCGCGGAATAGGTGGTGTTGACCGACTGCCCGCCGGGGCCGGAGGAGCAATAGGTGTCAATGCGCAGATCTTTGGGGTCGATGTCCACCTCGACTTCGTCCGCCTCCGGCAATACCGCCACGGTGACCGCCGAGGTGTGGACCCGGCCCTGGGCCTCGGTCTCGGGGACTCGCTGCACCCGGTGAACGCCGCTCTCGTACTTGAGCCGGCTGTAGACGTTGCGGCCCTCGATGATGCAGATCAATTCTTTGAGCCCGCCCACACCCGAGTAATGGCTGGACAGGATCTCCGTCTTCCACCCGTGGCGCTCGGCGTAGCGCGCGTACATGCGGAAAATGTCCTGAGCGAAGAGGGTGGCCTCGTCTCCTCCCGTGCCGGCCCGGATTTCCAGAATGACGTTCTTCCCGTCGTTGGGGTCCTTCGGGATCAACAGCAGCTTGATCTCGGCTTCACAGGCGTCTTTGCGCTCTTCCAGCTTGGCCAGCTCCTCCCGCGCCATTTCCCGCAGCTCAGGGTCCTTCTCTTCCTGGAGGATCTTTTCAGCGCCGTCGATCTGGCTTTGAATGGACCGATAATCGCGGTACCGCTCCACGATCTCCTGCAGGTCGGCGTGAGCCTTGGCCGTTTCCTGGTAGCGGGCCGGAGAAGCCATCAGCTGGGGATCCCCCAGCTTGGCCGACAACTCCTCGTAACGCTGCTCCAACTGGGCCAGTCGTTCAAACATACGACACCGATCAGCTCTTGGTCAGCCCATACTTGCGCTGGAACCGCTCCACGCGGCCTGCCGTGTCGATCAGCTTCTGCTTTCCGGTGAAAAAGGGATGGCAATCCGAACAGATCTCGATGTGAATCGTTTCCTCGCTGCTGGTCGAGCGCGTCTCCCATTCGTTGCCGCAGGCACAGTGAACCCGGACCGAACGATATTGAGGGTGGATCTCGGCTTTCATCGTTTTCGTCTCCTCCAAACACCGCCCCGAGTCGCATCCAACGGCCCCAGTGGCGGGAACGAAACCCTGAGTATAGCAGAGACGGTACCTGATCGGCGACGCTTCATGCGAACCTGAACACTCAGCTCGAGCTTGACAAGTCCGCACCGATCGCGGTATAAACAATACTTCAAATTCGCAGTCAAGGAACTCTCTCTCATTGCCTCATTTCTTCAATTTCAAAACCACCCCAGGCCGATTGCGCTTCGCCGCTCCCGCTTCGAGAGAGCAGTCTGCTCAGGGCCCGGGGGAATCGGCAAGAGCTCGTCGCCGAGCGTTTCGAGAGTTTGCAAACAGCTATCATCAGGGAGGTTCGTAAAACATGCCAGCAAGCGCCAAGGTTGATTCGAAGGAGGATCCGAAGAGCGAAGACCAGGCCCAGGCCGTGCCTGGGGCACCGGTTTTTGCCGTCGAGGATCTGGAACAGGCCGACGGAGACCAGTATCAGAAGATGCTGGACGCCTATGACAACAGCTTGAAGAATATTTCCGAAGGCGAGGTCGTCAACGGAAAAGTTCTCAAGGTGACCGAAAATGGGGTCATCGTCGACGTAGGGTTCAAGTCGGAAGGAGTCATTCCCCTGTCCGAGTTCCGAAGCGACTCGGGAGACCTCGGAATCGCTCCCGGAGACCAGGTCGAAGTCCTGCTCGAAAACACCGAGGACACGGACGGCTATATCGTCCTGTCCAAGGAAAAAGCCGAGCGGATGAAGATCTGGGATTCCATCGAGAAGGCCTACCAGGACCAGTCGATCATCACGGGGCACGTCATCGAACGCATCAAGGGTGGCCTGGCCGTGGACATCGGCGTGCGAGCGTTCCTGCCCGGTTCGCAGGTCGACCTGCATCCGGTGCGCAATCTGGACAGCCTGCGCGGCGAAGAACTCAGGATGCGGGTCATCAAGGTCAACAAGCGCCGCGGCAATATCGTCCTCTCCCGCAAGGCCGTACTGGAAGAGGAGTACTACAAGCAGAAGGAAGAGACGCTCAAGAACCTCGCCGAAGGCATGGTCGTGTCCGGCGTGGTGAAGAACATCACCGACTACGGCGCCTTCGTCGACCTGGGGGGAATCGACGGACTCCTGCACATCACGGACATGTCCTGGGGGCGCGTCAACCATCCCAGCGATCTCTTCGAAGTGGGACAGGAGATCGACGTTCAAGTCTTGAAATTCGATCGCCTCGAAGAGAAGGTATCGCTGGGATACAAGCAGCTCACTCCCGATCCCTGGCTGACCGTGGGGGATCGCTACAACGCCGGCAGCCGCGTGCAGGCCAAAGTCGTCAGCCTCACCGATTACGGTGCCTTCGTCGAGTTGGAGGAAGGGATCGAGGGCTTGATCCACATCTCCGAGATGACCTGGAACAAGCGGATCAAGCATCCGTCCAAACTCCTGAAGGTGGGCGACGAGGTGGAAGCGGAAGTGCTCGATCTGGATGCCGAGGGGCGGCGCATTTCATTGGGCATGAAGCAGACCGAACCCAACCCGTGGGACAGCATCGAAGAGAATTATGCGATCAACTCGATCGTGACGGGCAAGGTCCGCAACCTGACCGATTTCGGCGCCTTCGTGGAGGTCGAAGAAGGAGTCGACGGCCTGGTTCACGTCTCCGACTTGAGCTGGACGAAAAAGATCAAACATCCCTCCGAGATCTTGACCAAGGGCCAGGAAGTCAACGCCGTGGTCCTCAACGTGGATGCCGAAAACCAGAGGCTCTCACTCGGCATCAAACAGCTCGAGCCCGACAAGTGGGAAGAGTTCTTCTCCCAGAAGCAGATCGGCGACGTGGTCCACGGCAAGATCGTCCGACTCGCCAGCTTCGGTGCCTTCATCGAGTTGAGCGAGGGAATCGAAGGGCTCTGCCATGTCTCCGAACTCGATGACAGGCGCATCGAGAACCCCGAGGATCATTTCGAAGTCGGCCAGGAGATGGACTACAAGATCATCAAGATGAATCTCCTGGAGCGGAAGATCGGGCTCTCCCTGAAAGCGCTCAAAGAAGGCGCCGAAAGGGAAGCCGTCTGGGCCTATCAACAGGAAGTGGCCACGACATCGATCGCGGAAATCGCAGGCGAGCAGCTGGGCCAGTTGAAGAAAAAAGCAGAGCGCGCCAAAGGAGAGGAAGGAGAGGAAAATGACGAAAGCTGAGCTGGCCGACGAGGTCGCCAAGAACTCCGACCTGAGCAAGAAAGATGCCGAGGTGATCGTACAGACGGTCCTGGACAGCATCATCGAATCCCTGAAAAGCGGAGAGAAGGTCGAGCTTCGGGGCTTCGGCAGCTTTCGCCTGAGGGACCGGGCCCCTCGCCTGGGCCGGAATCCGAAGACCGGAGAAAAGGTCCACGTCCCCGCCAAGAAAGTCCCCTACTTCAAACCAGGGAAGGACCTCAAAGAGCTGATCAATTCCTGACGGTAGCAGCGTGCGGCGCGATGGTGTCGAGCCGGCGTGGGAGTCCCGGCTCGCCGCTGCGCCGCCCTCATGAGACGCCGCCCAACTCGAAAACGCTCCACCCGCCTGAGCCGCCGATCACAGGAGGTCAAGAAACAGCCCAAAACGACCACTCGGCCGTTTCGCGAGGGAGTCCCTGGGGCCGATATCAGGGCGGTGATCCGGAACCTCCCATCGATTCGGAGAAATCCTGGAGAAAGGCCTCCGGAGCTTGCACGAGACCTCAGTAGATGGGCGCTAAGATATTGACGGAAAGACCGATTCTCAACCCCCCAAACACCGTTTTCAGTTTCACAAAGAAATTTCGTTGAAAGCCCTCTGAGGTCATGATAGGGTGAGGCCCGTTTTGGCTGACAGGTTAGCCACGGCAAATATCCACATCCTGTGGAATACCTGTGGAAAGTGGGGCGGGCTCCAACTGGTTCGGACTTAAAATACCAGGTTCCTTTCCAAAAAAAGCTAGGTCGGCTGATTTCACGTTGCGCGGGAAGAAGTCTATGCAACTGTGGGAGAGGACTCTCTCTGGCATCCAGAAGCGGGTCAGCAAACAGAACTTTGAAATCTGGTTCAAACCCACCCAGGCGGAGCGAGAGGATCTCGAAAAAAAGCAAATCTGTGTGAAGGTTCCCAATCGCCACTTCCAGTACTGGCTGGCGGAAAACTACTCCGAGGTGATCGAGGAGGCCTTGTCTGAAGCCGGCCTGGATCACTTCCAGGTGGTATTCAGCTCGGAAAAACTGTCCGGCAACGGTTTCGAGGGAGAGCCCGAACCCGTGGCGGACGGCTTGACCTGCGAGGATGCTCGCCTGTGCCACCTCAACACCAAGTACACGTTCGGCAGGTTCGTGGTGGGCAACAGCAATCAGTTCGCGCACGCCGCCGCACTGGCGGTCGCCGAACAGCCTTCCAAGGCCTACAACCCTCTCTTCATCTACGGGGGCGTGGGCCTGGGAAAGACCCATCTGATGCATGCCATCGGGCACCTCATCAAGAGCCGCCATCCCCAGGCACGGCTCCGTTACATGCCGTCGGAACGCTTCATGAACGAGCTGATCAACTCGCTGCGTTACGACAAGACCCAGCGTTTTCGGGAGAAATACCGGAACATAGACGTCCTGCTCATGGACGACATCGAGTTCCTGGCGGGCAAAGAGCGAACCCAAGAGGAGTTCTTTCACACTTTCAACGCATTGTACGACTCGCAAAAACAGATCGTGATCTCCAGCGACAGCCCGCCCCGTCAGATTCCGACCCTGGAGGAGCGACTGCACAGCAGGTTCGAGTGGGGCTTGATCGCCGACATTCAGCCCCCCGACCTGGAGACCAAAATCGCCATTCTACGCAAGAAAGCGGACCTGGAGGGGGTCACCCTGCCCGACGACGTGACCTTCTTCATCGCCCACAATATTCGATCCAACATCCGGGAGCTGGAAGGCTCGCTGATCCGTCTCGTGGCCTACAGCAGCCTGACGGGTGAACGGATCAGCCTCGAGCTGGCCGAACGGGTCCTCAAGACCATCGCGGATCGGAACTGCCGAATCATTTCGGTGGAACGCATTCAAAAGGTGGTAGCCGAACATTATGCGCTGAAGCCGGCCGAGCTGAAAGCCAAGAACAACTCCCGGAGAGTGGCCGAACCCCGCCAAGTCGCCATGTATCTGTGCCGGGAACTGACCGACAATTCCCTTCCCCAGATCGGCAAGGCCTTCGGTGGGAAGCACCACACGACGGTCCTGCATTCCATCCGGAAGATCGAGGGGCTGCGCGAACGGGATCCCAAGATCCAGAGCGCCGTCACCCATCTGATGGACACCCTTCGCTGATCGGGGACTTGACTCGAGCCGCACTTGCCTTGATCATTCATTCAGAAAACAGAGGGAGAGGACCATGCAGTTCGTCGTCCAACGGGGTGATCTGCTCAAAGAATTGCAGTACGTTCAAGGAGTCGTCGAGAAAAAGACGACGGTTCCCATCCTGGCCAACATCCTGCTCGAGACCACGGGCAACCGCCTCACCGTGACGGCTACCGACTTGGACGTCACCATCCGCTGCGGTTGTTCGGCGCAGGTGAAGGTCAGCGGGGCGATCTCGGTGGCGGCGCGAAAGCTCTACGACATCGTGCGCCTGTTGCCCGAGGCAGAGGTGAACTTCAAGCTGGCCGACCAGGACCGCGTCCAGGTGACGTGCGCGCGCTCGCGATTCAAGGTCGCCAGTCAATCCAAGGAAAACTTCCCCGATGTCCCTCGGGTCGAGGCCGAGCCCATCGTTCTGCCGGCCGGCACACTTCGCTTCATGATCGCGGCCACCGTGTTCGCCATCACGCAGGAAGAATCACGCTTCGCACTCAATGGCGCCCTCCTGGTCCTGGAACCAGGCAAGCTCAGCATGGTCACGACCGACGGGCATCGCCTGGCCCTGGTCTCCAAACCAGAGGAGATTGCTGGGGTGGAAGGAGAGCTCCGAAATCTGGTTCCCCGGAAGACTCTCGTAGAGCTCTCCAAACTGGCGGCCGAGGAAGACTCGACGGTGGAGTTTGGACGCAGCGAGAATCATCTGTTCTTCAAAGTGGGAGAGCGCCTGCTGGTGTCCCGGATCTTGAGCGGCCAGTTTCCCAACTACGAGATGGTCGTGCCACGCGACAACACCACCCAGGTTCTGCTCGAAACGGGCGGACTTTCGGATGCGCTGCGCCGCGTCGCCGTGCTGGCCGACGAGCAGTCTCGCGCGGTGCGCTTCGGACTTCAACAGGGTCAGCTGGACATTGCCTCCAACAGCTCCGACTACGGAGAAGCCAAGGAGACCATTCCGCTGGAATACGACGGCGAGCCTCTGGAAGTGTGCTTCAACGCCAATTATCTGCTCGACTTCCTGACGGGGCTGCAAAGTGAGCAGGTCCGCCTCAGCCTCAAGGACGGCGAGAATCAGGGCCTCTTCGAGCCTGCCGACGGTGGTGATTACACCTACCAGTACGTGGTCATGCCCATGCGCCTCTGAGTGGCAGGGCTGGTCCGAGCCGCCCGAAGGCGGCGCGATCCTCTGAAAGGTGGGAAACACTGCTCCAGTCCCCGAAGGAGCCGCTCTCCTTTTTTGAATCTCCACACTCCTCGCCAGCATCGATACAGAGCGGAAGGGCTGTGTCCGGAGAGCTCATGCCCGCCCAGGGTGGGCGAAGACTATCAGGTGCAAATTCCTTCCATTCGTCGCAGTGGGAATGATCCCGTTACCGCCCGAGATGCTGCATGACGCAGTCGGGTTCTGGTCGGGGAGTGACGAATTCCGACTGCCGGAATCTGACGCAATACAAGGGAGTTGAACGATGAAGAAGGCCTGGCTTTCGATTTTGATGGTGGTTGGATTGACCCTGCCGCTGGTGGCGGGGGAGGCGAGTGAATGGAAGATCGACCCGGTGCATTCCAGCGCTCAATTCGCCGTCAAGCACTTGATGGTTTCGACGGTGCGAGGCGAGTTCGCCGAGGTGCAGGGCACTGCGGTCATCGATGAAGGCAACCTGTCCGGCTCCAAGGTCGAAGTCGAGATTGGGTCGGCATCCATCGACACCCGCAACGAGCGTCGCAACAATCACCTCAAGAGCACCGATTTCCTGGACGTGGAGAAGCATCCCAAACTCCTGTTCAAGTCCAAGCGCGTGGAAGACCTCGGCGACGGCAAGTTGAAGATCGTCGGCGATCTCACCATCCGCGGAATCACCAAGGAGGTCGCCCTGGACACGGAGCTGAGCCCGGCCATCGAGGCCTTCCGGGGAGTCCGGCGCGGCGCCAGCGCCACCACCACCATCAATCGTCAGGACTTCGATGTCTCCTGGAACCAGGCCCTGGACGCCGGCGGCGTGGTCGTGGGAGACGAAGTCCGGATCACCATCGACGTCGAGTTGATCCGGGCCGATTGAAGCTTCTCGCATGGACCGGCTGTTGTTCTGGGTCCTCATGCCTCTAGTCGCGCCTCAGGCACTGTGGGTCCGGAGGCATGCACCTGAGGTCTCACCGGCCCGGGGGCCTGACGAGGGGAGCTTCGGGTCCGGTGCCCCGCCC
>JBFKLX010000090.1:0-20658 GCA_041630155.1 Acidobacteriota bacterium
AGGGTTGCGGGCGAGCTCCCAGGTGCCCGGCGCCTCGCAGCAGGGTGGTCCACTCGGTTTCCGGGGGCCGTCTGTTGCTTCGAAACGCCCGCAGCATACGTTGCTGTATTTATGGATCGGGGTACTAACGTTCTCGGAGTAGTATGTTTCTGTTCAAAGTTTCGTACCGCGTTCGGGCTCATCAGATTGGACCCTTCGAAGACATCTTTCACAACCGGATCGTCCCGGTGATTCAGCGCCACCACCTCCGTTTCAAGGGAATCTGGAAGACGGTAGTGGGCAATGTGGGGGAGTTCCTGGAACTGTGGGAATTCTCCGACCTGGCCGAGTTCGAGCGGCAGTGGGGCGCCTTGATGCATGATCCGGAGTTGCTCGAGATCTTCCGGGAGACCGGACCCATGGTCGAGGACGAGAACTTTTCGCTGCTGGAACCGTCACAGCACGCCACCCGCACCGCCAGCAACGACTCCCACAAGGTGTAGCGGCGTGGGGCGTGGGCAATTTGGCGTTTGGAGCTCGAAATCTGTTTGAGCGAGATTTGAGATTTCCCGGAGCACTCGCAGACTGCGAAGGCGCTCTTATTGTTCGGACTGGTCGGGCACTCGGATGGTGAGCACCGGACAGCAGGCGGTGCGGACGACTTTCTCGGCCACCGAGCCAAAGACCAGGTGGCGCCAGCCGGTCAAGCCGTGCGTGGCAATCACGATCAGCCCGGCTTGTTCGCGTTCGGCGACTCGAACGATTTCACGGGCTGGATCTCCATGTTCCAACAGCCGGCGAAGCGCCAGATCGCCGCTGGGGCGGTTCTCCACCCACCGCTTCAGGCGCTCTTGGGAGTCGGTTTCCAGGCCCTGTTCGACGAGGCCCACGTCCAAGCCATAGTCCGGATCGGCGGGCAGGGCGGGAACCGGCTCGATGACGTGCAGCACGTCCAATTCAGCGGAAAAATGCCGTGCCAGTTCCAGGGCGGTCTCATGAGCCTGCAGCGAGGCCCGGCTGAAGTCGGTGGGAGCCAGAATTTTTCGAATCGGCAACATGGGGAAATCCTCCACCAAGCCGGTGGTTCCCCGAAGTGCTCCGGGCTCCCAGGCGGGCCGTCTTCACGAGATGGTCTTCCGGTCACCCTGCCCCGGGTCCTCCACCGGCGGCGGCCTTTTCTTCCCGATTAGCATCGGTGAAGCAGGCGCTCAGCACTTCTTCTATCGTATCTACGAACACGAAGTCCATCTCTTCGACCACTTCCGGCGGAAGATCCGGCAAATCCTTGCGGTTGCGCGAGGGCAAGACGATTCGCCGGAGACCGGCTCGGTGGGCCGCCAGGAGCTTCTCCTTGATCCCCCCCACGGGCATGACCAAGCCGGTCAGGGTCATTTCACCGGTCATAGCGGTGTCGCCCCGCAAGGGAATTCCACTCAGGAGCGAGGCCAAAGCAGCGGCCATGGTGACACCCGCGGAGGGCCCGTCCTTGGGGACCGCTCCGGCCGGTACGTGGATGTGAACGCCCGACTCTTTCAGAATCTTGGGGTTGGGCAGCCAGCGTTGTGAGTTGGCCCAGACGTAGCTGAGCGCCGCCCGAGCCGACTCCTGCATGACGTCGCCCAGCTGTCCGGTCAGAGTCAAATCCTTGCCGTCGGGCAGCAAGGCTGCTTCGACGTACAGGACCTCGCCGCCCGCCTGGGTCCAGGCCAGTCCCGGGGCCACGCCGGCTGGAAGCTGCTGGCGCGCCTCTTCTTCGAAAAACGGCTCCGGGCCGAGCAGCTCGGTCAACTGATCGATTTCCAGGGAAACGGTTTCCTGGCGGCCCTCGGCGAACTGCAGCGCGATCTTTCGGGCCAGCCTGGCGATGGTCCTCTCCAGTTGGCGCACCCCGGCCTCCCGGGTGTAGTGGGAGATGACTCGATGCAACACTGCTTCGGGAAGGACACATTGCTCGGGCTCGAGTCCGGCCTGGTCGAGCTGACGCGGGATCAGGTAACGACGCGCGATTTCGTACTTCTCTTCGTTGGTGTAGCCCGAGAGCCGCAGGATCTCCATGCGATCGCGCAGCGGCCCCGGAATCGTGTCCAGCGAGTTGGCCGTGGTGATGAAAAACACCTTGGACAGGTCGAACGGCAGGTCCAGGTAATTATCGCGAAATTCCTTGTTCTGCTCAGGATCCAGGATCTCCAGCAGGGCGAAGGCGGGATCTCCCCGGAAATCACGCCCCAGTTTGTCCACCTCGTCCAGCATGAGGACGGGGTTCTGGACACCGGCGCGGCGAATGGCCTGGATGATCCGCCCGGGCATGGCTCCGATATAGGTCCGGCGGTGGCCCCGCAGCTCTGCCTCGTCGTGCATGCCGCCCAGGCTCATCCGCTCGAATTTGCGCTTGAGGGCGCGGGCAATGGATTGGCCGAGCGAGGTCTTCCCGACCCCGGGTGCTCCCACGAAACAGAGAATGGGAGCCTTGGCGCGAGGATTCAGCTTGAGCACCCCCAGATGTTCGATGATCCGCTGCTTGACCTCCTTCAAATCGTAGTGGTCCTCGTTGAGCACCTGGCGAGCCCGAGCCAGGTCGAGGACATCGGGTGAGGCCTGGGTCCAGGGCAACTCGAGGATCAGCTCCAGATAGGTCCGGATGACGTTCTGCTCGGGAGACCCGAAGGGGATTCTCTCCAGGCGGTTCAGCTCGCGCTCCGCCTCCTTGCGAACGTGCTCGGGAAGGTCCACCTCTTCCAGCCGCGTCCTCATCATCTCGGCGTCGGCTTGCTCCGGGCTGCGCTCACCGAGTTCCTGCTGGATGGCGCGCAGCTGCTGCCGCAGCATGTATTCGCGTTGTTCCTTGCCCATCTCCGATTCGGCTCGATCGGCAATCTTGACGCGCAGTTCCAGGACTTGCAGTTCGTAGGTGAGGTAGATGTGAAGCAGCCGCAAGGCGTCCGCGACCGTCTGGGCTTCCAGCAAGGCCTGCTGCTTCTTGGCGTCCACGTTGAGCAGGCTGGCAGCGACGTACGCGAAGAGCAGCGGATCCTCGGTCTGGCTGGCCAGCTCGCTGGGATTGATGGGGGTGTCGGATTTGGCCAGCCGGACGATGCGGGCGAACAGGTCAAACAGCTCGCGGTGCATCGCCTCGACCTCCACACCGCCGTCCTCCGGCGCGGGCAGCGGGCGGACTCGGGCCAGCTCGTGTTTCTCCCCCTCATCGAGTTTCACCAGGACGGCTCGATCGACCCCCTGGACGATCGCTTCGATCGTGCCGTCCTCTCGCCTCACGTACTTCTGAACGACGGCCGTGGTTCCAATCGCGTAAAGGTCTTTCTGCTTGACCTCGTCCTTGGCCGGGTCGCGCTGGGCCACGACGAAGATCTCCGCCCCTTCGTCTCGCGCCAGCACGGATTCGACTGCCGCCAGTGAGGCCTCACGCCCCACGGACAGGGGCACCAGCAGTTTGGGAAAGAGCACCGTGTTGCGCAGAGGCAAGATCGGCAGTTCCTTCAGCTTTCTCACATCACTCATGGTTCACGAACTTCCCTGCGGCTGTGCGCCGGCTCGGTCAGGCGCCGGATTGTCCTTCCCGCCGCGTTTTGGGTGGCCACCCGCGGGGTCGGCAGCCATCTCATAGAAAGCAATAAGATCCTAGCCTCTTGTTTGCAAGCGAAGCCGGTCGGAACGGGTCGACCCAGCCAGGGTTTTCTGGGCAAACCGTCAAAACTGTGACGCGCGTCATAGGAGCCACTCGCTGCCTCACCCATACTCTGTCCGTGAGCAGTGTGCTTCGACTCAACTTGTTCGAGGAGTTCGAGCTTTGGCTCGAGAGCCTGGTGGCGTATTGCGGTTGCGCCGGGCAACACCTCGGCAAGTCGGAACCCGACAAGGAAGGCAATTTCCGCGGCGAGCTGACGGCGGTGGCGGAGGTCTTGGGCCAGCTTCAGGAGCTCTGCCCCAAGATCATCGAGCCCGAAACGGGCAAAGTCAGCGCCGACCACGACTCCCCCTTCACCGATCTGGAGAAAACGGGGCGGCAAGGCCTCATACAGCAGTATGGGGACTTCTTCCAGTTTTGGGAATACCTGCAGCGCGCTCGCCTGGTGGGAGTCAGCATGTGCCGCCACGCGTCTCTGTCGCTCCCCGAGTACCGGGCCTACGCCTCTCTGTTGTCCGACCAGATCGCGAAATATCGGAGCACTGAGGCCCACGAGTTGCTGACGCGCAAGTACCTGTTCTTGAAGTACCAGCATCTGATTCAACGAGATCTGGTCTCCTCGATCGAAGTCGACGGCGTCCGTGAAGAGCTGTCACGGATCTTCTTCGAGTTTCTGAGAATTCTCAGCTATCTGGACTACTTTCAGAATTCGATCCGCCGCAGCTTCAAGTATCAGCGGCTCATCATCCTGCTCCACTTTTTTCAGCACAGCTACCGCAAACTGCTCAAGATTCTGGAGCAATCGCACCGCTACTTGGGTTACTCGCTGCCCCATCTGAGCCAGGAAGTGACCAGCGTACGCTTCGCCCTCAAAATGGAGGTGAAGCGAATCTTCAAGAGCGAGCTCAAGGACCTGGAGGCTCAGCAGAAACTGGGCGAGATCTATTCGCGCATGGAGACTGCGCTGGGGCTGCTGGTGCACCTGACCCAGCAGTCGTTCATGGGCCTGGTCCGGCAGCTCAACCCGGCCTTCGATGAAAAGAGCCTCTTCAGCGAACTGAGAGACCAGCAAGCCGAAGCCCTGCGCCTGGTCGGGGATCTCAACAAGCTCTACAAGCTGACCGTGAAGGCAAGCGGCGAGCGCGACGATGCCATGTTCAAGCAAGTCGTCGACGCCATGGACCGCTTTCAGGAAGGGTCGATGCGGTTGCTCTTTTTCAAGGACTGGGAGCCGATCGAGGAGTTCGGAAAGGAATTGCACCAGGTCGACGGGGAGCAGCAGGCATTCGTGCTGCATCGGCTGGAGGTTTTCCTGTCCACGCTGATCGGCGAGGTTTCCAAGCGCGCCGTCCTCAGTACGGTCAATCGCGCCGTCGGGTCGTGAAAAGAGCGGCCTGAGTCCCACCTTCGCCTGCGCCAAGGCAGCGACTTCCGGCGACTACCTTCGCAACGTCAAACCGCCGTCGACGGTGATCACCTGGCCAGTCACGTAGTTGTCGGGCTCGAGCAGCAGGCGGACGACTCTGGCGACGTCTTCGGCTCGGCCGAACCGCGGAATGATGCCTTCTTGGACGAACCGGTCGTATTTCCCCGACTCGATCGAGGCCAGCGCCATCCCAGCCCGGTTCACGCCGGGAGCCACCACGTTGACGCGGACGCCGTCCGGACCGCCCACTTCGCGGGCCAGGATACGGGCTGCCAGGATGAGTGCAGCCTTGGGGCCGGCATAGTTGGTGCTGCCCTCGAAGAGCGCCACCGCCTGCATGGTGGAAAGAAGGACGATTGCGCCGGACTGCTTTTCCTGCTGCATCTGCCGGGCGGCGTCTCGAGCCAGCAGCACGGGCCCGGAATAGTTGGCTTCCAGGCTGGCCGCCAGATCTCCGGCCCGGGCCGTCTTCCAATCGACGCGAGCCGGGCTGCCGCTGAAACAAACCAGGCCGTACAACGGCCCCAATTCGGCCGCGGCGGAGAGATAGCGACGGCGAACGGCTTCCCGGGCGATCTCCCCTTCGACCAATTCGATGCTCGAGCCGTAGCGTTCGGCCAGGGACTCCTGCAACTGCTCGGCCCTGGCCCGCTTGCTCCGGTAGCCGATCACCAGGCGGGCCCCCTCGGCGGCTGCCAGCACCGCCGTTGCCGCACCCAGTCCGCCGCTGCCCCCCGCCAGCAGCAAGACCCTCCCGCGCAGCGTGTCGCGCGGAAACTCGAACCGGAGATTCGCGGGCCCGGTCATTCCCGGCTTTCCAGCCACTTTTCGGCGTCCATGGCGGCCTTGCACCCCGCCCCGGCAGCGGTGACCGCCTGACGGTACACGTGGTCATGCACGTCGCCGGCTGCGAAGACTCCTTCCACACTGGTGCGTGAGCCGTCTGAGATCCTAAGGTAACCGTTTTCGTTCATGTCCAGCTGGCCCTTGAAGACGTCGGTATTGGGCTGATGGCCGATGGCGATGAAAATTCCACCGACCTCCATGGTGCTCTCTGCACCCGTCTGAGTGCTTTTCAATTTGACCGCCTCCACCCTTTGCTTTTCGGGATCGAGGATGTCCGTAACGACAGTGTTCCAGAGGAACTCGATCTTGTCGTTCTTCATGGCCCGCTCCGCCATGATCTTGGAGGCCCGCAGTTCGTCCCTGCGGTGGACCACTGTGACTTTCTCGGCGAAGCGAGTCAGGAAGATGGCCTCTTCCATGGCCGTGTCTCCTCCCCCCACAATGATCAGGCGTTGACCGCGGAAGAAGAAACCGTCGCAAGTGGCGCAGGTTGACACGCCGTGACCGATGAGCTGGCGTTCCGACTCCAGGCCCAGCAGCTTGGCGGAAGCCCCCGAGGCCACGATCAGACTCTCACACCGGTAAGTATCCTGCTCGGTGGTCAGGGTAAACGGCCGGCGGCTCAAATCCGCCCCGGTCACGCGCTCGATCTGGTAAGTGGCGCCGAACCGCTGCGCCTGCTTCTTCATCAATTCGACCAGCTCGGGCCCTTGAACGCCTTCGGGAAAACCAGGAAAGTTCTCGACATCGGTGGTCAGGGACAGTTGTCCACCCGGCTCGTGCCCCTCGAACACCAGCGGCTCGAGATTGGCCCTGGCCGCGTAAATGGCTGCGGTCGACCCGGCACAGCCCGATCCGATAACGATCACTTTGTGTACCATCCGCTGTCCTTTCTCTGCGCTTCGATTCGAAAGGCAGTAGCATATCAGAGGGAGAGCTGGGGAGTACCAGAACAGATCCGACTCGAGGAGTGCCCTTCCTACCGGCCGGGCGCGACCCCTGTACCCCGATTTTCGAAAGGAACTCGCCAATGGACGCGGCGCAAGTGAGAGACTATCTGGCACTGTTGAGTAACAATCCGCACGTTCAGGCGCTTCTCGTGGTGGTCCTGGCCCTGGCAGCCGCCAAACTCGTGGACCTGATCGTCTCGCGTGCGTTCCGGCAGCTCACCGCCAAGACGAAGACCGAGGTCGACGACCAGATTCTGGATGCTCTACACCGACCCATCTTCACGACAGTGGCCCTCCTGGGCCTGGGAATCGCCCTGGTGATCGAGGTCCCGGATGACTACGAGAAGTACGCCAAGGCGGCCGTCGGGACCCTGGTGGCGCTGGTCTGGCTGGCTTTCTTCTTGAGGCTCAGCAGCATCCTGCTGCAATGGATGGTGCGGGAGGAACGGCGCTTCCAGCTGGTTCAACCGGCCACCGCGCCATTGTTCGGCATCACCGCCAAGCTCGTCATCCTGGGCTTCGGGATCTATTTCATCCTGCAGGCCTGGGACATCGAGGTCACGGCCTGGCTGGCTTCGGCAGGGATCTTCGGATTGGCGATCGGGCTGGCGGCCCAGGACACTCTGGGAAACCTGTTCGCGGGAATCTCGATCCTGGCCGACGTGCCCTACAGAGTCGGGGATTACATCGTCCTGGACGGTGGGGAACGGGGGAAAGTCACTCGGATTGGCCTGAGAAGTACCCGCATCCTGACTCGAGATCAGGTCGAAGTCACCATTCCCAATGCGATCATCGCCCGATCGCGCATCGTCAACGAGAGCGGCGGCCCCTCGCCGCAACGGCGCCTCCGCCTCCCAGTCGGTGTCGCCTACGGCTCGGACATCGACCAGGTCACTCAGGTTTTGCTGAAGGTGGCTACAAGCGAGGGAATGGTCAGTTCGCACCCGGAGCCGCAAGTCCATTTCGCCGGCTTCGGCGACTCCTCCCTGGATCTTCAGGTCCGCTGCTGGATCAACGAGCCCGAGAACCGTGGACGAGTCACTCACAATCTGAACCAGGCCATCTACAAGGCGCTCAACGCCGCTGGCATCGAGATTCCCTACCCCAAACGCGACGTCTACGTGAAGGAGCTGCCGTCCCCTCCGAAAGGGGCGGCCGGCAAGGAAGCATGACGGGCTCGAACCGGGCCATGGTGCTCGCTTGTTCCCGGCGGTCGAAGCTGCTATAGTCCCAAAGTAGGGGACTGACACCGAGACGTAGTCTCAACGCCTGGACAATCTCATAGAGAGGTCGAATCGAGAACGGTGGGGTTGTGCCCCGCCCCTGAACGTCCGAAAACCCGGACAGGGGGTTCTGCGTGATTCGAACCTTGAAGCGCATCCACCTCCTCGCATTCGCACTCATCGCGGTCGCGTTGGCTTTGTTGCTGCCGTTGATCCTGTCCACCCGCCCTGCGCCTCCAAAGGAAGAACGAACCATACGGATGGCCCCGGCGGTGCGCGCCGAGGCTGGCGTCTCCGCGGACTCCACCGTGAGAGTGGCGAGCTGCCCGCCTCCTGCGGTCGAGCTGATCCGCGGAGATCAGCATCTGGAGTTGGAGTTCGCGCTGGAGCGGAGTCTGGAGTCGCCCGACTTGCTGCTCTATTGGTCCCGGGATCCGGCAGCCGGTGACACTCCGCCGGCCTCGGCCCTCCTGCTGGGCCCGTGGACAGAGCTCAACGGTCGGGTGCTGTCCCTGCCGCCGGGTGCACGGCAGCAGCCGAGCCACCTCTGGCTCTACAGCCTGGGCCATGCGCGGATCGTGGGGCGCTTGACTTTGCCCGCATCCAGCCCGACCGGCGGAACTCGGAGAAAACCATGAGGCCGCGCTACCGTCTGATCGCCTGGACCCCCTTCAAGATCGCTTACGACCTGGCGCTGCTCCTGGGGCTGCTGATGTTCCTGTCGACCTTCGTGGGAATTGGATTGCTAGCGTATCCGGAAATCACGCTGGAGACACTATTGATCCGAGGCCTGGGTCTGGCGGCCTTGCTGCTCCTGCACGTGACGCTGTCCATCGGCCCGCTGGCGCGCCTGCACCCGGCCTTTTTTCCGCTGCTTTACAATCGCCGGCACCTCGGCGTAGTGACTTTCCTGGCCGCCCTGGCGCACGGCATATTTTCAATTTTCCAGTTCCACGCGTCGGGCAACGCCAATCCTCTGATCAGCCTGCTCACGTCCAATCCGCGCTGGGACAGCCTGGGACACTTTCCGTTTCAACTGTTGGGCTTGGGGGCTCTCCTGATCCTCTTCGCGATGGCGGCGACCAGTCACGATTTCTGGCTGGAGAAGCTGTCGCCGCCGCGCTGGAAGCTGCTGCACATGCTGGTCTATCCGGCATACCTGCTGGTGGTGCTGCACGTAGCACTGGGCACCCTGCGGGTGGAGTCGAGCCCGGTTTACCCCAGCCTCCTGGTGCTGGGAGCAGTCTGGGTGGTCGGACTTCACCTGGCAGCAGGCTGGTGCGAGTGGAGGCGGGATCGCGAACAGACCCGAGTCGAGCAGGGAGGCTATGTGGACTTCTGTGGAGTCGAAGAGGTCCAGGAGCGGCGGGCCCGGGTGTTGGCGATCGCCGGTCAGCCGGTCGCGGTCTTCCGCCACCAGGGGCGGTTCTTCGCCGTCTCCGGAATCTGCCCCCACCAGAATGGCCCACTGGGGGAGGGGGCCGTCGTCAATGGATACATCACCTGCCCCTGGCACGGTCATCAGTTCCATCCGCAGTCGGGTTGCGCGCCTCCTCCCTACACCGATTGCGTTCAGACCTTTCCTCTCAGGATTCGGGAGCAGCGAATCTGGGTGGGGGTCCGGGCGAATCCACCTGGCGAAGGCCTATCTCCCGGCAGCGATGGCCGCCCGGACCCGGGAGAGGTACAGCTCTCCGAGCGGAGGAACCATGAGTGAGTTTTTCGTGGGTCATCAGCCCTTGTCGAAAGAGACCAGGCGAAAAGTCTTCCGGGGGGCGCTCACGCTCGCTTTGGCTTTCGCAGGAGCCTCGGCTCTTCTGGTGCTGTCGCAAGATCCTTTCGATCGGGGGACCTTCGAGTACGGTTACAGCCGTCGCATCGAGGGCTGGGTCGATACTTCTCCCCTCCCCTCCCTGAGGGTGCCAAGGCCCCACGCACCGAATCAGACGCCCACCTTCTCACGCTACCCTCTGGTGGATGTCGGCAAGTTCGGCGCACCTCTCAGGCTGCTCCAGCTCCACGGCAAGATGGTCTCGGTGTCCGGTGCTCTCATCTTCAATGATTCGGCTACGATGCTGGAGGTCGACGACCAGCCGGTGGAGATTTTGAGCGACGGGCAGAGCCCTCCACCCGTCTCTCACCAGAGCCTGGGAGAAGTCGACCTGGTGGGAGAAATCGTGGACAGCAAATGCTACCTCGGCGTGATGAAACCGGGGCGCCGCAAGACCCATCGGGAGTGTGCCGTGCGATGCTTGAGCGGAGGCGTCCCGGCGCTATTCGTGGTGGAGGACGAGTGGGGCGCGACGCGACAATTCTTTCTGACCTCAGCGACCGGGAAACCGATCATTGCTGCGATCTTGGACCTGGTGGCCGAGCGGGTGCGCATACGAGGCCGAATCGAGTCCTTCGACGACCTGCCGGTGTTGCGGGCCGATCCGTCCCGGATCGAGAGGGTGCAGTGACCGCTTCCCGCCCCCATCCGCACTGATCGATCCGTCGCACGGGCTGCTCGGCGAGCCGCTGAGCCGCAATTTGTGCCAGACTGTTGCCGTGAAGATCTTCACCAGCGACCATTTTCCGCTCCCGCTCCCGGAGGGCCACCGGTTCCCGATGCACAAATACCGGCTCCTGCGGCAGCGGGTCGAAGCGGCGGGTTGGGCGGCCGGCGAACGACTCTCGAGCGCGTCCAGAGCGGACGACCGGCAAATCTTGCGCGCTCATGATGCCGGTTACCTGGGCAGAGTGACATCGGGCGCCCTGGAACCCAAAGAGGTCCGGCGGATCGGCTTTCCCTGGTCGCCGCAGTTGGTGGAGCGTTCGCGCCGCTCCAGCGGAGCCACCATCGACGCTTGCCGCTGGGCGGTCCGGGAGGGCGTTTCGGTGAGCCTGGCTGGAGGGACTCATCACGCCTTCCGAGACCGGGGCGAGGGCTTCTGCGTGTTCAATGACAGCGTCATTGCCGCCAGGACCCTCCAGGAAGACGGGTTGGCTCGACGAGTGGTGGTCGTCGACTGCGACGTCCACCAGGGAAACGGGACCGCCACGATCACAGCCGACGACCCTTCCATCTTTACCTTTTCGATCCATGGCGCCCGCAACTTTCCATTTCGCAAGACCCGCAGCGACCTGGACATCGCTCTCCCCGACGGGACCGGCGACGAGGACTACCTGCGGTCTCTGGTGCAGGGATTGCGGGTGGCCTTGCGGGAGAGCAGGGCGGATTTCGCCATCTACCTCTCGGGCGCCGATCCCTTTCGCGGAGACCGGCTGGGACGGCTGGCCCTCTCCAAGGACGGCTTGGCCCGCCGCGACCGCCTCGTTCTCCGGGAGTGCAGGAAGAGGGAATTACCCGTTGCCGTCACAATGGGGGGCGGCTACGCCACTGCCCTTCAGGACATCGTGGACATCCATTTCCAGACGGTCGAGATCGCCCGCCAGCAATTCGAGCGAAACGGGCGCCCTTGAGCTGAAGCTCGCGGCCTGAGTTGGGCGTCCCGTGATTCGAAGTTGCCGGCTGGACCTGGTTGGCGATTTGACGCTCTCCCGGCTCCCCACTATCCTCGCCGTCGTGACCACACCAAAATCGCCGCGCGAGATTCAGCGGCACCCTTTTCGGGAAGGCGAGCCGGTGCTGATCGTGGACGATCGAGGCCGCAAGCACGTGCTGCGTTTGCGCCCCGGATACAAGACGCACCACGGGCGGACCGGCCTGGTCCATCACGACTGGATCCTGGGCCGCCCTCCGGGATTGCGCCTGAATGGTCCCCAGGGAGAGGACTACATCTGCGTCCGCCCCACGCTGGAGGACTATGTCCTGAAGGTTCTCGAGCGCCACACACAAGTGATCTATCCCAAAGATCTGGGGTCGCTCCTGACTCGCGGAAATCTCTTCTCCGGAGCCCGCGCTCTGGAGGCCGGTTTGGGGAGCGGCGCCGCGGCACTTCTGTTCCGCCGATTCCTGGGGTCCGAGGGAGAACTCGTCTCCTACGAGAAGCGGGAAGAGTTCGCCGATCGGACCTCCCGCATGCTGGAGGAGTTCGATCGGCTCTACGGGCACTCTCTGGCGACCCATCGCATCGAGGTGCGGGACGTGTACGACGGCATCGCCGAAACCGATCTGGACGCCGTCCTGCTGGACGTCCCCGAACCCCACCGAGCCACCTTTTTTGCAGCCGAGGCGCTTCGCCCCAACGGAAGCCTGTTGTGTTGGCTCCCCACCGTCCTGCAGGTGTTCGACCTGGTTCAACATCTGCACGCCGTTCCAGTCTGGGCCGAGGTGTTCGTCACCGAAACTCTGATGCGTCCCTGGACGGTCAGCCCGCAATCGATCCGTCCCAGCCAGACCATGGTGGCCCACACCGGTTTCCTCATCTCCGCCCGGCGGGTCGAATGCGTTTCGGTGGAGTCGGACACGACCGTGGAATCGCCCGGATCATGAGGATTCGTCGCGACCACCGGCCTTTCCGGTCAATTCCCGGTCTCGACTTTCGAGTTCTCGAGCACGGAAGATCCCGGTCCTGCCGCGCCTGAGGCCACGTGCTTCGGTCTCCAGCCTTTCCGGAAAATCAGCGGCAAGACGCCGGTGTCACTTCATTCAGGGGTTGAGGCGCTGGAGGTTCCAGCTCTCGTCGCGCTGGCGCTCGTAAAGGAACCGGTCGTGTAGCCGGCTGGGCCGGCCTTGCCAGAATTCAAAAGCGTGAGGAATCAACCGGTAGCCCCCCCAGTCACGCGGCAGCGGGACCTCCTGTCCTTCGAAGCGCGCGGCCAGCCCGGCATAACGCTGCTCCAGCAGGCTGCGGCTCTCCAATGGGTTGCTCTGACGCGATGCCCAGGCCGCCAACTGACTCTCCCGCGGCCGCGTCTTGAAGTAGGCTTCCGACTCGGCTGGCGAGACTTTCTCGGTCGGACCGGTGATGCGTACCTGCCGCGACAGGTCTACCCAGTAAAACACTCCCGTAGCCCAGGGATTGCCGGCCAGCTCACGACCCTTCTGGCTAGCGTAGTTGGTGTAGAAAGTGAGCCCCTGCGAGTCGATCTCCTTCAACAGGACGATGCGGCCGGAGGGGATTCCGGCGGCAGACACGGTGGCCAGTGTCATCGCGTTGGCGTCTGGGACTTCCGCTTTCAGGGCCTCCTGGAACCAAGTCTGAAACTGGGCCACTGGATCGGGGTTCAGATTCTCCCGGGAGAGCGGGCGTCCGGCGTATTCACGTCGAAGTTCGGCAAGCGTCATCTCAGCCAAGAGCTTACCTCACCCCGGGGAGTGCAGGCCAACCAAAACGGGGGACGCTCCCCATACTGCCGCGGGCTCCCCAAGGCTGCGCCAGCCGGTTCAGGCATTCTCTCCAGGCGTTCGCAAAAGCTCACGATTCGGAGCGTCGCCGGTAGGTGTCCACTACCACGGCCAGAACGATCACTGCCCCCGTGATGAGCCGTTTGGTGGGCTCCTGGACGCCGAGTTGTGCCAGTCCCGCTCCCAGGACCGCGATGATGAGGACGCCGAAGAGGGACTTGAAAACCGATCCCCGGCCACCCAGCAGGCTGGTACCCCCAATCACCACGGCCGCAATCGCCTGCAGTTCCAGACCGATTCCGGCATTGGGATTGGCCGAGAACAGCCGGGAGGTGTGGAAGACGGCAGCCAGCCCGCTCAGCAGCCCGCTCGAAGCGAAGACGGCCAGCCGAATCAGCCCCGGATTGACCCCTGCGTAACGGGTCACCTGTTCACTGTAGCCGACGGCCTGGAGATGGCGTCCGAAAACCGTCCGGGTCAGGATCCAATGGCCGGCTGCGACCACCAGCAGGGCCGTCGCGAAGGGCATCGGAATTCCCAGGATGGTGCTGGTGGTCAGCCACTCCAGAGAATCGCCCACGTAGACCGTCCGCGAGTCCGTGATCAGATAGGTGGCGCCGCGGGCCGCCTCCAGCATGCCCAGAGTGACGATGAAGGAGGGGAGGCTCCAGCGGACCACTACTGCTCCGTTGGCCAAACCGCAGAGCATACCGGCCAGGATTCCAGCCGCGATGGCGGCTTCGACCGGCCACCCCCACTGCGCCAAGGCAATGCCCAGCACGCCGCTGCTGAGCGCCAGCACGGAACCGACCGACAAGTCGATCCCTCCGGCGATCAGGACGAAGGTCATGCCCACGGCCACGACCGTGATGTCGGGAACCTGGTTGGCTACCGCCAGGAAGGTCGAGCGTGAGAGGAAGTTCTGGCTGCTGAGGGAAAAAACGGCCACCAGACCGGCCAAGCCCAGCGCCAACGCCAGATAGTCAGTCAGCGCGGTGCGCGCTCGAGTCCAACTGGCCGGGCCATCGTGAGGCTTCACTGCAGGGCATCCGCGGTAATCAGATCGACGGGGGTCTCGAGATCCGCCGGCCGCTGGCCGGACTTCAGAATCTCCAGGGCATATTCGATTCCATAGACAGCCAGCTGATCGGCGTGCTGGTCGACGGTGCAGAGAACCTGACCCTCTCGAATCAGACGCTGGATGGCGGAGATGTTGTCGAACCCCGCCACCAGGACTTCTCCCTCCCGGCCTGCGGCCCGGATCGCCGCCACCACCCCCAGCGCCATACTGTCGTTGGCGCACAGAAATGCTTTCAGCCCCGGATGCTCACTCAACATGGCCGAGGCGACCTGGTTGGCCCGGTCGGTTTCCCACCCGGCTGTCTGTGACGAAACGACCTGCAGTCCGGCGGCGTCGGCCGCTTCCTGGAAGCCCCGCCGGCGCTCCACCGCGTTGAAGGCGCTGGGGACCCCCTCGACGATGGCCACGGCGTCACCGGGTCTCAGGCGCTGAGCCAGATATTCCCCTGCCAGACGAGCGCCGCGGCGGTTGCTCGGACCCACGAAGGGGATCCGGATGCCCCGGGAACTCGAGACCTCTCGGTCGAACTGATTATCGATGTTCACCACGGCGATGCCCTGCTGGACCGCTCTCTGGCAGACGGGGATCAGAGCTTTGGAATCGGCGGGCGCAATCACGATCGCATCCACCCCTCGCGCCATCATCTGCTCGACGAGTGTGATCTGACCAGCCACGTCCTGCTCGTCTTTGATCCCGTTCACTAGAAGTTCGTACTGCCCTGCCCGGGCAGCGTGGTGGGCCCGCGCCCCCTCCTCCATCGTCTTGAAGAATTCGTTGGCCAGCGACTTCATGAGCAGGGCCACCCTGGGGCGTTCACGCTCGGGCGCAGCGCCACAACCCATCAGAGTCGACAATCCGGCTACCAGGACGACCCAAGATCTGTTATTCACTTGGCTTGGGATTCTAGCAGCAGGGCAAGGCGAGGGCGAGGTTTTGCGGGTGGGGCCGCAGGCGAGCGATGCGATTCAAGGATCATTTCTCGGGGCATGCCGACCAGTACGCCACCTATCGGCCGCGCTATCCGCGCGAGCTGTATCGCTTCCTGGCTCGACAGGCGCCGGCACGGGAATGTGCCTGGGATTGCGCCACCGGCAACGGACAAGCTGCTCTCGGACTGGCGGTGGAGTTTCAGCGGGTGGTGGCAACGGACGCCAGCGCCCAGCAGCTGGCACAGGCCAGCTCCCATCCGCGGTTGGCCTATGTGGCGGCGCCTGCTGAGCGGGTGCCGCTGCGTGGGGCCAGCATCGACCTCATCACCGCCGCCCAGGCGCTCCACTGGTTCGACGTGGAGGGGTTCTACGCCGAGGTCAGGAGAGTCGCCCGCCCGGGTGCGGTGCTGGCCGTTTGGGCCTACTCTCGCATCGAAGGCAGCACTGCCTTGAACCGGGCCCTCGAGCGATTCTACTCTCTCGAGGTAGGCCCCTACTGGCTCCCCGAGCGCGCCCTCGTGGAGTCCGGCTACCGAACGCTCCCTTTCCCCTTCGACCGCCTCCAGACGCCCTCATTCGAGATGCACGAGCAGTGGCAACTCCAGCAACTGCTGGGTTACCTCCGCACCTGGTCGGCGTCCCAGCGTTACCTGCAGGCCCTCGGGCGTGATCCGGTCAGCGCAATGGAAGCAGAATTCCGCGCGGTCTGGGGAGCCGACGCAACGGTGCGGCCCCTCCGCTGGGCGATTCACCTGCTCGCCGGTCGAATAGGGTGAGGGCTGAGATTGGACCGCGGAAAGGCTCAGGGCGTGGGGCGGGGGGCGGGGGATGGTGCGGGAACCGGATCTTCCAAAGGGACTCCGTTGCGGAAGTTGATGGTGGTCTGGGGGAGGGGGCGGACTCGTTCTCCGGGGGTGATGATGCCGACCAGATTCAGTGGGTCGGCGGCCGAGATGCGGACGATCTCTTCGCCCGCTTTCTGGCGGCGCAGGGCTCTCAAACTCTCCACCGCTTCCGGCAAAGCGAAATGCTCGCCCCCAAAACCCTGGACGAACCGCCCTCCGCGGATCTTTCCCTGGGCTTCCCAGAGCCGGTACGCACGCACCAGTTCACGCCAGGGAGGCGCCAGGCTCTCCCTCTGCAGGAGATCCCGGAAGACCACCCCCCACCGGGCCAGCAACAGCCAGCCCACGGCTTCCACTGCCGGGTCGATGCGCTGCGGTTCCCATTCCTGGTCTCGAGTTTCGCCGTGTTGCGGCGACTGCAGAAGGGTCCAGCGTCCACCCGAGAGCGCCTCCAACCGGCGACGGCGATGACGCTTTCGATGCCTCCCGCTGAGGCGCTGCTTGGGATCGATGAGGGCGCGCAATCCGGAGAACCCGTCCGCCGTCACGAGCCCGCAGGCCACCAGTTCCCAGAGCGCCATTTCCACTTCGATGGGCAAACGTCGAACCGCCTCCAGCAGGTCTTGATAAAAGCTGGCGCCCCAGCGCTGAAGATGTTCCAGAACTTCACGCGCCGGGTGGGAAAGCTCTTCTCGAACCGCTTGGGCTCCGTTCGAGCCGGAACGGACCAGCGACAGCAGCAGGGAAAGATTGGCGCGCTTGAAGAAAGCGATGGGCGCCAGGCGAGTCGGGCGCACCTGCCTCCTCTCCTCGCTTCCTGCTCCCCGGGCAGGGGTCAACCGTCCCCAGGCGAACTGCCCGGAGAGGCAGAGCTGGTCCAGGTGCCGCGCGTCGTAATGGGAGAGGCGGGCGGGCAGAATGGCCTTCTCCCAGGCCGCCGCCGGCGCCTCGAACCCCTGCAGGGCCTCCAGGATCAGACCCAGTCCGGTCTGGTCGTGCAGCCGGGTTCCGGGTGATACGTGCTGCCAGCGAAAGAGAAAGCGCATGAAATCGGAAGCGGAGACGGGCTCTATCTCGCGGCGCAGCCGGCCCAGGGTGGCTCGGTGGATTCGCGCCAGGAGCCTCCGGTCGCACCATTCCAGCTCCCGGGCGCCGGGCCGAAAGCTGCCGCGAAGGACGGCCCCCTGGCCTTCCAGTCGCCGGAGAGCGCCCGCAATCTGGCCCGCCTCCAGCTGGAGCAGTTCGGCCAGTTCTGCTTCGGTGATGGGGCCGCAGCATTCCATTCGATACCGCACCAGCTCCGTCAGCGCACTTTCACCGTCCAGAGCCGCGTCCCGCGTCCATTGGGAGGCCTCGATGCGCTCCGAGACGGGTGGATGGAAGCTGGCCGAGGGATAGACCTGGCCAACCAGGACGCTCCGTTCCGCCGCGGCGTATGCGGTCCCAGGGCTGCCGGGCAGCTCGACGCGAAGCACTCGTGACTGCTCGCCGAGCTGCTGCAGTTCCGGCTGGTGGGCTGCCAGTTCCGTCTCCCGCATCAAGCCGAGCGACAGTAGGGCGTCGTGAACTTCCTCGGCGTCCCGGAGAGCGGGACGGGCCTGTTCGACGACCTCGCGAATCGCCTCTGCGTCCAACTGCGCCAAGTCTCCAGCCCCTTCCGGCAGAAGGGTTCTCCGGGTTTGCACGGCTCGTGTCCGGCGCTCTTCCAGGGGAGCCCCGTCCAGGAAGGCATAGGGATTGGCGTTGAGGATCTCATGGCAGAGCGGGGAAGGTTCACGCGTGTCGATGGCCAGGCAGCGGAGGTTTCCCCGCTCGAGCTGTTCCATCACCCGTTCCAGACCCTCGATATCCATCGCATCGTTCAGGCAGTCCAGCAAGGTTTCTTCCACCAGGGGGTGATCCGGGATCTCGATGTCGCCGGTGATGTGTTCCAGGCAGGCTGCCTGCTCGGGAAAGACCGAAGCCAACAGGTCGTCGGCCCGCATTCGCTGCAGGGGCGAAGGCACCCTTCGTCCTCCGGCAAAGCGTAAGACGGCCAGCGCCCGCGTTGCGGTCCAGCGCCAGCGGACGCCGAACTGAGGCACGGCCAGAAGGGCCTGAACCAGCAGCTGGCGGACGTTGTGCCGTTTCACGAAAGAGAAGACCGAATCCAGCGGGAAACTGTGCTGATCGCTCAACGACAGGACAATGCCGTTTTCAGTGGCTGCGGCCTGGAGCTCGAAGTTGAAGGAGCGGCAGAAGCGTTTGCGGAGGGCCAGGCCCCATGCTTTGTTGATCCGGCTTCCGAAGGGGGCGTGAACCACCAGCTGCATGCCGCCCCCTTCGTCGAAGAAACGTTCCGCCACGAGGCAGCTCTGACTGGGAAGAGCTCCCAGAGCCTCCGTACCGGCCCGCACGTAGGCCAGCGCCTGCTCGGCCCCGGCCCGGTCCAGCCCGCAGTCGTCCCGCAACCACTTCAGGGCCGCGGACGGCTCGAGTTGATGGACCCGCTCGCGCAGATCGGACAGGGCCCGAGACAACTCATCGGTCCGGCCCGGTGCTTCCCCTCTCCAGAAAGGCACATTGGGGGGCGCGCCCCGGGCGTCCTCGACCCGCACGACCCCGGCCTCGACCCGGCGGATGCGCCAGGAGGTGTTGCCCAGCAGGAACACGTCTCCCCGGGAGCTTTCCACGGCAAAATCTTCGTCCAGGTCGCCGACCACGATGTCCTCGGGGTCCGCCTTGACCAGAAAATTAGCGATATCGGGAATGGCCCCGCCCGACGTGATGGCAGCCAGGCGGGCGCCGCGCCGAGCCTTGACTCTGCCGTTTACGCGGTCACGATGCAGATACGCCCCCCGCCGCCCTCGGCGAGTCGTGATTCCCTCGGCCAGCATGCTGACGACCGAGCCGAAGCGCTCTCGGCTCAGCTCCCGATAGGGATAGGCAGCGCTGACCAGCTCGAACAGCTCATCCTCGCCCCACTCCCCCCCAGCCGCCGCCGCCACGATCTGCTGGGCCAGGACGTCGAGGGGCGCTTCGGGGATCCGCAACCGGTCCAGTTCGCCCCTCCGAATGCACCAGACCAGAGCCGCACACTCCAGCAAGTCGTCCCGGCTGGTGGGAAAGAAGCGGCCCTTGGGAGTGGCTCCCTTCCAGTGTCCCGAGCGGCCAATGCGCTGTAGCGCCAGGGCAATTGAGCGGGGAGAGCTGATCTGACAAACCAGTTCGATCGAGCCCACGTCGATGCCCAGCTCTAGAGAAGCCGTGGCCACCACGACTCGGAGCTCCCCCTGTTTGAGCAGGCGTTCCACCTGGAGACGCGTCTCCTTGGCCAGGCTGCCATGGTGGGCGCCGACCTGGTCCTGGCCCAGGATCTCTCCCAAATGGTGGGTGACCCGCTCGGCCAGACGCCGAGTGTTGACGAACACCAGAGTAGTCCGATGCTGACCGGCCAGGTGGGCGATCCGCTGATGGATCTCCTCCCAGACCTCGTGGCTGGCCACCGCCGACAGCTCGCTGCGCGGCACTTCCACCGCCAGATCCATGTGGCGCCGATGACCCACATCGACCCGTCGCGGGGGCGGGCGTTCGCCGGCCAGAAACGAGGCTACCGTTTCGATCGGTTTTTGGGTCGCAGACAGGCCGATCCTCTGGAACCTCCTGGCGCAAAGATGCTGCAGGCGTTCCAGCGAGAGCGACAGGTGGGAGCCTCGCTTGCTCTGCGCCACCGAGTGGATCTCGTCCAGGATCACCGTCTGGACAGTCCGCAGCATCTCGCAGCCGCGCCGAGAGGTCAGCAAGATGAAAAACGACTCCGGCGTGGTCACCAGAATGTGTGGGGGATGGTCGAGCATCTTTTGGCGATGGTGGCTGGGGGTGTCGCCCGTGCGCACCAGCGTCCGAATCTCCGGCAACTCGAAGCCCTGCTCGGCCGCCCGCTGTCCAATCTCCGACAGCGGACCCAGCAAATTCTGGCGGATGTCGTTGGCCAGCGCCTTCAAAGGCGAGATGTACAGGACCTCGGTTTCGCCTGACAGCCCTCCGTCCAGGCCCTTCCGCACCAACCCGTCGATGGCGCAGAGAAACGCCGCCAGGGTCTTCCCGGAACCGGTGGGCGAAGCGATCAGGACGTCCTGGCCGTCCTGAATCAGCGGCCAACCCTCCCGCTGCGGCGCCGTCGGCTCTCCTAAACGCTCGCGAAACCAGGACTCCACCAGGGGATGAAAGGACATCGTCAGAGTATCTTAGCAAAGGGGCGTGGGGCCTGGGACTGGAGGCCCAAGGACTCCCCACACACCGAGGACCGGAATCCACGACTACAGCGACACGTTCAGGGTCGACAAGTACGAGGCCGGCCCGTTCAGCGATTCCTACCGTACTCTTCGTGACTGGACACCCAGTCGGAAGAAGAGATTGCCGCAGCCAGCGAAATCTCGCCGGCCAGGACGGCTCCGGCTACGA
>JBFKLX010000091.1:0-20609 GCA_041630155.1 Acidobacteriota bacterium
ACCCCGCTGCCAACTGCACCACCGACGGCACCAACTTCTTCCTGGACATGCAGTTTCCCCGCGGGGCGTTCGACGACTGCCTGACGCCGGGCGACCCCGACATGGATGGGGTGGGGGGCGACCAATACCTCGAAATCGACACCCCGTTCGTCGTGTGCGTGACCACCTCCACGCAGCCCAACAACTTCACCAACAAAGACCTGGCGCTGGAGGCGGAGTATTCCATGGACCAGGACAAGCCGCTTCCCTGCTCGGATCCCTGCACTCTCAGCACCGGCTGCAGCCAGGTCCCCGTTCTCTTCGACATCTCGGCCAGCTGCGGCGCGGGCACCAACAGCAGCCCGATCACCTTGACGGCCCAGGTCGTGGACACCGGCGGCCTGACCGGATCCCCCCCCGTGGTCACCGACTCTCTGGCGCAGGTGGAATTCTTCTACGTGCAGGAGGACGGCATGGGGGGCGTGGTCGGTAACTGGCAGTCGGCCCTGCCGGACACCGGGAGTTCCAACCCCGTCACTTCACCGGGGGCCGAGATCAATCTTTGGTCCATGGACTGGGACACCAGCAGTCTGCCCACGTCACCCAGCGTGATCTATCACGTGCAGGCGGAGATCACCGACGATCAGGGGAACGTGTCTTACGGGATCTATTCGGTCGACTTGACCAACTGCAACACCAATCTGAGCACGCCCGTGACCCTCTCCTCGTTCACTTCGGCCGCCCTCGAGGGAGGCGCGGAGTTGCGGTGGGAGACGGCCACCGAGGCCGGCAACGCCGGCTTCAACCTTTATGCCCGGACCCGCAACGGCTGGCAGCGGATCAATTCAGAGCTGATCCCTTCCCATGTCGTGGACTCCACCGAGCCTCAGCAGTACCGGTTCGTTCTGGACGGGGTGTCGGCAAGCGCCTTCGCGATCGAGGACGTGGACATCGAAGGCCGCTCGAAGCTGCGGGGCCCCTTCGCACTGGGAGAGCACTACGGACGGCGCTTCCAGGCCACCGAGATCGACTGGGTCTCGGTGCGGGCTCAGCATGAGGGCAAAGGATCCGCTCGGCCGGGTTTGCGGGGAGCGGCCGCCTCCCGAGTTGCCGGCAAAGGCGGTGGCAAGTACCCGGCTGTCGACCTGTTGGTCGACCGGGACGGCCTGTATCGGGTCACCTACGAATCGCTGGCCGCGGCAGGCTTCGATTTCCACAACGCTTCTTCCAAGGCCATGGCGTTGCTCCGCCAAGGCGTACCCGTGCCCATCCGAGTGGAAGCGGGCAAGCGTTTCGGGCCCGGGTCGTTCGTCGAATTCTTCGGGGAGGCCGCGGAGAGCCTCTACACCGACACCATGGTGTACCGGCTCGTGGTAGAGCAGCGCTCCGCCCTGCGGATTCCTCTGGACACGACCCCTCTGAAGCCGACCGGAGGGGCGCCCGTCTCCTACCAGGAAACGGCCGCCTTCGAAAATCAGCGGCAGTACAGTTTCGGCGCGCCCGGCAACGACCCCTGGTTCGACACCCGGATGCTCGCCTTCACCGGACTCTCCCAGTACTCGTTCGATTTCTCGATCGACGACTTCGCGGCCGGGGCGGCGCCCTCGGCCTTGTCGGTCCGCGTCTGGGGAGTCACCAATTGGCCCCGAGTGCCGGATCACCACCTGGAGGTCGACCTCAACGGCACCCCGGTCGCGGCCCGGTTCTTCGACGGCCGCGAGCAGGCGACCATCACGGCGACGCTACCGCCGGGAGTCCTGCGAGAGGGTGGGAATACCCTCACCTTGAAACTCCCCGGGGATACCGGCGTGTCCTTCGACCTGATCAATCTGGACGCCTACAGCGTCGAATATCCGCGCTCCTTCAGGGCCCGCAACGGGAGACTCGAGTTCACGGCGCCAGGGCCCTGGTTCCGGGTCACTGGTCTGGACAGCGACCGGGTCCTCGTCTATCGGATCGACGGGGAGACTCCGTCGCAGCTGGAAGATATTCGTGTCGAAAACGACGGCGGCTCCTGGAGTGTGAGCTTTCCAGGGCGCGACACCTCGAGCGCCTATCTGGTCTCCACTCTGGACCAGCTCCGGACGCCGGGACTGAGGGCCGCCCGGCCTGCCGCCAACATCACCAGCGGCAGGGCCGAATACCTGATCGTTTCGCACCCGGACTTCATCGACGGCCTGGCCCCGCTGGTCGCCGCCCGCAAGGCCGAGGGTTTCTCGGTCCGCGTGGTAGACGTGGAGGACGTCTATGCGCAGTTCAGCCACGGTGTTTTCGATGCCCATGCCATTCGCGAGTACGTGGCTCTGGCAGCCTCGCGCATGGGTACCAGGTTCTTGCTCCTGGTGGGTGGTGATACCTACGACTACAAGAACTATCTGGAGCTGGATTCGGTCAGCTTCATCCCCTCGCTGTACGTTTCCACGGGTCCGATCGTGACCTTCGCACCTGCCGATCCACTTTACGGAGACGTCGACGGCGACCAGATTCCGGATGTGGCGGTGGGCCGGTTCCCGGTGCGGTCCAGTGAGGATCTGGCTGCCGTCATCGACAAGACGCTCCAGTACGCCTCCAAGTCGTACGGGAGAACCGCCGTGCTGGCTGCCGACTTCAAGGACGCCTCCGCGGATGTCTCTTTCAGGGCCCAGAGCGAGAATTTCACGAGGCACCTCTCGGGCTGGGACGTGTCGCGGGCCTACATGGACGTGATCGGGCCCGAAGAGGCCCGCAACCTCCTGATCAATTCTCTCGAGCGAGGGGTCGCGCTGGCCAGCTTCGTCGGACACTCGGGGCCGACCCTTTGGACCTTTTCCAACCTCTTCAGCTCGACTGACGCCATGCAGCTGGCCAACCTGGGTTCGCCGGCCGCCGTGCTGCAATGGGGGTGCTGGAACACCTACCACGTGGAGCCGCGCTACGAGACCCTCGGCCATGCCCTGCTGCTGCAGCGGGCGGGGGCTGCCATCGTTCTCGGCTCGACGACCCTGACGGACGCTCCCTCCGCCAGCGCGCTGAGCCACTGGCTGGAACCCCTGCTGGTCGAGCCAGGCGGGCGAATCGGGGAGGCACTCACCTCGGCGAAGCAATCGCTCGCCCAGGACTCCCCGGAACTCCTGGACGTCATCCTGGGTTGGAGCATCCTGGGAGATCCGGCACTCGTCATCGAACCCTGACCCTGGCCCTGGGAGGGCCGATGAGCGCATTCTTGCTTTGGCTTCGACGCGATCGAGCCCCGGTTTCACCGGATGCCTTTCTGAAACTCTTCTCGGCCCTCCGGCATCGGGGGCCGGATGGCCGGCGGGCGGTCTGGAGAAGCGGGGCCATTCTGGGACACCAGCACTTCTGGACCGTGCCCGAGGAGGTTGGGGAGCGCCAGCCGCACACCGACCCCGAACTCGGCTTCGACCTGGTTTGGGATGGCAGGCTGGACAACCGGGCGGAACTGCTGCGGGCCCTCGACTCGAGCGAGCCGGAGGCGGCCCGGCTGTCCGATGTCGCGATCGTGGCCAGAGCATACCGCCGCTGGGGTGATTCCTGCCTGGAGAGATTGCTGGGGCCGTTCGCGATGCTGGTTCTGGACTCCCGCAGGCGCCGCGTCCTGTGTGGCCGTGACGCGCTGGGAGACCGCCCCCTGTTCTTCAGCTTGACCCCTCGGGATTTCCTGGTGGCTTCAGAGGAACAGGCACTGCTGGCTCATCCCGGGGTTTCGAGCGCTCTGGACGAAGTCGCGATCACCCATTTTTTCGCCGTCGAGCCCCCTCCGGACGGCACGACGTTCTTTTCGGACGTCCGCGCGCTTCCTCCCGGCTGCGGCCTTGCCTTCGAGGGCGATCACCTGCGGCAGTGGCGAACCTGGCAGCCCGCCGCCTCGGACGGGCTGGAGTACCGCCGGGACACGGAGTACGTGGAGCACTTCCGCGAGCTGTTGGACCGAAGCGTCCGCTGCCGCCTTCGCAGCACCGGCCGTCCGATGGTGCTGATGAGCGGAGGGCTCGACTCGACCTCGGTCGCCGCCCTGGCGGCCCGGCGGTCCTCCTCCTGCGGACGCGATGCACTGGCGACGATCTCCTGGATCTTCGAGGAACTGGAAGAAGCCGACGAGCGAGAGTTCATTGACTCTGTCAACCAGCATCTGGCGCTGAGCTCCATTCCCATACGGGGAGACGATGCCTGGCCGCTCAGTCAGTGGCCCCGGGGGCTGGTCGACCCCAACACTCCGGTCAATGGAGCGTTCCGGTGTCTCTTGGAGCGATCCTACGCCGCCGTCCGCGAGGCCGGTGGCCGGACGCTGCTCACGGGGGAATTCGGCGACAGGCTTTACTACGGGCACACCCACTGGTTGCGCGACTTCCTGTCACAGGGCCGAATCGGTTCGGCCTTCGCAGGAGTCATCCACGAATTGTGCCACTCGCCCGTCGGTGGGATCCGCCGGCTGAGAAGCGCCCTGGGTCGGGTGCTGGGTCGGCCGGCCTGGAAGCCGGGAGAACCGGACTGGCTCACCCCCTGGGCACTGCGAAGCTTGGCAGGCCCGGCCCGGCAGCAGCGGAGGGAAGCACGCCGGCCCGAGCAGCTCAGGATGCTGGTCAACGCGCTGGACGCACAGGCGGTGAGCTCGGAGGCCAGCCTCTCGGTTCGCGAGGGCGTCGACCTGCGCCGGCCCTACCGTGACCGGCGCCTGGTGGAATATGCGCTGGCTCTTCCGGCCCATCAACTCTACCGGCGGGGGTGGTCGAAATGGATCTTGCGGGAAGCCATGGCGGGCATCCTGCCCGAGCGGGTCCGGCTGCGCAAGCGCCCCAGCTCCTTGATGCCGCTGGCCGTTCGCGGCCTGGCCGAGCGGGAGCTGGAAACAGCGACGGCACTGTTGACGAGTCCGGACGCCGAGTGGCCGCGCTACGTACGCCCCGCCTGGCTGTCAGAGGCCTTTCCTGGCAACCTTCACCGGAGAATCGACGGCATCTCATCCGTGATCCCCTGGCGATGCATCTGCTGGGAGATCTGGCGGCGCCGCCGTCTCGAGGCATCGAGTCTCCAGAAGCACACTTCGCTGTGCGAGTCTGATCTAACATTGAGGGGACGCCAATCGGCGTGAGATTGCGGGGGAAAAAGATGAGAAGAGAGCCGGCTGCAGGAGCTGCTGGAGCCATGGAACAAAAGAGAAACCGCCGCCGTCCTTACTCGACTCCCAGGCTCCAGGTTTTGGGAAGACTGCAGGACGCCACGCTCGGGGGGTCGCCGGGGATGGGTGACAGCGGTCCCACTTCGGAAGTCTCCTTCCCTCCCGTCTGAGAGGGAGGGAAACGCGGCACCGGCATCCTGACAGTGATTGGCTCGAAGAGTCCGCCGCAGGTCGTGAGAGTGCACCGGCACGCTCTGGGGATCAACCTACTTCAACGCATACTCCAGCGACACGATCCCGGTCCCGTACACCTTGTGGCCCGTCAGTTTCAGTTTGGCCCGCCGGGCGGGAGGCGGAAAGAGGGGGATTCCTCCTCCCAGCAGGACGGGGATGACCGCCACCTCAACCGTATCCACGAGTGCAGCGTCCAGGAGGCTGCGAAAGAGCACCCCGCCGCCGACCATACAGATGTCCTTCCCTGAGGCCTTCCGAAGCCCGGACAGCGTTTCCTCCGCCTTGTCACCCACGATGGTCACCTTTGGATAATCGCGCTGCCGCAGCGTGCGGGAAAAGACGAGTGTCTTCATGCCGGTCATCTCGACGCCGGCCATCTCGGCCTCGCTTGCTTGCGCCATCGTTTCGAACGTCCGGCGCCCCAGGAGAACTGTGTCGAACTGCTCGTAGAGGCTGCGAAAGTCGATGTCGGGATCCATGATGATCCAGTCCGCTTCACCCTTCGGCCCCGCGATGTACCCGTCCAGACTCGTAGCCACGACATAGCGAATCCTTCGCATGGACAACCTCCCCAGCTTTTCCCCATTCCAGCTGTGCACAGAGGGTTGTATCAGAAGCAGGCGAGGAAGGCGAGGATCTGGATCAGGGAGCGGAGCCGAGAAAGCTGCCCAGAGCGAGCGACGGAGTCGAGTTGGGTACAGGGCAAGGGCAAGGGACAGGGCAAAGGCAAGGGCACGGGCGGAGAGAACCGAGCTCAGGAAGGGCGAAGAGAACGGAATTGGGGACTGGGGGAAGACGAAGCGGCGGGATTTCTCCGCGAGGGGCGGAGAGGAGCGGCAGGCGTCCGAGGTGGTGGGCCCGAAAAGAGTAAGGCACCGGCGGCGGCTCGCTGGGTTCACCGCCGGCGCCCGAGGGAGTTGGGACTGGGGACAGCGACTGGGGACAGGGCAATGGGTACGAGACAGACTTCTGCTCGCTGGGTCCACCGCGGGTGATCAGACTTGACGACTAGCCATCTCTCCGCTCAGTGGGGGTTTTCCGCGACGGGATCGGCCGTCCACCACCAGAACGGCTCGATCTCTTTCTCCTCGGGCCAGACCTGCTCCAGCGTGGAGCCGTCGAAGAGTTCGCCGTTTTTCATGACCAGGCGAATGGAGTTGGTATTGCGGATGTCTGCGAGCGGGTTGCGGTCGAGCACCAGCAGGTCGGCCAGCTTCCCGGACTCGAGACTGCCCAGGTCTTGCTCGAGCCCGATGATGTGGGCTCCGTCGATGGTGGCGGCCTCGAGGACCTCGCGAGGAGTCATGCCGCCCATGGCCAGTGACCACATTTCCCAGTGGTACCCCAAACCTTGCAGCTGGCCGTGCGCTCCCACGCCGACATACCCTCCGGCTCGCTGGATCTTGGCCGCCTGGGCCGCTGCTTTCGGAAAGGCGTGTTCGTCCTCCCGAAACCAGGGCCGCCGGCGCGATTGGCGGTCGATCTCGTTGTGGGGGACGAACCGGTTCAGTTTGAAGTCGTCGTGAACCTCGGTAGTCTGATAGAAGTAGTTCTCCGCCCAGGGTCCGCCGTACAGCACCAGCAGTGTGGGCGTGTAGGACGTACCGGAGCGCGCGAAGAGTTCGACGACATCCCGGTACAGCGGCATGATCGGGAGCGAGTGCTCATTGCCTCCGAAGCCGTCGATGGCGTGGGTCATGTCGAGCTTCAAATCCAGCGCACCTTCGGTGGTCACCGTCAGCTCCAGCTGCTTGGCCGCCTCGACCACCCACTGCCGTTGCTTGCGATTGCCGACCAGGTACGACTTGAGGTTGTGGTTGCGGTAGAACTTCTTGTACTTCTCGAGCGTGAACAGAGCCGACTCAGCCGACTGGAAGTCGGTGTCGGAAAAGACGCCCGGGCCCGTCGAATAGGCGCGGGGGCCGATCATCCGCCCGGCCTCGATCATATCCTGATAGGAGAGGTAGTCGTTGGTCGAGGTCTGCACGTCCAGGCCGGTGGTGACTCCGTAGGCCAGATTGGCCAGGAAACTCCAGTTGTGCAGCTCGAAAACACCCTCTGTCCGGACCTCGTAATGGGCATGGGTGTCGATGAAGCCGGGCACGATGTACTTTCCGCGAACGTCGACTGGCCGTGATCCTGCGGGGATCTCAACCGAGCCGCGCGCGCCCACGGAAACGATGCGATTGTCCCGCACGACGACATCGCCATTTTCGATCACCTCGTCGCCATTCATCGTGATCACGGTGGCTCCGCGCAGGACTACGGTGCCCTGCGGAGTGTGGCGCGGGAACTCCAGAACGATTTCGAACGATTCGACCGACTCTTGTTCTTCGAGAGGCTTCTTGGGCTCCTTCTCCTTGTCCGTTTTCTCGCCCTCGCCCTCGGGCGCCTCCTCTTCTTCGCCTTCCGTGTCCTCGCCCTCTTCTTCGCCGGTCTTCTCTTCCTTCGGGTCGGGTGCAAACGAGATGCTGTCGAGCGGACGCCGGAAGAAAGTGGCTCCGACCGACCAGGTCAGCGTTTGGCCCCCGTCCGCCCAGTCGAAGGCGTCGGCGCCGATGTCGGTGACCTTCTTGACCGGGATCGAGGGAGAGAAGAGGTTGACCGCCGGCGCTTTTCCGCCGGTCGGCGGCAGCGGCAAGAGGAAGAGCTGATGGCTGGCCTTGGCCAGAACCCGCCGGCCGTCCGGACTGATCAGTGCCGCCTGGGCCGGCGACGGCCTGCCGCCCCTGCGCTGCCGGCCGGTCACCTTCAGATGGGTCCTCCGGTCGGAGCCGTCGTAGCGCATCGATATCAGCCCCTCACGCGAGTAGAAGTAGATGCGGTCTCGCTCCGGGCCGAAATGGGGCGAACCCAGACCGCGCGAGGGTACGATCAGCTGGACGTCGCCCCCCTCCGCCGGGAGCCAGATCAGATCGGTAGGAATTCGAATGCCGCCGAATTCTCCGGGAGCCTGGGAACGCATCCAGGCATTGCCGCGGCGAGCCACGATGCGGGTCCCATCGGGAGAAAACCGGGGATCGGTGTAAAAGGCCGGCACATTGGTGAGTCGCTGAGGGCTGCCCGTGCCGTCGGTGGCTGTTCTCCAGATATGGCCGCTCCCGTTGTAGTTCCATGTGACGTAGGCCAGCCATCTGCCGTCAGGCGACCAGGCCGGTTTGAATTCATTCGCGTCCTGCTCAGATACCCGCTTGGGCTCTCCCTCGGGGAGATCCATTACGTAAAGATGAGCCATCGCAGAGAAGGCCAGCCGCTTCCCGTCCGGTGATTGCACCGGGTCTTGAATCAGCCGGGAGCGGACGGGGCCCTCCTCCACGCGGCGCTGAAAGTTCAGTAGCGGTCCCAGATCTTGCGCCACCTTGGCCTGGAACGGGACCTCGCGTGCTCGCCCGGTGGCCACGTCGATGCGGTGGATCTTGCCTCCAAAAGTGACGACCACTTCCCGGCCGTCGGGAGTGAAGCTGTAACCGGGGAGGAGGTCGCGGGAAGCCAGCGACTCCATGTCGTCGCGCTGCACCGGATATTGGAGCCAGCGATCCCGGCCCGAGTCGAGTTCCCGGATGCGCAGTCCAGTCTGAGTCTCGAATCGAGTCGCGTACACCAGTTGGGAACCGTCCGGCGAAAGCACCGGGCGAAAAGCGCCGCCGTCGGCCTGGGTGACCTGGTCCTCGTCGCCTGTCTGCATGTCGCGGCGGTAGATCTCCCAGTTGAAAGACATCTGGTTGTAAATGCTCGCCCCGGCCTTGCGCGCGAAGTAGAGATAGCGGCCATCGGGTGAGATGACGGCGCCCAGACGCAGAAGGCTGCTTCCCCGGGACGGCGGTCCCGGCGAATCGTCGTTGTCCTCGGGGCTGTCCTGAGTGACCTGAATCCCCGAACCGCCGTCCCGATGGTACATCCAGACCTGGTAAGAGCGGCGCTCGGACTTGGACACGATCACGTACTGGCTGTCGGGTGTCCAACTGGGAGAAACAAAGGAGTTCTTGCTGCCCTTGGACAATTGCCGGGGCTCGGAGCCGTCCGCCTTCGCGATCCAGACATTCTCCGCACCGTCGCGATCGCTGATGAACGAGATCCATTGTCCGTCGGGCGAGTAGGAGGGCTGGCTGTCAAACGCCATTCCCTGGGTGATGCGAGTCGCCTCGCCTCCATCCAGCGGGAGGGTGTAGAAGTCTCCGACGAGCTCGAACAGAATCGCCGTGCCGTCGGGAGCAACGTCCAGCGACAGCCAGGTACCCTCGGTGGTTTCGAATTCGAGCGACCGTACCGGTTTCAGGGGCAGGTCTTTCTTTTTCTTCCCGGGCTTCTCTGAGTCGGAAGCTTTTTCCTGCGCCAGCCCGTGCTCCGCTGCGCCGAGTAGCAAAAACGCCGACAGAGTCAAGAAAACACCACCGAAACCGATCCGCCGCAAGACATACATTGAAAACCTCCCCATTGGGTCGAAGGCGAGAAGATCCAGCCCAAAAACCGAAGTTTCTCATATCCGGATCGCGAGTGCCAACCTTGACATTGGCGACGTTCGAAATGGGGACAATGCCTTTCGAAATGGGGACCGAAATGGGGACAGGGCATGTTCTCGGCCCGGAGCTCTGCGCGTTCGGCCTTCCAGGGTCCGGCAGGCAAACTTGGGATCAGGCTTTCGACTCGGACTGCCGCTTCACGGTCATCAGGGCTTCTCTTCGAATCCAACCGCTGAACGGGCCGATCACGGCCCAGTAACGGGCGAAGCGCCGCCGGCTGACCTCGTCGAGGCATTGAATGCGGGTCTCGGTCGAAAGCAGGGTTCGGTGGCTGCTTTCCGGCGCCACTGAGAAACTCCACACAGCTTTGGCAAAGCCCTCCCGGTCGAACTCTCGGAACTGCTCCGGGCCAATCCTTCGCAGGTCGCCGCGGAGTCTCCAGAAACGCCCGGCGATTCCCAGCAGCAGTTCCTGGTCTTCGACCTCTCCCAGGACCGTGAAATTCAGCCGCAGCAGCCCCTCGAGGGTCGATGCCCGGGCCGGCATCCCCCGCAGGCGCAAGAGCCAGCGGATCAACCTCGATTGACTCAAGTCCAGGACGCGCACCTTCGTGTAGACGCGATCCGGCCTGGCCTGGATCGAGATGCTGTGCCGACTCTGGAAGTGGTATTCAGGGAGAAATCGATCGATCAGCACTGGCCGAATGGTAGCAAAAGGTGAAGGAGAGCGAATGATCGAAGCTGCCAGTGGTACATACCGGAGAATGCCCTGCCCCCTGTTGCCACGTCCCCTGTCCCCAGTTCCGAGAGGCAGGAAGCCGCTCATGCTCGCTGGTTCGCGGCCAAGCACGGAGCCGGACTCGACGGGCGTGGGGCCGTCCCGGGGAGAAATCGTCGGGGGAACGTGCTGGGGACAGGGGGAAATTGCTGGGGACAGGGCAAGGCGGTGAGTGGGGACAGGGCAAGGCTTCACCCGGGGACAGGGCATTTTTATTCAGGTCTTCTCTTGACCGGGCGGCGTCGCTTTGCAGCGCCTCCCAAGAGCAGTCCGGTGGTGCGCAGCAGCACGCCTTTCCGAGGTACGAGGCGTGCTGACTGATCAGAGAGTTTGGATCCCGAACACTACCTAACGGCGGAGCAGTCGCGGGCGGCGAGGACGAGTTCCAGAAAGTCCTGCCGGTAGCCACCGGGGTCCGGGCCCAGGCTCTCACGCGCCCAGGAGAGCACCTGCTCGAAGGTGGCGGTCCCCTTGTGGGGTGATTCTCTCAAGAGCATCCCGAAGGCGGCCACCGCGGCGGCGAAACGAAAACCGTCGCTGGCCTGGGAGAAGGCCCGTCCGTCGTCGAAGACCGTCGCTTCCAGAAGCCTGCTTCGGTCCGAGTCGGGCTCTTTGTATCGAAGCCTGAGCAGCAGCAATTCCCCGCTGAACGCCTGGGGGGTCGGATTGGTCGTGGATTGATACCGGAGGGGAGCGGTTCGAGAGGCGTCCAGGGACTGGCCCGCCGGCACGATTTCGTACAGGGCCGTGAGACTGTGCCCGGCGCCGATCTCGCCGGCGTCCTTCCGGTCGTCCTGGAAGTCCCGATGCTCCAGGAGGCGGTTCTCGTAACCCAGAAGGCGGAAGGCTTCCACTTCCAGCGGGTTGAACTCGACCTGAATCTTGACGTCCTTGGCGATCGTGACCAGCGTTGCTCCCATCTCCTCGACGAGGACCTTGCGTGCTTCCAGGAGGGAGTCGATGTAGGAGTAATTGCCGTTGCCTCGATCGGCCAGTTTCTCCATCGTGGAATCTTTGAGATTTCCCGTGCCAAATCCGAGCACGGTCAAGAACACTCCCTTGCTGGCCTGTTCCTCGATCAGCCGCACCAGGTCGCCCTGATTGGTGACTCCGACGTTGAAGTCTCCATCGGTGGCCAGCACGACTCGATTGACACCCCCCTCGAGGAAGTTCTGGACGGCAACGTCGTAGGCCAGTCGAATGCCTTCTCCCCCGTTCGTGCTCCCTCCCGCTTCGAGCCCTTCCAGGGCCTCCAGAATCTCCGCCTGGCGAAAGCCTGGAGTGGACGGCAACACCAGCCCCGAGGAGCCGGCATAGACCACGATCGCGACGCGGTCCCGTTCCCCGAGCTGCTCCACCAGAAAACACAACCCCTGAACCAGCAGGGGGAGTTTGTCCGGGCTTCTCATCGACCCGGAGACATCGATCAGGAAGACGAAGTTGCCCGGTGGCCGGTTGCGATGGTCGACCGGGCGTCCCTGGATGCCAATAGCCATCAGCCGGTGCGCGGGGTTCCAGGGAGCACTGGCGGTCTGCAGGCTCACCGCGAAGGGCTCCTCCCCGACCGGGCTCGGGTGCTCGTACTCGAAATAGTTGACCAGTTCCTCGATGCGTATGGCGTCCTTCGGGGGCAGCATTCCCCTGGAGAGAAATCGCCGAACGTTGGCGTAGGACGCCGTGTCGACGTCGATCGAGAAGGTGGACCGGGGATCTTCCGAGACGCGGATGAAGGGGTTCTCATCGAAATGAGCATAGGCTTCGGTGTTGAAATCGGGGTTGTATCGCCAATCGTCGTATGCCCCCAAATCCGCGGAGAAGCGTTGTTCTTTGGCGAAACGGACGGTGGTGGTCAGAGTTGCACTCTGGGTTTCGAACGGGAGGGCCTCAGCCGACACAGTGACCGTTTCGCTGACGTCACCGATTTCGAGTCGGGCGGCGAGGGTTCGGGTTTCGCCCGGTTTCAAGGTCACGATCCGCCGAAAGGTTCGGAATCCCGTCAGCTCTGCGGAGAGTCGATACTTGCCGGGTCGGAGTCCGTCGAACTGGAAGCGGCCCAGGTCGTTCGAGAGGGTCTGGCTGGTGGGACCGTCGGGCAGCCGGGTCAGGGTCAGCAACACGCCCGGGATCGCGGCTCCCGTCGGGTCGGTGACCTGTCCCTGGATTCGCGCGGTTTGCTCGGCCGGGTTGGCCGCCGGCCCGGACTCCTGGCCGAGCGGGCTCTTCATCGCCAGGCCCAATGCCGACAACCAGAAGCTGAGGACGAGCAAGGCGGCCCCCCTCAGCGGGAACGATGCGATCTGCCGGTTCCTCCTCCGGAAGAGCGTGGCAGTGTTTGGGTGGCTTCTGAACGCTTCCAGGACGCGCATGACTTCCTCCTCAACGACACTAGCCTGTTCGAGGGACTCCGCTGCCGGGACGCTTGTTCCTTTGGATCGGCGACTGCCCCGAAAGGTTCGCTGGCGATCCCGATCGGTCCGCTTTCAGACAAATCGATCGGTCGCGGAAGTTCTGCCCGGTTGGTCGCAACTCCCTTGCGCCCTTCGGCGGACCATCCGTTACACTCGTCCGGTGCGATCTCCGACGGGACTGTTTCGGCTGCTGGCTCCGGGCATCCTGGTTGCCGCCACGGGCGTGGGGGCGGGCGACCTGGCCACGGCTGCCTTCACCGGGAACAAGCTGGGAGTCGCCGTTCTCTGGGCAGTTGTGGCCGGGGCGGGACTCAAGTTCCTGCTCACCGAAGGGCTGGCTCGCTGGCAGCTGGCCAGCGGGAGCACGCTGATCGAAGGGGGCGCGCGCCATCTGGGCAGGCCCTTCCAGATCTTCTTCCTGGTCTACCTGATCTTTTGGAGTTACTTCGTGGGGGCGGCCCTGATGAGCGCTTGCGGGGCGGCCGGACACGCCTTGCTGCCCCTGTTCGATTCCCCCCGGACGGGCAAGATCGTCTACGGCCTCCTGCACAGCGGCGCGGGGATGGGACTGGTGTACCTGGGCGGCTTCCGGCTGTTCGAAAAGGTGATGGGCGTGTGCATCGGTCTGATGTTCTTGACGGTCGTGACCACGGCGCTGTTGTTGTCGCCCAACTGGGGGGAAGTGCTCTCCGGGCTGCTGCTGCCCCGAATTCCCGACTTGGCAGGTGAAGGCCTGCCTTGGACGATTGCCCTGATGGGCGGCGTGGGCGGTACTGTGACGATGCTCGCCTACGGCTACTGGATTCGCGAAGAAGGGAGATCGGCTCCCGAGGATCTGCCGGCCTGCCGGATCGACCTGGCGGCCGGCTACACGATGACCGCGCTATTCGGGATGTCGATGGTCGTCATCGGCGCCGCCACGAAGATCGAGGGAAGTGGCGTCTCTCTGATCGTCGACCTGGGGAACCGGTTGGAGGCCTCCCTGGGAGCAGCGGGAAAGTGGACGTTTCTGGTGGGTGCCTGGGGTGCGGTCTTCAGCAGCCTTCTCGGTGTCTGGCAGAGCGTGCCCTACCTCTTCGCCGATTCCTGGCAGCTGGCGAGGCGGGGATCCGGTACGGCAAGGGTGGTCGACACGCGCTCGGCACCCTACCTCGGCTATCTGCTGGCGCTGGGAACGATTCCCGCCGCCGGCCTGTGGGACGGCTTTCGCCAGATTCAGCAACTGTACGCGATCGTGGGCGCGGCCTTCATGCCGGTGCTGGCTCTGACTCTCTTGTGGCTCAATGGTTCGTCCCGCCGGGTGGGGAGCATGCGCAACCGGTTTGTCACCAATCTCCTGTTGGCGGCAACGCTACTCTTCTTCGTCTGGGCCAGTTGGCTGGGCTTGACCTGACGACCGTCATCGACGCAGCGAGGGTCCCCCTTTGGGCCAGGTCGTACAGGAGGCCCTGACGGTAGGCCGATTTGTGGCGGCCTTCGTAGGATTTACAGGCTTCCGGACCGCGATCACTCCTGCCTGGCGTTGGGGAGTTCGGACTTTTCTCTGATGTGCTCGTCCACTTCCGCCTCGAACTCCTCCGCCAGGCTGCTGAAGAATTCCAGCTGGGCCTGCTGGTCACTGGTCAGCGGGCCGGTCCAGTCGATGATCTCTTCATAGAGGGTCTGGGTGCGGCGGCGCAGTTCGCGCAGCCGCGCCGGTAAGGAGCCGGGGGGCTGCGCGGCCAGCCCTGATTCCTCCGCCGCCTCAGGGTCGATCAGCGAACCCATCCAGGTGTTGACTCGTTCGTACAACCCGGCAAGCTGGCGGAGCCGGAGGGACCAGGACCGCCGCTGCTCGGCGGCCAGCTCGATGCGGGGATCTTCCCGAACCTCGACCGGCTGTTCGTAGAGGGCATCGCCGACCCGCAGCTGGACCCGGTAAGTTCCCGGCACGACCCAGGGCCCGCTGGGGCCGCGGCGTGGTTCTCCCCGCCGGTCCGGCTCCTCTCCCACGGGGTCGGAGAGAGGGGGATGGCGCAGGTCCCAGACAGCCCGATGGATCCCGGCCGCCACTCCTGCCTCCAGGACCCGGACCTCGTTTCCATCCGAGTCGAGGACGCTCAGGCGAACCGAGTCCTCTTCCTGGCCGGCTCCCAGAAAGTAGTCGACGATGGCTCCCGCCGGAGGATTCCGGCCTCGAAAGACCGAGTCCCCGGGCTGGGCCTTGGTTCGGGCGTATCGGATCATCTGTGCAGTCTCGATGGAGAACAGGTGCGCCGGGGAGGTGCGCACTTCGGGAGTCAGTTCCTGCAGTGCGTTCAGGTTGTCCAGAATCCAGACGCCGCGCCCATGCGTCCCCAGCACTAGATCGTTGTCGCGCGGGTGGACCACCAGATCGTTGACCGCTAAAGTGGGCAGGTTGTTCTCGAGTTCCAGCCAGGACTCCCCTCCGTCCAGCGACACGAACAGTCCCAGCTCACATCCCAGATACAGCAGCTGGGGATTGCGAGGATCCTGCCGCACGGTTCGCACCACGCGCCCGGGGGGAAGGCCGGCCGCCAGAGAGGCCCACGTGGAGCCGGCGTCGACCGAACGGTACAGGTAATTCCCGTAATCGTCGTTGCGGTAGTTGTTGACCGCCACGTAGACGGTGTCACGATCGAAACGAGAGGTTTCGATGCCCGCAATCCACGCGGATTCGGGCAAGCCGGGGAGCCTGTCCGCGATCTGTTCCCAGTTTCGTCCGCCGTCCCGGGAGACGGCCAACCGCCCGTCGTCGGACCCCACGTAGAGGAGCCCCTCCCGGAGCGGCGACTCGGCGACGGCCGTGAGGGTGGGGTAGTAAGGAATGCCGTCGTCCAGAGAAGGAGTTCCGGCGTTCGGCAGCTGTCCCATGATGGGCAGATGGTGGCGCTTGACGTCGCTGGTGAGTTTGCCCAGGGACTGCCAGGAATGGCCGCGATCGGTCGACTTCCATAGCTGGTCGGTTCCGGCGTACAACACGTTGGAATTGTGCGGCGAGACGAGAAAGGGGCCATCCCAGTTGGCGAATGGACGCGCATTGCCCAGCACCGGGGGGGCCTCGTCCGTGCCCCACACTTCCCAGTTGCGCCGAGACCGGATCGAGCCGCGTGCATTGTCCGGGCGAATCGAGCGGGTCTGCAAGTTCGACAGGTCGACCTGCGTCAGGCCCAGGTACTGAGATTCGACATAAACCGTGTCGGGATCATTGGGGTCGACCAGATTGAGGAATCCGTCTCCTCCGCCCAGCCGGGTCCAGTCCTCGTTCAGGATGCCTTCCGACCGGAAAGTGGCACTGGGCCCGACCCAGCTGCCGTTGTCCTGGAGTCCGCCGTAGACGTGGAAAGGCCGTCGCATGTCGACGGCCACCCGGTAGTACTGGCTGACCGGAAGGGAGGGAATGAAGAGCCAGGTCTCGGCTCGGTCGTAGGAGATGGCCAGCGCACCGTCGCTGGCCTTGATGAGGTGCCGCGAGTCGTGGGGGTCGATCCAGAGAAAACGGTCGTCCGAATGCACCGACTGGCGCGGCACCGTGAACGTCTTGCCGCCGTCCTCCGAGTAGCTGAAGGAGTTCTCCATGTAGATACGCTGATCGTCGTTGGGATCGACCAGAATCTGGCTGGCGTACATGGGACGGGGGTTCCAGTCGCTCATGTAAGTCCAGCTTTCGCCCCGGTCCTCCGAGCGGTAGACGCCCGCCTTCCGTTCTTCGTAGGAAATGGAAGCCGTGTAGCGCAGACCTTGTTCCACGCAAACATAGACAATCCGGGGGTCCTTCTGGTAGATCGAGATGCCGATCCGTCCATACTCCCCTTCCGGCAGGCCATTGCGTAGCTCTCGCCAGGTCCTTCCTCCGTCGGTGCTCTTGTACAGGCCGCTCCCCGGCCCCCCGCCGTGAAATCCGAAGGCACGGCGCCGGCGCTGATAGCTGGCGGCGTAAAGGATGTCGGGTTCGCTGGGGTCGAGCGCGACGTCCACCACTCCTGTGTCCTCATCGATGAACAGGATCTTGTCCCAGGACTGGCCTCCGTCTTCGCTTTTGTAAAGACCTCGCTCCGGGTTGGGTCCCCACAGATGCCCCATGGCAGCCACGTAAACGATGTCGGGATCTGTGGGGTGCAGTGCGATGCGTCCGATGTGACGGGTCTCGCGCAGGCCCATGTTGGCCCAGGTCGTTCCCCCGTCGGTGGACTTGTAAACGCCGTCGCCCCAGGAGGAGCTCTGGCGATTGGCCCGCTCCCCGGTTCCCACCCAGAGGATCTCCGGTTGGGGCTGAAACACCGCGATATCGCCCACCGAATGGGTTGCTTCCCGCTCGAAGACCGGCTCGAAGGTCACCCCGTTGTTGGTGGTCTTCCAGACTCCCCCGGTGGCCGAAGCGGCGTAAAAAGTGAAGGGGTCGCTCTCGACGACCGCGATGTCCACGAACCGGCCGCTCATGTTGGCGGGTCCGATGTTTCGGAACTCCAGCCGCGACAGCCAGGAGGGAGTTGAACCGGCTGGCTGGGCCACGAGGTGCCCTCCGGCCAACAGAATCAGGGTCAGCAAAGCACTCCGCGTTCGGAAAAGACTCATTCTTTTGTCCTCCCACCAGGCCTCCGATGCTGCCAGCCCGCCCCCCCCCGGGTCAACCCAAGTGCGAAGTGCGAAGCTCGAACTTCGAAGTGGGTGTTGCCGGTCAGCACTCCTGACGGTCAACACTTTTGACTTAGTACAAAATGTGCTATACTCGAACTTCGATGAGTTCCCGTAGAGACCCGGACACCTCGAGGTTCGAGAATCTGGCGCGACGGCGGTTGCGCGAGGCAGGAGTGAGGGCGACTCGACCGCGCGTGCTGGTCTATTCCCTCCTGCATTCGGTCGGTGGTCATCGCTCGGTCGACCAGATCGTCAAGCTGCTTGGCGAGCGGGGGCACCGGGTTCAGAGGATGTCCGTCTACAACGTGGTGGCGGATCTGCAAGCCGCTTCGCTGGTCATGTGCGCCGACGTCGGACCGGGCCGTGCTCTCTACGAAGTGAACGATCGGTGGCATCACCATTTCGTCTGCCGCGCCTGCGGCCGGGTCGAGGATGTCGAGTGTCTGGAAGGGCGCAAGCCCTGCCTCTCGCCCCCCGAGTCCCTGGCCGCACAGGTGGATGAGGCGCAGGTGATCTTTCGAGGTCTCTGCGTGGACTGCGCACCTGCCTCCCGAAAAAGTTCATACAGTTGACGAGCCGCCGCTCCAGCCCTGTCTCCGAAAGGGAAACTCGGATCGCCGGTTCCTCAAAGCCAGAACACTTCAGAACCATGGAGGAAGACAAGCATGGGAGAGAACGAGAAGAAAGAGAACACTCAGCTGACGACCGCGACCGGTTGCCCCATCGGAGAGCAGCAGGCGCTGACGGCCGGTCCCCGGGGGCCGCTCCTGATGCAGGACGTCCAGCTTCTCGAGCAGATGCAGCACTTCAACCGGGAACGGATTCCAGAGCGAGTCGTCCACGCCAAGGGCTCGGGCGCGCACGGAACCTTGACGGTGACCAACGACATCACCCGCTACACCAAGGCCCACTTCCTTTCCGAGGTGGGGAAGAAGACCGATCTCCTGGTTCGATTCTCGACGGTGGCCGGCGAGCGCGGCGCGGCTGACGCCGAGCGCGACGTGCGCGGGTTCGCGATGAAGTTCTACACCGAACAGGGGAATTGGGACATGGTGGGCAACAACACGCCCGTCTTTTTCGTCCGCGACCCCTACAAGTTCCAGAACTTCATCCACACTCAGAAACGCCACCCCAAGACGAACATGCGCGACATGGACATGCAGTGGGACTTCTGGTCGCTCTGCCCCGAGTCGCTTCACCAGGTGACGATACTCTTCTCGGATCGGGGGATTCCGGCCAGCCTGCGCAACATGAACGGCTACGGGTCGCACACGTATTCCCTGATCAACGAGCAGGGCGAGCGGGTCTGGTGCAAGTTCCACTTCAAGACGATGCAAGGGATCGAGTGCTGGGACGACGACCACGCGGCTCAGGTGATCGGACAGGACCGCGAATCGCACCAGAGGGACCTTTTTGGAAGCATCGAAAAGGGCGAGTTCCCCAAGTGGCGCTTCTGCATCCAGGTAATGACCCAGGATCAGGCCGAGGAGTTTCGCTGGAATCCCTTCGATCTGACCAAGGTCTGGCCTCACGCCGAGTATCCCCTCATCGAGGTCGGCATCATGGAGTTGAACCGCAATCCGGAGAACTACCACGCCGAGGTGGAACAGGCGGCTTTCGAGCCCAGCGCGCTGGTGCCGGGGATCGGCCCGAGTCCGGACAAGATGCTGCAGGCCCGCTTGATGAGCTATGCGGACACGCATCTCTACAGGCTGGGTGCCAACTATCACGAGATCCCGGTCAACCGGCCCCGCTGCCCGGTGCGGAACTACATCCGGGACGGCTTCATGGCATCGGCCCGAAACTACCAAGACTCCCCCAACTACTGGCCCAACAGCCGGGAAGAGACCCCGATGCCCAATCCCCAGTACCGCGATCCAGCCTGGGAGTTGGGTCAGACAATCGTGGATCGCCACGACTCGACTGTCGATCACGATGACTACACTCAACCGGGCAACCTGTACCGGTTGTTCGACGAGGGGCATCGCGACCGCCTGGCCCGTCGCATTGCCGGAGTTCTGGGTCAGGCGCGCAAGGAGGTGCAGATGCGCCAGCTCTGCCACTTCTTCCGAGCCGACGAGGATTACGGGCGGCGAGTCGCCGAGAAGCTGGGAATCGACGCCAAGGAATTTCTGGAGATGGCCGAGAGTCCCGCCTGATTCGATGCCGAAGTACTCCGGTTCGTAAATACGGTGATGTATGCGGGCGAGCCCCCAAGGGCCCGGCGCCTCCGAGCAGGGTGGCCCACTCGGTTTCCGGGGGCGCCGGCTGCTGCTTCGAAATGCCCGCAACATACGTTACTGTATTTATGGATCGGGGTACTAAGATGGGGTGGATCGGCTTGGCGCCAGCCACCCCGTGTGTCCCGGCAGCCGGGCCCAAAAGGCCCGACCGGTCACCCTGACCCTCTCACGTCTCCTCGAAGGGTCTGTTTCCCGTTATCAAGTCTTGAAGGGGTTGCGAGAGGGTGGCCTGGGTGAAGTGTAGCTGGCGCAGGGTACGGTCAGGCCCCGAAAGGTCACTCTGAAGTTTCTCTGCGAGGAAACACCGCGGGGCGAGATCGCTCGCTGTGTTTCTCGACAGAGGCCGAAGCGGCCGCCACCATTTGCTGACGCAGAGAATAGCTGCTGTAATGCGACCCGGGAATCAGAGATTGGCAGTCAAAGCGGTCGTCATCTTCGGAATTGCGGCGCTCGTGGTCGTTTTCGCGGCGCTCGCCCCGCCTCTGCCACAGGACGCCGCGTATCACCAGTTTGCCGACCAGAGGCGAATCTGGAGCATTCCGAATTTCTGGAATGTAGTTTCGAATCTACCGTTTCTCGTCCTTGGAGTCCTGGGGAGCCTCCTGGTGCTCCGGCGGAAGACTCCCGGGGGACTGCCGCAGTTGCGCGCGGCGTACCTGATTTTCTTTCTGGGCGTCACGCTGGTCGCAGCTGGTTCGGGGTACTACCACCTTTCTCCGTCCAACCATTCCCTGGTCTGGGACCGGCTGCCGAT
>JBFKLX010000092.1:0-20503 GCA_041630155.1 Acidobacteriota bacterium
AGTAGAGGGCCACGGCCCGGTTTTCCTGGGTGAAATACTTCCGGGCCACCCTCTGGACGTCTTCGGCGCTGACCGCCTGGATCTTCTTCGGATCTTCGTTGAAACTCTGCCACCCACGTCCGTTCTCGGCCAGCAGGAGCTGCAACATCAGGAAAAAATTGCTTTCGATGCGGCGGAAGTTGTCGGCGTTGAAGCGGTTCTTGACTTTTTGGAGTTCCCGCTCGCCGACCGGGTCCTCTTTCAGGCGTTCCAGCTCCGCATAGATGGACGCCTCGACTTCTTCGGGCTGGCGTCCGGGCTTGGCGATGCCTCGAAGGCTGAAAAAGCCGGCCCACTTCATTCCGTTCTGCGCGGCAAAGGCATTGTTGGCGACCTGCTGCTCCAAGACCAGTGACTTGTACAGGCGTCCGGTGCGGCCACTCAGCAGGGCGCCCAAAACCACCAGCGCCGGCTCGTCCACGTGCCCGTCCGCCACCGTGTGGTAACGGAGCTCGACCTCGGGATTGGTCTCGGCAAACGCGATCATACGCTTCTCTGCCAGCTGTTCCACCTCTCGGGTGCGCACCGGCGGGGCGCCCTCGGGGTTACGCTGCAGCCGTCCGAAATACCGGAGGGCCAGCTGCTTGGCCTGCTCGGGGTCGAAATCACCGACCAGGCACGCTGCCAGGTTGTTGGGGGCGTAGTAGACGTCGAAAAAGGACAGCGCTTCTTCGCGGGAGATTCCGTCCAGATCGCTGGGCCAGCCGACCACCGGCCAACCATAGGGATGGGATGTCCAGAAGATCGCCTCGAACTCCTCCCGAAAGCGGCCCGTGGGGGTGCTCTCGGTGCGCAACCGGCGCTCTTCGTAGACCACGTCCCGCTCCGAATAGAACTCGCGAAAAACCGGGTTGAGCAGGCGATCGGATTCCATCCAGAACCAGAGTTCCAATTTGTTGGCGGGCACGTTGATGAAGTAGATCGTGAAGTCTTCGGTCGTCCCGGCGTTCATGCCACTGCCGCCGGCCTGGGTGTAGATGCGGTCGAACTCGTTCTTGACCAGCAACTGCCGTTGTTTCTCGAGCAGCCCTTGGAACTGCTCGAGCAACTCACGATGCCGGTCCGATCGGTTGGCCGGGTCGTTCAGGTTTTCGATTTCCCCCAAGCGATAGCGGCGCAACTGCCCCTCTTCCTCCAGCCGCAACTCCGCCCGCACCGCGTCCAACTGAGCGATGATCGCCAAATCCTGCTCGATGTCACGGGTGCCGATGGCGTGCGTCCCCTTGAACATCATGTGCTCGAACAGATGCGAAACGCCCGTGATGCCGGGCCTCTCGTTGGCCGACCCCACTTTGGCCACCCAACCCGCGGCGACGTTGGGATCCCCTTGGCGGGGCACCAGCAGAAACGTCAATCCATTGTCGAGGCGAAACTCCTCCACTTCGACCTGCTGAGCCGGGAGAAGGCCGGTGCAGAGAAGCAGGCTCGCCCACAGATGTGCAGTCTTGAATGATTTCATTGAGTCTCCAGCGGCTGATTATACCCAAAGCCGGCGGCTGGCCGTGACGGCCCGGTGCACGGACGCGACTTATCCTGTATTCTTGGATTATGCGGCAGGGGGAGACCGTGGATCTCAGAGAGTTGTTCTCCGAGGCGCAATCTGGAACTGGGACGGCCCGAACCACCCTGCACGAGCTCGGACTGGCTCGAATCGTTCGAGCCGCCACGGCCCTTCAGGCCCGGCGGGAAACGCTCTCGGCCATGCCCTGCCACCTCTTCTCGAGATGCCGGGGCTTCCTCCGGCTGCGTCTTCAAGACCTGCCTCCGATGATCACCTGGAGATGTTCCAAGTGCCGCACCCGCGGCTCCATCTTGAACTGGCCTCGGACACCCTGGGACCTGACTCCGGCTGCCGACCGTGAAGGGTCCGACGCCCGCAGCCTCTATGAGATCGCGCTCGAGCCCACTCATTACTTTTCCCTGCTCGAGCTGGCGATCGGCGAGGCGGCCTTCCTGAGAATCGTCTTCTCGGCTATCCCCAGGGACAGCTCGATCCTGCTGGCCGGAAATCTGTCGGACTTCCTGTACCTTCTGGAGCGATGCATCGAGCGCTCCTCCCATCCGGACGTCCTGGAAGAATCGGACACGCTCAACCAGATCTGCCAATGTCTCGAGGCCAAGATCAGGGACCTGGAGAGACTCGACGAAGAGCACCCCGACGCCGACTCCCTGGCGATCATGGAACTTCCGGGCTGGCTCCCGCCCGATCTGGCCGAACGCCTGCGAGGCGCCCTCCAGGATGGTCATTTTCGGAGTATCGACGAGCTCAACGATCAACTGGCCCAGACCATGGATGCCTACAACCGCAGCCCCAGCTCGGAGCTGGCCGGCCTTTCGCCCCGGCAGGTCTCAGACCTGTTGGACAGCTCCTGGGACGGCCATGGCGTCCTGCATCTGAACGAAGCCCTCGAACCCAGGAAGCTGGATGCGAGCCCCTACTTCCGATCCGCCAGCTTCCTGCTGAGAATGGCCAAGGCGGAGGGAGGCATCCCCACCACGGCAACCGGGAATCTCAACCGACGCGTGGTTTCACAGATGCTCGAAGAGTGCCGCTTGAGCTTCCCCACCCACCGCTTCAAGGTCATCAACGAAGTGGACGTCCGGCAGATCCACATTTCCCGGGTCCTGTGCGAGCTGGGTGGCCTGCTGAGGCGTCAGCGGCGGAAGTTCCTGGTCACGCGGCGAGGCTCCAGGATGGCTTCGCCGGAACGAGCCAGCGAGCTGTTTCGCCATCTGTTCGCCGTCTTCTTCAGAAAACTCAATCTCGCCTACATCGACCAGGGCAGCGAAAACCACGCGCTCCAGCAAACCGTGGCCTTTTCGTTCTATGCCTTGCAGCAGCTGGGTGACGAGTGGCAGACGGATCAGACCCTGGCCCATCGCATCCTCATCCCCGCCGCTTTCCAGGATGCTCTGGACTCCGGCGACCAGCAGCCCGGCTGCCAGGTTCATGGGCGCCTGCTGCTGCCCCTCAACGATTTCGGCCTGTTGGAACATCGACAGGTCGAACTGGAAGGCTCCCTCGTAGACGGGTGTGAGTTCCGTCTTGCCCCCCTGTTCAGAGAGTTCATCCAGTTCTCTTTCTAGATTCTGGGAAGGTGTGAGGCTCGAACTCCGGGACTCGGGGCTCTTCGGATTTCCTCGCCGCCGCCGTGGTTTTGCGCCTCCGACGGTGCGGCGAAGCTCTCTGATACAATACGCCGGTCACGCGAAAATCTGGTCCGGGAGGTTCTATCATGCGACGTATCGCACAGCTACTCATTCTGGTGGGCGCCGCGGCTTCGGTGCTTCACGCCGAAGAGCCGGTCGATCTGGGAATGATTCATCGTATCAAGGCCGAGGGGTTGGGCAACTCCCAGGCATTCGAAATCTTGAGGAACTTGACGGATGTGAGCGGGCCCCGCCTGACCGGATCACCAGGCCTCCAGAAAGCCAGCCAGTGGAGCCGAGACAAGCTGGGGGAATGGGGTCTGGTGAATGCGCAGCTGGAACCTTGGGGCGAGTTTGGAGTCGGCTGGTCCTTGGAGAAGAGCTACCTCGCGATGACCCAGCCCTACTACCAGCCGCTGATCGCCACTCCGAGCGCGTGGACGGCCGGCAGCGGCGGCCTGATCCGCGGCACTCCCATGCTGCTGAAAATCGAAGAGGCCGCCGACCTCGAGAAGTACAAAGGGAAGCTGGCTGGCCAGATCGTTCTGATCTCCACGGACCGGGAGGCAGACACCCATTTCCAGCCCGACGCCCGACGCCGCTCTGCGGAGGACCTGGAGGAACTGGCACTGGCCCCCGAGCCGCGCGGAGGACCCTCCAACTTCGCGCAAAGGCGCCGGCAGTGGCGGGCTCGCGCCAAGCTGCGGGAAGAGACGGAGAAACTTCTGCGGGCCGAAGGCGCGCTGGCGGTGCTGCAAGCGGGTCGCGGCCAACACGGAACTGTGTTCGCGTCGGGTGGCCGCCCTCCCAAGGAGGGTCAGGAACCAAACCTGCCCACGCTGGTCGTGGCCCTGGAGCACTTTAAACACATGCAGCGCCTCCTGGAAAACGAGAGTCCCCTGGAAATCGAGCTGGAGCTGCAGACCCGCTTTCATCGCGACGACCTTCAAGCCTACAACGTGGTGGCGGAAATCCCCGGCAGCGACCCCGCGCTGGCCCAGGAGGTGGTGATGCTGGGTGGGCACATCGACTCCTGGCACGCCGGTACGGGGGCAACCGACAATGCAGCCGGCGTGGCCGTTGCCATGGAAGCGGTTCGGATTCTGAAGGCCATCGACGCCCGGCCCCGCCGGACCATCCGAATCGCTCTGTGGAGCGGGGAAGAACAAGGCCTGCTGGGCTCGAGAGCCTACGTCGAAAAGCATTTCGCCGATCGGAAAACGATGACTCTTCGACCCGCCCACCACGACTTTTCGGCCTACTTCAACCTCGACAACGGTACCGGGAAGATTCGAGGGATCTACCTGCAGGAGAACGATGCTGTCCGGCCCATCTTCGAGGCCTACTTGAAACCCTTCGAAGATCTGGCAGCCACGACGCTGGCCATCCGGAACACTGGCGGGACCGATCATCTGTCCTTCGACCGAGTGGGCCTGCCGGGGTTTCAGTTCATCCAGGACCCGATCGACTACAGCACGCGTACGCACCACAGCAACATGGATCTTTCCGATCACGTGCAGGAAGCGGATTTGATGCAGGCCTCCGTGATCATGGCGTCCTTCGTCTATCATGCCGCCATGCGAGACGAAAAGTTGCCGCGCAAGCCGCTGCCCAAACCCGAGGAGGAAGCCGTGCCCGCCGGCGTCACTGAGCCGGTGGCAGCGGGGCGAAGTTCGTCTCCCTGAAGACTTCCCGATGCAAGGATGGGGGACACTCCGTCCCCGTCCCCGTCCCCCTCCTCTTGAGATCACCAGACTCGAGCTTCACAATCCCGCAGTCCCGAGCCCTACACCTCCTCGAGCATCCCATGCGCGATCCAGTGGCGGTCACTGACTGGTCGCACTCGAAAGGAGCGCAGATCATGGGCCTCCAACTGGCGGCCCACCTCCGCGACGGTGTAGGCGGCTCGCAGTGAATGGAGGAAGTCGCGCTGGAGAACGGCCGGCTCTCCGGCGGCGTGGATTTCCGTCAACTCCCGGGCCCGTTCCTCGGACTCGGGGCGCATCAAGTCCATGATGAACACTCGGCTGCCCGGCTCCCCAAATCGCCGCACCGACTGCCAGAGGACGGCCGCATCGGCGAGGTGATGCAGCAGACTGTTGCTGATGACGATCGAATAGGAATCGCGAGGCAGCCGCGCCTCTGGAAGATATCCGTGGAACAGCCGCACCCGGGACCCGACGCCATGTTTTTGAATCAGCTCGGGCGCTTCGCCCAGCATCGCCGAGGCCGCGTCGACTCCGTGCACCTGGAACTGGGGGAAACGCTTCGCGAAGCGGCAGGCGATGTCTCCGGGTCCACATCCCAGATCCAGCACGAAGCCTTCGTCCGGGAGCTCCGGAAAACACTCCGAGAACAGCTCCACGAAACGATTGTGAGGTTCGGAGAAATCGGCCCGGGCATAGGCCCGTGCCTGTTCCGGCTCGTCCATCAGTTCCGGCTCGGGTATGCGCTTCATGAGAGTATTGTGCCCACCTTGACCAGGATTTCAACGCCTGCGCCTTCGAACTTCCCACTTGCCCGCTCCGTCAATCGCCGAACTCGGAGAGCAGGCCGCGCCACGCGGTCAGGAACCGCTGCCGCGAGAAACGGCGGCCGCTGGCCAGGACGCGCTCCGGGTCCAAAGGCTCCAATTCCAGGCGGCGCACCGCTCGGTTGAGTGACTCCGCAGTCTGTTCTCGAAAGAAGTACCCGCTCTCGCCGGGAATCACGGTTTCCGTCACACCCCCTCTTGCGAAAGCCACGACCGGACACCCGCAGGCCTGCGCCTCGACAGGCACCAAGCCGAAATCCTCGACGCCGGGGAAGACCAGGGCGCGGGCGCGTCCGTACAAGTCACGAATCTCGTTGTCACTGCGCCATCCCAAGAACCGGATATTGCCTCCGGCACGACGCTCCAGACGCCTCCGCCAGGGCCCGCTTCCGGCGATCAGCAGCTGCTTGCCGCTTTGTCTGAACGCGTCCACGGCGACTTCCAGCTGCTTTTGCGGCACCAGCGCCGAAACGACCAGGTAGAAATCTTGGCGAGGCAGCCCCAGAGGACGGAAGAAGTCGAGGTCGATTCCGGGATGAATGACCTCTGACTCCCGCTGATAAACCCGCTGGATCCTCTCCCGAACCGTTTCCGATATCGCCACGAATCGGTCCACCGAGGCAGCGCTCGCACGGTCCCACGCTCGCAGGCGTTTCCCCCAGATCCGGAGCGCGGCCCTGAAGAGCCATCCGCGCGGGGATCGGCTCAGAGACTCGTACAGCCGAGGCTCCCAGAGGTAACGCATCGGAGTCAGGCAATAACAGACGTGGGGAATACCGCCGGCCCGGGGGATTCCCTTGGAAACCGCGTGGCTGATGCTGATCAGCAGGTCACAATCCGCCACCCGCATGCGGCCGATTGCGGACGGCAAGCAGGGCATCAAGAGCCGGTAGTAGCGGGCCACTCCGGGCAAGCGTCCCAGCGGGGAACGGTAGATGGTCTGCCGCCGGATTTCCGGGCTCAGCCGATCGATCTCCAGAAAGAGCGTGTAGATGTCCAGCGGCCCGAAAGCGACGCAAAATTCCCGCAAGACTCTTTCGGCACCCCGCTGATTCAAGAGCCATTCGTGAGCGATCGCCAGCTTCATTGTCCTGATAGGGGGCATCCTAATCTGCGGAGCCGGAAAATTCACCTGCGGTGGGCGGTGGGGCGGCTCAGGCCCCCGCGCCCCATGCCCCTTTGGTTCGGATTCCGACACCCCGACCCTCAGGATGGATTTATTGTCTGCCTTGGGCTATCCTGTTGCCATGTCGACGCTGCGCTTTCTCCAGCTTTTCGTACTTCTCTCGAGTTTCGCCCTGTTGCCCGCCCAGGACGTCTTCTTCTTCCCTCAGGTGGGGGACGGCCGAGCTGGACCGATTCGATTTCAGACCAGTTTCATCTTCGTCAACACGGGCGGGGACACGACGATCACGTTGGACTTTTTTGCCACTGTAACGGGCGATCCGCTGGCGGTCACTCTGGGAGGCTTGGGCACGCAGACGAGCTTTGAGATTCCTCTGAGTGCGGGGGCCTCCGTTTCGGTGCAAACGCCAGGCACGGGGGGCATCATCGTTGGGTATGCTCGCATCACTGCTCCGCCAGGGGCCTCTGTCGGAGGAACCGCCGTGTTCACGCGTACGGACATCCCTTCGGGGACGATCCTCTACGAGGCGGGGGTGCCGGCGGCCCGAGATCTGAACGACTTCACCATCTTCGTCGACACGATTGGAGACCGAAACACCGGTTTGGCGGTGGTCAACACCGACCGTAGTGCGATTCCGGCCACCTCCGGCAACGAAGTTCAAATGCGCTTGTTCGACCTCGGCTTCAATGAAATCGCCACTACGGTGGTACCGCTTCCCGGCGGCGTCCACGATGCCAGGTTCGTCCCGGAGATCTTCGACGCAGTACCGCAAGCCGCAGAGATGGAGGGCACCGTCACCGTTTCCAGCCCCGACGACCTGGCGGCCGTGACGCTTCGGACCAATGATGCAATGGGCATCGACTTTCCCGATGAAGTGCCGACGTTGACGGCTTTTCCGGTAGTGGAAGGCAACGCAGCTTTGATGGCTGGTTTCTCGGGGAAGCTGGCCCTTTCCCAGAGTGGGAAACTCTCGGCCACCTTGGAGTTCTCAGGGAAATACCGGCCCGAAGGAGCCCTTTTCCTGCTCTACCGGGACGGCAAACTCCTGGACGCCTCTTACCACGACCTGCCCGGCGCGGCGTCGGGGACGGAAACCGTCCAGCTGGGACAGGTGGCCCGGGTCGATCACGTCGAGGTTCAACTCCTGTTTCCAGGTGTGCGGAACGCCCCGCGTTTTGTCCTCAGACCCTGAAGCCACTCACTGAAACGCTCGTGACTTGCTCGAGAAAGTCTGTCACGACACGCAGCGGCTGTCTGCGCTGTCGGCGCGGCTGTGACTCCGGCCGCCAACCGCCGAGGCGAATCTAGATTGCCCAGTCGTCGCATTTCATTCAGCTCTCCACGGTTCAGAGGGAGCGGTACCCGCCAGATTCTGGCGTGTCTCTGCTTGCTGGCGGTGAGCTTTGCGCTCTATTCGCCTTCGCTGGGCTTTTCGTTTCAATTCGACGACCAGCTCTTCCTCCAGGATTCCAACGTTCAGCACGGCAACTGGAGGGCGTTGAGCTGGCCGCCGGCTCCTCGTTTCCTGACCTGGCTGACTTTCCTGGCACAATACCAGTGGTCCGGACCGGACGCCGCGTGGTTCCGGCTGTTCGACCTGGCGCTTCACTCACTGAACGCTCTGCTGGTCTTCCTTCTGCTGCAGCACCTGCTGGCCCGCTTCAATGGGAAGCCAGGCATCCGTCTGATCCCGGCACTGGCGGGCGCTCTCTGGTTCGCGACCCACCCGGTCCAGATCGAGTCGGTCGTTTACGTGTATCAGCGCTCGACGCTGCTGGCCGCCTCGCTGGCGTTCGCGGCCACCTGGGTCTGGTTGCGGCGGCGCGACGAGCAGAAGTTGCCGGTGGTGTTGGCCGGCGTGCTGTACCTGGCGGCCCTGGCGTGCAAGGAGTACGTGGTGCTGCTGCCCCTGGGCTGGTGGCTCATGGATTCGCGGTTCAGCCAGGGAGGGCGATCCCGCCCCAATCTGTGGGCGCCCCTGGCTCTGACGGGCGCGGCCCTCCTCGGGATGGTGGTCTGGATCGCTCGATCCCCCGACCCCACCCTCGGCTTCAGTTTTTCCTCGAGCCATCAGTATCTGACCGCCCAGGTGACAGTTTTCTGGATTTATCTGGGACTCATCACAGGAACAGTTCCTCTGAACCTCGACCACCATGTCCTGCCACTGCTACCGGAAGATCCACTCTTCTGGCTGGCGCTCGGAGGGATTCTCTCCTTGTTGCTGGGTGCGTTCGCCCTGCGGCGCCGCGAGCCGCTCATCACAGTCTCGGTCGCTCTTTTTTTCGTTTTCCTGTTGCCGACCTCCAGTCTGATTCCCAGTCCGGACCTCGCGTTCGAACACCGCCTGTACGCCGCCATGCTCGGACTCGCCGGACTCGTCGCCTGGGCGACCGCCAAGCTCCTGGGCATGCAGGAACAAACGGCCGGGAGGACACTCCCGTCAAGGGCCCTCGTCAATGTGGGCTTGCTGGCCCTTCTGATCCTGACCCTGCTTCTGGACTTCCGCACTGAGCAGCGTCTGCGGGTGTGGAGGGATCCAGTTCGGCTGTGGTCCGACGCCCAGTCCAAATCACCGGACAAGTACCGCCCCAACCTCAATCTGGGAGTGACCTTGATGGGGAGTGAACCGGAGCGCGCCCGAACCTACCTGCGTCGGGCCCTCCAGATTGGCCCGGGACAGCCGGAAGCTTACCGAAGTCTGGGCCAACTGGAATGGAACATGGGGAACGCCGAGCAGGCCCGGCGATTCTGGGAGCGGGCCCTGGAATTGGATGCTTCCAGCGCGGCCACCCATACCGCTCTGGGCCAGCTCCTGGCCTCAGCCAACGACTTCGTGGCTGCTCGAGAACACCTCGAAAGAGCGATCACCCTCGATCCGGAACCTTTGGCGCCCTATTTTCTGCTGGCCCAGCTGCACTTCCGCTTCGGGTTCTACCAGGAGACCATCGACTGGGCAGAAAAGGGACTGCAGCGCCATTCGGAAGAGGCCGGCCTGTGGCTGCTTCTGGCCGAAGCAGTCTCAGCGCAGGCCAACTGGTCGCGGGCGGCAGAGCTCTACCGTGAAGCACTCCGCAGGGACCCGAGTCTGGCGACAGCCTGGCAGGGCCTGGAACAAAGCCTTCGGAAATAGATCGATCTCGAAGCTCAGATCTCGGCTCTGCTGAAACTCGTGCTCAGATCTTGATGAACACGCGTCGGCGGTACAGCACCTCCGCCACCAGCGCCCAGAGGGCCACGTAGGTCACCGCGAAGGCCAGTGAGGCATTGACCAATGACGCCCAGGAGGAAAAGAAGGTCTGGAAAATCCAGCCCTGTAACGAGGCGCCCGATGAGATCGGCACCGCATAGAGGACATCGATCACCATGCTGGACAGGACGTAGAGCGCAATCGGATTCATCCCGACAGCGATTGCCGGCCGGAACCATTTACGGTAGTCCTTCACGTCGATCAGCCAGTAGCAAATCCCCAGGAATTGGTGTGCCGCGCCCGCCGTGAAAAGCACGTAGGAACTGGTCCAGATATTCTTGTTGATGGGAAACCAGATCCCCCAGAAGAGCCCGACCAGTGTCAAGGCCCAGCCACTCACGAACAGCCAGCAGGTGATCTCGGTGCGAGACAGCCGCGAGCGCAACAAATGGCCGGTGAAGACGCCCAGCAGCGTGGTAGCGATGGCTGGAATCGTGCTCAAGATTCCCTCCGGATCCCAGGTTCCCTGCCACATCCGGCCGGGGAGCAGAAAGCTGTCCAGGTAGGCCGCCAGGTTCCCTTCCGGGGACAAGACCCCCGCACCGTGGCCGGGGACCGGCACGAGCGCCAACAACCCCCAGTAGCCGACCAGGAGTCCCGCCGTGGTCCAGGCCAGAGAGCGCAGCTTCGTATTGAGAAAGATGAGCGACGCGAAGAAGTATACGACAGCGATTCGGGGCAGCACCCCCGCCCAGCGGATGTTGGCGAAATCGAACGAGGGGAAGAGATTCAGCAAGAGCCCCAGCGCGAAAATGATCAGGCTGCGGCGCGTGATCTTCCAATACAAGGCCGAACGTGGCCCCTGGAACTTGCCGAACGAAAAAGTCATGGCCACGCCGATGATGAACAGGAAGAAGGGGAAAACCAGATCGGTAGGCGTCCAGCCATGCCACTCGGCATGCAGCAAGGGGGGATAGACATCCCGCCAGGTGCCGGGATTGTTCACCAGAATCATGCCGGCAATGGTGATTCCTCGAAAGGCGTCCAGGGAGGAGAGTCGAATCGCTTTCTTCTCTGCCATTTCGGCCGCGGTTCTATCACACATTTGGCCGCACGCAAAACGCTTTCTCCCCGGCTGGAGATTGGCCTCGATTGGCGTTTTTGCGATACTCGGTGAGATGTTCCGCTTCCGTCGCCTGTTTCTCCTGATGCTCGTCCTTCAGTTCAGCCTGAACGCCCAGCGAGACCTGGGTGTCCGGCCAACTCCGTCGGGCGGGGCGCTGAGCCCCGAGCAAGCAGCTTACGGAGTGCTGACCTACGATCTGGCCATCGAGATCGACCCCGGACGCCGCTTCATCGAGGCGACTGCGATCCTGGAAGCGGAGCTGAAAGGGCCACTCGCGGAACTGGTCCTGGATCTGGATCATCCCCTGGAAGTGAAGGGCGTCTGGCTGTGGAGGGAAACCTGGGTACCGGTCACCTTTCGCCGAACCGAGGCTCAGATCTGGGCGAGCCTTCCGTCGATCGGGCCAGTGGGAGCCGTCCGCAAGCTTCGCATCGACTATGCGGGGCATCCCCGCGAGGCCCAAAAGCCGCCCTGGGTGGGGGGCTTCGTCTGGGAGAAGACAGGGTCAGGCCAGCCTTGGATTGCCGTAGCTTGCCAGGTGGACGGGGCCGACCTCTGGTGGCCGGTCAAAGACCACCCCTCGGGCGAACCTCAACGCATGGACTTGCGAGTGACGGTCCCGGAGCCGCTGGTGGTGGTGTCCAACGGCACCCTCCAGGACGTCAGCCGCCCCCGCAAAGGATTCCAGACCTTTCATTGGCGGGTCTCCAACCCGATCAACCCCTACAACGTGACCGTCAACATCGCCCCCTACCGGACAATCGAGGACACCTATCGCAGCATTTCCGGCGAGAGCGTTCCCGTCACCTTCTGGGTGCTCCCGGAGGACCTCGACGAGGGACGCCGACTGTTCCCCCAGTTCTCCCGGCAGCTCCGCTTCCTCGAGGAGAAGCTGGGGCCATATCCCTTCCGCAATGAGAAATACGGTGTGGCACAAGTGCCGTATCTGGGCATGGAGCACCAGACGATCATTGGTTATGGAAACCGCTTCCAGGACAACGAACATGGATTCGATTGGCTGCATTTCCACGAACTGGCGCACGAATGGTGGGGCAACCTGGTGAGCGCCGCCGACTGGAACGACTACTGGCTGCACGAGGGCTTTGCCTCCTACATGGAAGCCCTCTACGTCGAGCACTTGAAGGGCGGCGACGCGCTTCGCTCCTACCTGTCTGGATTCCGGACGAGATTGCGCAACCGGGATGCCCTGGCGCCCCGCGAGTCCAGAACTTCAGTCGAAAAATACTTCGTCCCGCCCGACTTCACCGTGACCGACGGAGACGTCAATTTCAAAGGAGCCTGGATTCTTCACAGCTTGCGCTTCCTCATCGGCGATGACGCGTTCTTCGAGTCGCTGAGGCGTTTCGCCTACCCCAGCCCGGATCTCGAGACGGTCACCGACGGCAGCCAGTGCCGCTTCGCGACCACCGAGGATTTTCAGCGTACCGTGGAACGGATCACGGGCCGGGACCTGTCCTGGTTTTTCGAGGTTTACCTGCGACAGCCCAAGTTGCCGGAATTGAGAGCGCATCAAGAAGCGGGAATGCTTCACCTGGACTGGGCGACGCCCGGCGACCTCCCCTTCCCCATGCCGGTGGAAGTCCAAATTGGAGAAGAGCGCCGGCGTGCCGAGGTGCCTGCGGGCGGAGCCAGGCTGCCAGTCGGCGGGGCGCAGCAAGTTTCGATCGATCCTGACGGCTGGCTGCTGCGGGAACAGGAGTAGGACCGTGCCACCGGCATCCTGCCGGTGATTCCGGGCAGGCTCGAGGCCGAGACCCGAGGCTCGGCGCGGGGAGGGGACAACCTCAATCGTTGCGAGCACCGGTGCGGCGCATCAGTACGAGACGTCTTCGCCCTCGGCGGCATCGTCCGGCATCTTCCGCAGTTTTTCGATGGCGCTCTTGAGCCAGCCCCGGACGGCATCCTCCAGGCGCGCGTGGTTGGCAGCTCCCGTCAGCGACGCCACCGTGTCACCGCGTTGATTCAAGGGGATGAAACGACAAGCATGCTGCTCCTGCCGCTTCTCGGCCGGCACGAAATCGAGCAGGATGCAGCCGTTGCAGACTTCCGGGCTGTGTCCGGGTACCAACCAGTGATTGATACATGCGAGGGAATCTTCGAAGACCTTGGAAGGCTGCCGGCCGGTGCCGGAGGGAGTACCGTAGCCACCCTTCTCGAGAACGTCCAGCTCTCGTTCCAGCATCGAAATCAACTCAATTCGGCGCGAAGTCATACCGTTCCCGTCCTTCCCCGCGTGCTGCGCGAGCCCGAAGTCGTCCAGTATCCTCTTCATTATGAGCGGAAACCGAGCCACGTTCCAGTCCTGATGCTGGGACACACAATTCAGGGCAACGTACGGTGCGGAGACCGGCCGGCCCCTGGCGTGAGTCGAAATGGGGGGCGGGCCACCGTAACTAGCGAAGACGAACCGTTACCTGATGTTCGCGGTAATCCGGCGAATCGGCGCTGGGGACGGTGAGCAGCAGGTGGGCCGGGCCATCCATCTGCCCCCCCACGACCTCAACGATGCCTTCCCCTCCCCGAACCTGCAGGCGATAGCTCCGGCCGGGCCGCCCGGAGACCAGCAGGTCGACCCGGCGCCGGTCCTCCGACCAGTCCTCTGCCAGAATCTTCAGGTTGGAGCTGGGCTGCCCGAAGACAGGGAGAGGCGCGGGGGTCGCCACCCCAAAGTCCCCCTGAAACGACAGCTCGACGACCGATTCTCCGGGTGGCAACTCCAAGTCCAGGACGGGGTGCCAGTCCTGCCCGGCGTCCAGCCGCCGCGTCCGTACAGGCTGGCCGTTGAAGCGGGCCTGTCTCAGGTCCGCGGCGGGCGACAGCGCCGGTGCAAAGCTGAGACGGAGCAGCGGGCTCCCCTGGTTCCTGATTCGGAGGCGCAAATCGCGGGTGGTTCGAGTCATGGACAGATCGACCCTGGAGGGGCCCAATTCCAACCCCTCCACCTCGAATCCGTCCCAGTGTGCGGGTAGATGCGGAGACAGGTCGATGCGCTTCGCCGGCACGTCGATCTCCAATCCCAGGAGCCCCCGCAGCAGCGGCGAAACGACCATGGCCGCCGACCAGATCTGATGGGACGAGCTGGTCGACAGGGGCGAGTAGACAGCCCCGGAGACCACTTCCGTCGTGTGCCCGCCCGAGCCATCCAGCGCCAAGCCAACGTTCGCCGCCAGGTTGGCATAGGCGGGGTGGGCCGCGTGGTAGCGATACTCCCCCACCGAGGCCCAGCCGGTGAACAGCGGCCAGACGCTGCCGAAGTGGTAACCTGCCGGACCGTACAGAGGGCTCCTCGACGAGATGATGCGGCTGCCCCAGTCGGAAATGTGGTCCTCGCCGGACAACCCGCGGATCATGCGCTGAGCCCGCTGCTGCTCCAGCAGGCCGAACCACATGGGCACGGTCGCGAGGACCCCCGGCTCGTTCACCAAACGCCCCTCTCGATCGATGGCGAAGGCGTAGCGGCCGGCATCCTCCATCCAGTAGGTCCGCTCCAGACTCACCTGCTTCGCCTGGAACTGACCCCGAAACCGGGCGGCCGCTTCGGCCTCTCCCAGCAGGTCCGCCAGCCGGGCCATGGCCCGCAAAGCCTGCAGGTGAAGTCCCGCCTGGTAGAACTCCGTGCGGACGGGCAGCAGCGGGCCCCCTTCCACCCAGCCGTGCCCCACCCCCTGGTTGGCTGCGAAACCAGCTTCGTCTTCGATGCTGGTGAGAAAATTTAAGGCCCGAGTCAGCCGGGGCCAGCTTTCCCGGGCGAACTCCAAGTCGCCCGACGCGAGCAGGTAGTCCTGCACGGCGATCACATACAGCGAAGTGGCGTCGGCCGCGGCATAGGCATAAGGATACCGCTCGAACCAGGGAATGAAAGGCGCGCCCTGAGAGATCTCATGGGGCATCTTGCCGTCCTCGCGCTGAAACTGGGCAATGAAGCGGATCGCCTCCCGCGCCGACGACGGGTCCCCCCCAATGGTCAGGGCCAGCGTGCTCCAAAAGCTGTCACGACCGAAGAACCAGGCGAACCCGGGCCGGGGCTCTCCCTTGGACAGCCCGAAGCCGGCTACCAGCCCTCTTCCCTGCATGAAGGGATTCCGCACCAGGCCCTTGGCCATCGACAGCATGGACCACCGGTAGGCCTGCTCGAACCGCTGGTCGGGCAGCCGGAGCCGCGGTAGCCCGTTCAGATACAGCTGGTAATGTTCTTCGGTGCGGCGCTGCAGTTGCTCCGGAGCGTCCAGCAGACGCCGGTAGACCGTTTCCAAGTCCTCCCGCGACTCGAAAGAGGCGGCCATCGCAATCGTGCGATCGGCCTTGCCCCGGATCTTCCCCAGGGAAATGGCGCTGCGCTGAGACGCCGAGTAGTTGGTGCCGTAATCCCGCTCCAGCAGCACCGCCTCCGGTGAACCCACGGCTGCAAAGAACCGGCCCAGACCCTCTCCCATGACGAACGCGTTCAAGGCCTCGTCCCAGGTCCCGAAGGTCCCTCCCAAGCCGGCCGGCCACATCAGCGTGAAGTCCCGCACAAAACTGGCTTCCAGCTCCAGATCGGCCGAGCTTTCGATTTCGAGCCGAATCAGAATGCCCGGCTCGTCGGGAGGCGCCACGATTATCTGGCGGACCAGAAAGTGCTCTGCGTAGTAATCTCCCGAATAAATCAAAGTCGTCGACCCCGGGCGGTAGATCACGCTGCGAACCACACTCTCGGGCGGGATGATCCGCCCGTTGAGTTTGAAACCCAGCTGGAATTCCCTCAACAGCTTCACCGGGTAGACCCAGGCCTCGAAGACACCTGTTTCCCGGCCCAGTACCGCGGCCCGCGAGCTCACCGCGTTCATGAATTCCCAGTGGCGCACCGGCCGCTCAATCTCCATCCCCAGCGCCCAGCCGGAAAGTACGATCAAAGCAAGGCAGCTCATGAGATTTGGCTTACGCATCGAGGCCTCCGTGGAGATTCAATCGTGGCTTTCGCTCTTGATTCACCAGTAGGCGATGACCAGCCAGGCCGTCAGCAGCAGCAAGCCGGCAGAGTGCCAGCGGTAATCGAGATACCAGGGCCGGTCGGGCAGATCGGCCGTCAGCTCCCGCGCGCTCTCCCGAGACCAGACGAAGCGCCGGACCAATTGCGGGTCCGGCGGCGGACTGCCCAGGCTGACCCCCACGATCACCACGATCGAAAACGCAAAGAAAACCCCTGCCCACATCAGGAAGTGAATCTCCGTCCCGATGCCGAATCTCTGCAGGATCAGGACGCTGATGGACAGGACGTGTCCCAGGATCAACCCGGCCAGGGCACCCCGGGAATTGGCTCGTTTCCAGAAAAGACCGATGATGAAGACCGCAGCCACGGGCGGAACCAGATAGGCCAACGCACTTTGAAGATAGCCGAAAAGCGTCTCGAAACTCGCCACCACCGGTGTCCAGAGAGCGCTCACCACCATGATGACCAGGGTGGTCACCCGCCCGTAGACGGCCAAGCGGTGGTCCGGGGTCTGAGGCCTGGCTTTCTTGACGAAATCCATCGTGACCAGCGTGGACGCGGAATTGAGCGTGGAATCGATGCTGGACATGATGGCTGCCAGCAGCCCTGCCAGCATCAACCCCTTGAGTCCCACGGGGAGCAGATCCGAGATGAGCTGGGGGAACACCAGGTCGGCCCGCTCCAGCCCGGGATAGAGTTGGCGTGCCATCAGCCCAGGAAACACCATGATGAACAACACCGGCAGCTTCAACAGAGCGGCGAAGAGCGATCCCCAGCGGGCGTGTTCGATGCTGCGAGCCCCCAACACGCGCTGCACGATGAATTGATTGGTGCACCAGAAGTAGAAGCCCAGAATCGGCACGCCCAACAACAGCCCCAGCCAGGGCATCGTTGGGTCGTCGAGGGGACGGACCACGCTCAGCATTTCGGGCGGCGTCTGCTCGATCAGCTGCTCCCAGGAACCCACCGCAGAAAGGGCCAGCAACGTTACGGCCGAGGCCCCGATCAAGATGACGACGGCCTGGATCGCGTCGGTGTAGACCACCGCCGAGAGCCCCCCAGCCGCCGTGTAGATTCCCGCCACCAGAGCCAAGGCCAGCGCCGACTCCCAGTAGTCCAGACTGGGGAAAAAATGCTTGATGACCAGCGCGCCGGCGAAGAGGGTGCCGGCCGTGTCGATGAACACGTTGCCCACGATGGTGAGCACCGAGAAGTAGTAACGGCACCTGCCGTCGAACCGCTTCTCCAGAAACTCCGGCAGCGTGTAGATACGGGCGCCCAGGTAGTAGGGGATGAAGAAGATCGCAAAGAACACCAGCACGACCGAGGCCATCCATTCATAGTTGGAGATCGAGATGCCCGTCCGGTAGGCCGACCCGGACAGACCCACGAGCGTCGTGCTCGAGATGTTGGACGCAAACAGGGAGAACCCGATCACCATCCAGCCCAGACGCCGCCCCGCCAAAAAGTACGCCTCGGTGCCCGTATGGCGTCGGGCAAAGTGGAAGCCAATGATCAGGACTACCACGAAGTAGGACGCGATGATCGCAATGTCCAGCGGCTCCAGGTGCAAGCCAAACCTCCTCGGATTTCAAACTCTAGTGCCCCGCAAGCACCGGGTCAAACCTCTGTGGGGGGCATGGGGCGTGGGTCTTGGGTCACGGGGCAGGGGGCTGGGAGGCCGACCTCGAGTTTCACTCCTCCCAGAGTCGGAACACGAGGCGGTCGTCCTCGGGATCGACTTTGTCGATGCGCACCGTGACGTGTTCTCCGGGGGCGTGGGGTTGGGGACTGAGCAGGCGCCCCCGGGCGAACAGTTCACAGGTCTCGACCTGGTAGCTGCTGGCGCTGCTGCTGAGCACGACCGCCTCGAGGGGTTGGCCGCGAAAGTGCAGATCCAGATACTTCAGGAGGTAGAGGCGGTTGGACTTCCGTTCGACCGCTCGCAGGTCCTTTTCGCTGGAACGGATGGCACTTTGGACTTCTTCCAGCTCCGAGGCTGCATGGGGCAGGGGCTGTTCCTGCAGGTGAGCGGACAACTGCTGCTGGCAAGCCAGGTCGGCCAGCCGGCGAATCGGCGAAGTGACCTGGACATAGGCTTCCAAACCGAGGCTGGCATGAGGCGCCGGTTCGAGGGAAATAGTGCTGCGTTTGAGCTTTCGGAAGACCTGGTCGGTGACCACCGGGTCGTAGTGGCCCGGGAGCGCGATGGCCTCTGAGGGCGGTTCCTGGGTTCGATAGAGGAGAGGGATCGCCTCTCTTACGGCCAAATTGGCGACCAGCTGATTGGCGAGAATCATCAGCTCGCTGACCATGCGGCGGCTTGCCGAATCCTTGTCCAGGACCTTGAGGCTGATCTCTCCATCGTCGTCGACCCGAATCTTGAGTTCCGGCTTGAGAATCAGCAGCGCCCCGTTTTCGACTCGCCGTTGGAGCAGGCGTTGAGTGATCCGGTCCAGGGTGTGGAGTTTCTCGACCCAGGGATCTCCCAGCTCTTGGCCCGACAACCACTCGTCCACCTGGTCGTAATCGAGCCTTCGGGCGACTTTCAGCTGCGAACGTTGCAGCCTCCAGTCGACCAGATTGTCGTCCGAGTCGAAGTCCACGCACACAGTCAGGGCCGGCCGCAGTGCGTCCTGCTGGAGGCTGGCCAGATCGAAGGAGAGCACCTCGGGCAGCATCGTGACCGTACGGTTGGGCAGATACAGAGTGGTGCCTCGCCGCAGGGCTTCCTCGAATATTCGGTCCCGCAGCGGGACGAAGTGACTGGCATCGGCGATGTGAATGCCCACCCGGCACCCCTCGTCGAATGCTTCGACGGTGACGGCATCGTCGATCTCGCGCGTCTCGGGGTCGTCGATGCTGAAGGGTCCCAATTCGGAGTAGTCGATGCGCTGGGGCTCTGGCCGGAAGCCGGACAGCCGGGAGACGGCCTCCAGCACCTCCGGCGGAAAGCGCTCTTCGATGCCGGCGATGATCAGCAGGGGATCGGCGTCCTCGGGGAGGCGGCCAGATTTGACCAGGATTCGAAAAGCCGTCTCTTTCGCCGTCGACTCCGGATTCAACTGCTCCAGCAGCCTCTCGACCTCGCCCCCTTTCTGCTGCAGCAGCAGGGCCTCGACATCGGACACGAAGGCCCGGAACTCTTCGGGCACCTGCTGGGGCTCGGCCGCATCCAGAAGGCTGTTCAGCCAGCCCTCGCGGCGCTCCAGAAACGCCTCGCGTTCCGCCCGGACCTGCTGTGCATGCTGCTGTTCCTCGACTTGCTCGGCGGTTCGGGGCGTGAATTGCAGGCCTTTCTGCTTGAAACGCAGCCGGTCTTCGAAGACAGCCTGAAAGACCGCTGAGCACTGGCGGCTTCCTGACTCTCCAAAATACTCCTGGGCCAGTTCCTGGATGTTGAGCGCCCTTTCGCGCGCGCGCACGCTTTCCCAGAGCAGTTCGGTGTCGACCTCTTCGACCAGCTCGTGAATTGCTTCTTGAAGTTCACGGGCCAGGGGTGGGAACTCGGACAGGTTGCACCGCTCCGGGTGCGCAATGACCACGTTTCGCGGGGCCAGGCTCAGGTTGCGCCCGTGCACACTGGTCAGCTGGAGCTTGCTGACGGATTGGGCCGTCACCAGCCCCATTTCGAGGTTCCCTGAACTCAGGTATTCGACGATTGTGCCCGTCAGATCCGCCATAAACAAAGTGTAGGATCTTACAGGGAAGCTTCCACATCAGGCAAAGGGCGGCGCCCCAATCTGCCTGGAAATCCCGCCTGACACGGATTGGCTCAGCTCAACTCCTGCAAGAAGCTCCGCAACCGCTGGACGAAACGCTCCGTCTCGTCCAGGAAAGGCCAGTGTCCGCACTTGTCCCAACCCTCCCAGCAGGCACCGGCTTCCTCCAGCAGCTGAACCGAGCGGCTCTTTTCCCGGTCTCGCAGACCAGCGAGAAACAGCTTGGGCAGGGAGAGTCGCGAGAAGCGGCGGGCCAGATCTTCTCTCCGGGATGCCTCCACCAGCTCCCGGCTGTTCAGATGATAGGCGCGCGGATCGCAGAAGCGCACACTGGCGTAATACCCACGCTGCGGAATGTCGTCGAGGCCGCCGCGATAGATGTCCTCGCATAGCTGTTGAAACCCTCCGTTGCTGAAATCCGCCAGGCTGAAGCGAGCCGCCTGGCTACTGAACGTGCAGTCCTCCGGCGACAGATTCCCCTCGACGTTCACGAAGGCGCGGTAATCCTGGGGACCTGATTCACAGGCGTACTGGCCCAACACGCCTCCCATCGAGTGCCCGATCAACACAGTCGGTAGCCTGGGGTCGGGCGCGTGTTGCCGCCGCAGGAACTCTGCCAGCTCTTTCAAC